>CBDUQI010000204.1:0-10796 GCA_965369325.1 uncultured Gammaproteobacteria bacterium
TTTTTCAGTCGGCGCCACAGGGTGCGCGGATGCAACTCCAGCCGCTGAGCAACATCTTCGAACGAGGGGAACTGCTGCACGTGGGGGCGGATCATGGTGCGCACCCGTGAGCCGTAGCCGGCTTTCTCATAGTTCTGCTGCAGGAAGCTGAGCGGGGCGCGCCGCAGAAAATCGTTCAGCGTGCGCTCATCCTGACGCAACGGCTCGGCCGCGAACACCGCCGCAAAGCACAGGCTGGCACGCTCGCTCTCAAAGTGGATGGGGTGACCAAAAAACAGATGGCGGTACTCATCTGCATGCCGCGGGGCCGGATACGGCACGGTCACCTGATCCAACGGAATATGGCGCGCGATTAGCCAGTTGGCGAGGCGGTGAACCGTCATCATCATGCTTTCATAAATCTCCGGGCGCAGGGCCGGGAGCTGCGGGTCGCGGTGCCACTCGAAGTGGGTCTGGCCGTTCTCGGTATGCACACGGTAGTGAATGCCGGTATCCAGCAAATTGTAAAACTCGGCCATCTGGGTGAGCGCCTCGCCCACTGTGCTGCGATGGATAATACTGTTGCAGCCAAAGGCGAAGGTGCCGGGCAGAGTAGGGCGATCCAGCCCTTTCAGCGTCTCGTCTTCGCATGCCCGCATAGTGTTTAGATACACCCGCGAGAACTGCTCGACGGTTACTCGGGCGCGGCTGCCGGCTTCCAGCAAGCGCGGCGAGATACCACTCAGACGCAGCAGTTCATCGGTCTTGCCGGTTGGCTGCGCGGTCACCAGCTCAACGCATTTGGTGACGAAATGCATAGACACCGATAATCGGTCTATGGACGTTGCGCGCGGTCTTTCCGGTTTGTGCTGGGTACTCGTGGGGGGCGCCGTGCTCATCGCTCCATTCCTTGCGGGGCGGATGTGGCCGCGAGACTGCCCCGCGGCTGGCTGGCGGCGGGTGCGCTCGCCAGTGCGCCATATCGTCGTTGCGTGCTTAGCGAGGCAGGGCCGGTCAACATGTTCTCGATGGAGTCGATGAGGTTGTCGGTGGTGTGCTCGCGGGCCCAGAACTGCGCCGCCCGATCCCCGGAAGCCATTGCCGCCTCGCGCGCAGACAAGCTGGCGCTGATGAACTGTCCGACAAAGGCAAGGCGTTGCTTGAGCAGTCCCTCTGGGACGCCGCACAGGCGTTTGGCCAGCAGCGCCATGCAGTGATCGTAGGTGCGGTTTTCATTTCCCAATGCCTCGCGCAGCAAGGCGCGGTGGTTCATCTGCAGCAGGGTGGCGAAGCGAATGTACCCCAGCCCCTCTGCGGTGTCGCTGAAGCAGATGGCGGGTAGGACGATCACCTCGATTAATTCCCGTGCGGTGGGTTCGGGCGACCGGCCCAGTACCCTCTCCAGCCGCCGGGCGCGCTCGGCATCCAGCGCCCGCGCGCCATCGCGTACCAGTTCACGCACCAGTGCCTCTTTGGTGCGGAAGTAGTAATGCAGCGAGCCGGCATTTTTTTGCCCAGCCGCCCGTACGATCTCCCGCGTGGTCACGTTATCTATGCCACGTTCAGAGAACAGCGCTCGCGCGCCGCGTTTGAGCTTGTCACGGGTCGAGTCATTTCGCATTTAGGGCAATGCTTACTTACGGGCGCACCTAAGTCAATTGCTTTAATCAGCTGACCTGATTAGATCGAGAAGGCGATTGAGGTGCTTAAAGTCCGTTCGGACCCGCGCGCCGGAGCACTATCCGAGTGAGGCTGCGCAAATGTGCGCAAAGTTGTCGCTCGCCTAACCAAATTCGCAACATTGCGGTGCGACAGATTCCGGATGAGTTATGGCCGAGCGTTCGCTTTAGGCATCCTGCTAACGGGATGGACAGACTGCATACGCGACAACAACCGGCACGCCTGATTGCCCCGCGTGGTGGAATACCAACATGGCGCATCGAGACAAGTGGGGCGTTCAGCGTCGGCCCGCGTGAATATTATTTTTCTTTATGCCTACGGGAATTTCCGGCGTTGAAGGGGAGGCCGAGCAAGCCGTCGCGTACCTGTCGTATTCGAAAGGGCGCCTGTCTGGCGACGGTGCCTGACCTGGGCTCGTGTCGCGATAGCCTCTGGTGACGGGCCTCGGCTTGTTGACCGTTGCTGGCGGTTGAGGTCCTCAGATTGGTGCAATGCGTTATACATAGCGCGAAAATAGTGCTTCACAAAATCTTCATATGGTGGTACCAATACACCCCGACAGCGATGTCACAGAGCATAAATCAGGTTGACTGAAGACATTGCGACCGGCCGGAGGCGCGAGCAGCATGCACCCGCAGCCTTAGCCTGACTGGATTCCTTGGGGGGGAAGCGGGCGATCGTTTCTATCGTTTTCGGACGTTGGGCGCGATCGCCCTTTTTTTCGCCTACACCCAGCAACCCCGGATGCCGTCCACTATGTTGCGCGACCACAACGTGTCAGCGCGCGACGTCCTGCTAAACGGGCCGGCTCTGTGCGTAGGCGCAAATGCGCGCACTGATCAGGCTGTTTTCGCCGACCGCCCCGGGCACGTCGATTCGATCCACCTTGATGTCTATCTGGGTGCTTTGTGCACCACCCTGCGCGTGTAGCTGCCGGGTCATGTTCTCGCACGCTAGGTGCTGCGCATGCCTGAGCGCCTCACTGGCAGCGTCAAAGCGGCTGGGCGAATCGGGCCCGTGCACCAGGTAGGCACCGTCTTCGGCCAACGTTACCTCAATCACGCTCTCTACCTTGATGTGGCCGACGGCTGCGCCGACAGCGTTAGCCACCTCTGCGTGCTTGGGCACGTGCACCTGACAATTGAGCCGCTCGCCGACGCCTTCGAAGAAGATCGCCGCGGGGCCACCCACCGCTACGAGTGGCATCGTCGGGGTCAACTGAACAGTTAAATCGCCCATCCGCGGATGCTTCCGGGCAACCGCCTCAATCAACGGGTCATCCTGGGCAAAACGCTGTCCGCCAAGCTGCTCGATCAGCAGTCGGGTGCTTTTTTCCGCCACCGCCTCGCGCACTTCCTGCGCCACCTGGCGTAGTTGCGGTGCCACGTCTTTGCCGCTTACCCGTCCGCTGGCCCGACCGAGTAGCTCGCATCCATACAGGGCGGCCTCGCTCGCCCATTGTGACTGCAGGCCAAGTACGTGCGCGGCATCGCTGGGGGTAAAGCCACTCTGGCGTACCAGACCACGTTGGCTCAGACGCCGCAGGCATGCGCGATCGGCGGCACCGTCGATCACCTCGCGCAGTGCGGTCGGCTCGTTTGGCTTAAGGCGTTGGAAGAATTGGCGGTCGCGCGGGTCTGTGATGCCCAGCGCACCCGCCTGCCCGGTCGTGGGCACGATGTAGTGGCAGGCGTACAGCATGCCGCTGCTGGCGCCCAGCGCATGCTTCAGGTTAGTGGTGATCTGCGGCCACTGTGCGCCCAGCATACTAATGGGGATCACGCGATGGGCTTGCAGTTGCACAACGCCTTGGGCGTCAATCTGCACCTCGCTGTCGCCGCCCAGCGCGCTGGTGTGCATATCGATGGCCTGTACCAGGGTGCGAAAGCCCCCGACATTCGCACCGTGCGGACTAAGCCGCGGCCAACCCTGTCGCACCGTGGCCACATCGCAGGTGGTACCGCCAATGTCGGCGATAACAAAGTCTGACAACCCTGCCAGAAAGCGGGCGCCGATAACACTCGCGGCGGGACCGCACAGGATGGTCTCGATGGGCTGTTGCACGATCGCCTTTGCATCGGCCACCGCGCCGTCGCCTTTCACGATAAGAATAGGTGCATCCACCTGACACTGACGCATCGCCTGCGCGACGCCATCAAGCAGGTTTACCAGCAGCGGAATAATGCGCGCATTAAACGCGGCGGTTAGGGCGCGCCGAGGGCCGTCCAGAGAAGCGGACAGATCGCAAGACGCGGTGACCGGCGCGTTAGTGAGTTGCGAGACCAACTGTTGGGCCTGCCGCTCATGAGTGGGGTTGCGCACGCCGTAGTGGGCGGCGACGGCATACGCGTCGGCCTCACCGGGTTTGCCCGCCAGTGCCGCGCGTATCGCATCGCCGTCTAGCGGTGCCTGCGGCTCACCCGTGTAGGTATGCCCGCCGGATATCCGGACCACGTTGGCGTCGGGAATCGCTTGGCTGATGCGCGAGCGCTGGGCCATCGCATCGTTAAAACCAATGAGAAACACGGTGACCGCACACCCGTGCCCTTCCACCAGCGCGTTAGTCGCAAGTGTGGTGGAGATAGACACGTAGGCAATGTCCGCCGGCGCTACCTTTTCTTGTGCTTGTGTCAGCACCCGGCGCAATGCCTGATGGATGCCCAGGCTCAGTTCGCCGTGCGTGGTGGCGGCTTTGGCCGTTGCGATGACTATGGCGTGTTCGGTATCGACAATGACGGCATCGGTGTAAGTGCCGCCGGTGTCGATACCAATGGCAAAACGTGACATGAGCGGGCCCAGCGATGCAGTCGGTATTCAACAGAGCGGGGATGTTAGCACTCGCGCCTGCTGGGTTGCGCACTTGTCGCGCCCGCCGTATTTGACGTCGTAATTGCCGCAGACGCAGGCCGGCGGATATTACGACGCCCAGGCTTGGCGCCAGGCGATGCCAAGCCGCCTGCGCCGCATCTTCGCCGACCTATGCAGATGCTGGTGATCGGGGTTACGGAGCGGCCGCTGAGGTGCTGGCGACCGGCGAGGCGACGATGGTTACCGTTTGCCCGTCACGCAGGGATTCGCCGCCGCGAATCGCAATGCGATCGCCAGCATCAAGGTCGCCGGTGACCGCAACCATGTCGCCCTGACTGTCGCCCAGGCTGACTGCCACCCGCTGGGCCAGGTTGTCCTGATCAATGCGAAACACGTAAGTGCCATCCTGCCGCAGGATGAGGGCGTCGCGCGGCACCGCCAGGCCAGCGGTTGCGGCTTTGATCGGTACCGAAACGCTCACCAGTTGGCCCACGGTCCAACCGCTCGTCGCGTCGTCGCTGCTCGGCAAGTCAATCCGCACTTCAAAAGTCTGCGAGCGCGGATCAGCCGCCGGGATGAGGGTGCGGATGGTGCCGGTGTGGCGCGATTCGTACCCGAACAACGTCAGCTCATCGCCCGCGACCACGCGCCCGGCATACTTGAGCGGGACAAAGGCGCGGACCTCCAGTTGCTCAATATCGGTAATCCGGGCGACCACCGTGCCGCGCCCGACATCCTCGCCCTCGCGGCGCATCCGCTCTACCACCACACCGTTGAATGCCGCGCGTACCACCGAGCGTGCGATCTGGTCTTCAATCTGGCGCAAGCGCGCCTGCGCAATGGCACGATCGCTGGCAGCGACGTCCCGGTTCGAGACGGTCTCCTCCACCTGGTTAGCGGAAAGGTCGTCTGTTTTGGCTAGGCTGCGTTGGCGTATCAGTTGGCTGTTCAGAAAGGTGAGCTGGGCATCTGCGCGCTTGGCTAGCGCGCGCTGCTCAGTGAGTTGCAGCTTCAACGGTCCCTCATCTATTGAGGCCAGCACCTCGCCCTTTTTTACATAGGTGCCGGGTTCCGCCACGTAAGTGAGTTGGCCGTCGATGCCCACCGTAATCTGTACGTCATTGCGGCTGTAGACGGTGGCCGAGACTGGCACCGTGGGCACAATAGCCAGTGCCTGCACCTCGCTGACCAGCACTGAACTGGCCGGGGGCTCGCCCTGAGCTTGGGCAGCAAGCGGCGCGAACAGGCAAAGGGCTGCGCTTAGCATTGCGGCGCAGCGTAGGCCGTGGTGTGCCTGGCCCAGGCCTCCCTGGCCGGGCACACGGGTGGGGACGTTGCGGTAGGTTAATCGCATAGCTTCGCTTAGCCTCACTAGGGTGCTCATTCGCTGTTGGGGGGTGATGCGCTAGATGGGTCTGGCATCAGTGGGCTGCGCGGTGCCCGGTTGAGACCGATCCGCGCCAGCACCCCGCCCTGTTCGCCCACACGCAGCAGGCTCGGCATCAGGATCAGGGTGAAGAACATGCTGATGATCATGCCGCCGACGATGACGATGGCCAGGCCTCGGTAAATATCCGAGCCGACACCCGGAAGTAAGGCTAGCGGCAGCATGCCAAAAATGCTGGTTAAAGTGCTCATATACACCGGTCGCGCGCGCACCCGCACCGCCTGCTCCACCGCATCGCGACGGCTCAGGCCCTCGGTCTCCCCGTCCCGCGTCTGGCTTACCAGCAGGATGGCATTGTTTACGACCAAACCTAGCAGAATGATGAAGCCGATCATGGTGAGCAGGTCCAGCGACTGATAGGTGACTAGGTTGAGCAGTGCCAGCGCCCCGACCCCGCCGGCCAGCGCTAGCGGCATCACCATCAGCACCAGCAGGCTGTCGCGCGGTGAGCGGAAAATAGCGGCCATCACCAGAAACAGGATGATGATCGCGAGCACGAAGTTCTTCAGCATGTCCGCCAGTGCGGCTTCCAGGCGGTCGGCGCTGCCGCGGTAGTGCACAGAATAGCCAGCCGGCAGGGCGTCTTGCAGCACTGGCCCTGCTTGCTCGCGCAAGATATCTAGCGCTTCCTCTACCGTCATGGTTTCCGGCGGTAGTACCTGCAGGCTGATGGTGCGTTGGCCGTCAATGCGCTGCAGCTGAGTGGGCCCGACCGCGCGACGGATCTTGGTCAACTCACCAATCGTCTGAATGCCGGCCAGCGGCGTGCTCAGTGGCATCGCGGCCAATTCTTCCGGCGTGCGCCACTGCCCGGCTTTGAGCAGCATGTCCAGCCGATCGTTGCCGTCAAAGTACTCGCCGATAAACAGCCCGCCGGTCATCGCTCGTACAGCGGTCGCGACGGTGCGCTGATCCAACCCGGCCTGGGTGATGCGCCGGTCATCCGGTTCCAGTTGCAGCTCCGGTTCCGCCAGCGAGAGTGATGGCACCGGCCGCACCGTGGCACCTGGGATGAGTTCGTTGATTTTGGGCAGCCCAATCCGGGCCGCGTCCATCAGCCGTGCGATGTCCGGTCCCTGCAGGTTCACATTGATCGTGCGCCCGCCGTTGAAGCCGATGCCCAGCAGCGAGGCGCGGCTGACGAAGGTCTGGGTGTCGGGGATGCCGCTTAACAACGGCCCGCGCAACAGCGCTAGGAATTGCTCCACCTCATCGGGTTCCTGCGGATAAAGATAGAGAATGTTGAAGTTGCCGAACATCGATAGGTTATAGCCTTTGATATACGGCTTTTCCTTGTGCTCCATGTGCGGGCGCAGGCGTTCGACAATAACCCCAGCGATCTCTTTTTCGAACACATCCAGGGTGACGCCCGGCGGCACATTGAAGAAACTTTGGGTGGCATCGGCGCTGGCCGAGGGCAAAAAGTCTGCTTTGGGCATGAGCAGGGTGGCCACGGCGATGGACCCCCCGATCAGCCCGACGATCCATACTGTACGCCACCGTGCGCCATCGGTCAGGCGCATGACGGTTCGGGTAACCCAGGCCCACCAGTGCTCGCGCGGGTCCGCCTGGCCATTGCCCGCTAGCAAGTACGCGCTGGCTAAAGGCAGCACCGTCAGTGCGACCACAAAGGAGGCCAGTACGGCGATGGACAGGGTGAGCGCCAGATCGCCGAACATCTGCCCCTCCTGGCCTTTCATGAACATCACCGGCAGGAAAATGGCGATCGTGGTCACGGTGGAGGCGAACAGTGCGCCGCGCACTTGGCGCGCGCCTTCGATCACTGCCTCTAGCGTGCGCATGCCAGCTTGGCGATAACGCACGATGTTCTCCTGCACAATGATGGCCGCGTCCAGCACCAATCCCACCGAGAAAGCCAGCCCGGCCAGAGAGATGACATTGAGGCTCAGGCCAAACACTTGCAGTGCCACAAACGCGACCAGCAGCGATACTGGAATGGCGGTGGCAATGATCGCTGTGGCGCGCCGGTCGCGCAGAAAAAACCAGAGCACGCCGATGGCCAGCAACACCCCCAGCCCCAGGCTGTTTTTCACCAACGCCAACGCGCGGCGGATGTAGACCGAGGCATCAAAGCTCAGGTCCATGGTGAGCCCGGCCTCGGCCAGCGCGCCGTCGTTAAGCTCTGCGATGGCCGCGTTAATGCTATCGACGATATCGACAGTATTAGACCCGTGATCACGCTGGATCGTAATGTAGTACGCGGGGTAGCCATTGCGCATCGTCAGCCCGCGACGTTGAGTAAGTTGTATGGTGACCTCAGCCACTTCGTTCAGATGAATCGGCCGATCGCCACTCCAGCCGATGATCATCTCACCCAGCTGCGCCACTTCGTACTGCCCGACGATGCGCACGGTGTACTGTCGCCGCCCGACATCGGCGAAGCCGCCGGAGACATCGTTGGCGCGGGAAACAGCATTAGTGATATCGCCAATGCTCACCCCTAGCGCGGCCGCTCGGTAGGGGTCAAACTCGATGTGTACCTCGCGTGGACGCTGGCCTTGCAGGTTTACTTGCGCGATGCCGGGAATGCGACTGAGGCGCGGTTCGACGACAGTATCGATCACTTTTTGATACTGCTCGTCGTACAGATCCTGGTTGGGATTGTCCGGCAGCGGGCGGATCAGCAGGGTCGCCGCGTTGGGCGCATCAAAGCCTGCGCCAGCGGCAATAAACGGCTCGTTGGCGTCCACCGGCAGCGGCGGCGCCTGGTTCAGGTTGTTGATGACCGAAATCAGCGCCTGCTGCATATCGGTCTCAACCGAGAATGTCAGGGTGATGGAGCCAAAGCCGCGTCCGATGTTGCTGGTAATGTCCAGCACGCCGGGAGTACGGCGCAGCAGCTGTTCCTGCGGCTCAACAATGTTGGCCTCCATCTCCTGTGGGGCCGCCTCGCGCCAGTTGTTGAACACGGTGATCTGCGGTTGCGAGAGAATCGGCAGTAGCTGGATAGGCAGCGAGCGCAGGGCTAGTACACCGAACAGTGCGATGATCGCCACGCCTACCAGCACCGCCGGTCCGTGCTCGATGCTGGATCGGGTTATGTTCATTGATATTCTCTCCCAAGGCTGAGGTCTTGCTACGGCGCGCTTGCACTGCGCCGGCGACCCGATACCCGACTCCCGCCAATGTAGACTGCCGCGCTGGCCCGAGGTTCGTCGCGGGGTGAAAGAATTTTCCCCGGCACGAGCGTAAAGCGCATGGCCCTGCGTTGCATTTGTTTAGATGCGCCAGGTATGCATTTCGTTGCGTTGGGGTTTTATCAGGCGTGATACCATCCGCCGATGCCTGATCGCCCCGATATATCACCCACCGAAGACCTGCTGGGTTTGCTGACGCTGGAGCGCCTGGAGCGCAACCTGTTTCGGGGTGAGAGCCGCGATATTGGTAGTCGTCGGGTGTTTGGCGGCCAGGTGCTGGCACAGGCCCTCAGTGCCGCGTATCAGACCGTCACCAAGCGAGTGTGTCACTCGCTGCACGGGTATTTTGTGCGCCCGGGCGATATCAATTTTCCCATTGTGTTTGATGTGGACCGTGCGCGCGACGGCTTGAGTTTTTCCAATCGTCGGGTGGTGGCGATTCAGCACGGCAAGCCAATTTTGAATATGGCCGCGTCTTTCCAGGCGCCGGAGGGTGGCCTGGAGCACCAGAGCGGCATGCCTGATGTGCCGCCGCCGGAATCGCTCGCCGCCGCTGGGGGCTGGAGCGATGAGTTGCCGGCGCAAATGCCGGTAAAGATGCGCCGTTTTTTGAAACACACCGCGCCGTTCGAGTTTCGCCCGGTCGAGCGTTGGGATTACACGGACACCAGTCCGCGCAAGCCTTTGCAGCATTTCTGGTTCCGCACCGTTGAGCCGTTGCCGGACGACCCGCAGTTGCATTGTTGCCTGATGACGTACGTCTCCGATTACTACCTGGTCGGAACTGCGATGCTGCCACACGGTCTGTCTTCCATGGACCCCCGTGTGCAGCTGGCCAGTCTGGATCACGCGATGTGGTTCCATCATCCGGCGCGGATGGATCAATGGCTGCTGTTCGTATTTGACAGCCCCAGCGCGGCCGGTGCCCGCGGCTTGGCGCGTGGCAGTGTTTATACTCGCGAGGGTCGTCTGGTCTGCTCCACCGCCCAGGAAGGGCTGATGCGGGTGCGTGATGAGCAAGCGGCCAAGGATTCCGCGAAACGGTAAAAAACTGCGTCATGCCTGCTGCTACCCAAATCGGACAGGTAGGCTGCGCGCACAAGTGAGAAGTTTGGAGACCCCTGAATGAGAAGTTGGAAGCTGCCCTGTATTGGTTTGGGGCTGTGCCTCGCAAACGCTGTCGCTGGCGCCCAGGATGCGCCCGCCCAGCCCGTGCCCGGGCAACCGGTGATCGGACCGGACTTCGGTGTATTTGGGCCGTTTGCGGTTGAAACGAATACGCCCGATTACCCAGCCGCCGCTATGGAGGCCTGCCTGAACGGCTACGCGCTGGTGCAACTGGACGTGCTGACGGACGGCCGTGCGGTCAACGTACAAGTGCGACAGGCGGAACCTGCCGGGGTGTTCGAGCAGGCGGCGCTGGATGCGATTTCCGGATGGAGTTTTGCCCCCCGGCGGGTCGACGGTGTGTTGGCCCCGGCGCGCGTGCAGCAGGTGTTTGCATTTCGCGCCCCGCCGCCGTGCCCGCAGATTGATCAGAGCGGCGAGCAGTTGGACAAATGCCAGACCGAGACACCGGAGCGCTACGGGGTGGTGAGCCTTGATCTGATTTTGAATGCGGACGGTACCCCGCAGAACATTGAAGTCGCCAGTAGTACTCACGCGTTCATGAACGACGGTGTGGTTGAATCGGCCCGGACATGGCAATATGAGCCGGGGGAGCC
>CBDUQI010000205.1:0-10768 GCA_965369325.1 uncultured Gammaproteobacteria bacterium
GGCGCTGAGCGCTACATCACCGAAGAGCTAAAGCAGTTCGAGGACAAAATACTGGGAGCACGCGAGCGGGCGTTAACACGCGAGAAGGCGCTGTGGGAGCAGTTAATCGAATCGCTGATCGAGTACCTGGGGCCACTGCAGGAGATGGCGAGCGCGCTCGCGCGTATCGACATGCTCACCAATCTGGCCGAGCGCGCTGAGACACTAAGCCTGTGCCGTCCGACGCTTACCGACGAACCCACCGTACAGATTCAGGCGGGCCGACATCCGGTAGTGGAAAAAATGCTCACCGACGTTTTTGTCCCCAACGATGTAGCACTGGATGAGCAAACACGAATGCTGATCATCACCGGCCCTAATATGGGCGGTAAATCAACTTATATGCGCCAGACCGCGTTAATCGCCGTGCTGGCCCACGCCGGCAGTTTTGTACCGGCCGATGCCGTCACACTGGGGCCGCTGGACCGTATCTTTACCCGCATTGGCGCCTCTGACGATCTCGCGGGCGGACAGTCTACGTTTATGGTGGAAATGAGTGAGACTGCCAACATTCTGAACAATGCCAGCGATCGCAGCCTGGTGTTAATGGACGAGGTCGGCCGCGGCACCAGCACCTTTGATGGCCTGTCGCTGGCCTGGGCCTGCGCGCGCTACATTGCGCAGCGTCTGCACGCATTCACCCTGTTCGCCACCCACTATTTTGAGCTGACCTCGCTGGCGGATGAACTTGAGGGCTGTGCGAACGTGCATCTGGATGCCACCGAGCATGGCGAGGAATTGATTTTTCTGCACGCAGTAAAACAAGGTCCGGCAAACCAAAGCTACGGCCTGCAGGTGGCCAAGCTGGCTGGCGTCCCAGGCGGCGTGGTGGATGCCGCACGTCAGTACCTGAATCTGCTGGAGCAGCAGCGAGACAACAACGACGATGGTGCGCGCGTGCAGCAGGAACTGTTGCTCATGCCGCCACCAGGCGAGCCGCAAGCAGCGCCTTCGCCCACTCTGGACGCGCTGGCGCAGATCGACCCGGATAACCTCTCGCCGCGCGAGGCGCTGGAGGCCATCTACAAACTGCGTGAACTACTCAAGCACGAGTAGCGCTCGCCCGCGCTGGGCGCCCCCCACGGCGTGCCATTACCTAAGGCATCGAACTGCGCAGGCAAAGGTAGTCGACCGGCTTGTCATCGCCGAGCGGCACCACCTCGCGCATTTGCACCTGGCACGGTGCATCTACTGGCAACGCCCGCACCGCGAGCGCCACTTTGTGCTCGCGGCCCGGTTGCCATTGCCAGAAACGCCACTGGTGCGGATTATCCTGTCGCTGCGGGGCAAACTGAATGCTCAGGCCACGCTCACCGGGAAACTCAAAGGTAAATTCATCCAGGGGAATAGAGAGCCCCATCCCGCAAGCTTTGATGTAGGACTCCTTCAGCGTCCATAAGTCAAAAAACCGCGACTGCTGTGCAGGCGCGGCCAGCGCCCGCAACTGCTCAGATTCGATGGGCGAGAAAAACCGGTCTGCCAACGATACTGTCTCGCCCTTGCGTACCAGCCACTCCACATCCACGCCTACCTCATAACCCTGGCACACCGCCATCACCACTAACTCATCGCTATGCGAGAGATTAAAGTGCGGCGCCCGTGGCCCCTGCGGCGCGTGCGCCGACGGTTTGCCGTACTCGTTGGGAACAAACACCCAGTCTTGGGGCATCACACTCGGGTGATAATACGAAAGCACCGTGCGTACCAGGGCGCGGGTAATCAGGTATTGATGGCGGTGACGGGCAAACACAAAACGGCGGCGCTGCGCCTGCTCGGGGGCACTCAACAATGTGTGGTAGCGCGCCAGCAAAGCGGTATCGCGTACGCGCTGATCGTACGCAAACCACAGGTCCACCCGGGGGGCAGCTTCGCTGCTCACGTACCTGACCCGGGCCGAGTCCGCTGCTCGGTCGGGTTGGTAGTGCGGCCTGTCAGAACATACCCACAGGGTCGACGTCGGCATCCTCGTTCTGGCCGCGCGAGGCGATGTAATCGCCGGTGACCATCGAGCGATAACTTAAGCCCGGGCCCACCATGGGATACACACCGGCTTTGGTATCGATGATGACCTCCAGGAACGCCGGCCCGTCGAACTCGATAAACTCACGCACCACCCGTGGCACATCCGCTTTGTCATCCAGGCGCACAGCGTACTCAAAGCCATCGGCCTGGGCCGTTTTGACGAAGTCTTTTTTGTGCAGCGACTTATCACTGGCCGCCATCCGTCCCTTGAAGAACAGCTCCTGCCACTGGCGCACCATGCCATCGCCGTAGTTGTTCAACACCACCACTTTCAACGGCAACCCGTAGGTGGTGACTGTCTCCAACTCACCCAGGTTCATGCGAATGCTGCCATCGCCGTCGATATCCAGCACCAGCGCATCGGGGCGCGCAAACTGCGCGCCTATGGCGGCCGGCAAACCGAATCCCATCGTGCCCATACTGCCGGAAGTAAGCCACTGGCGCGGTTGGCTGAAATCAAAATACTGCGCGGCCCACATCTGATGTTGGCCCACGCCGGTGCTGATCACCGCCTTGCCCTGAGTAAGACGATTCAACTCCTCAATCACGTAGTACGGCTGGATCAACTGGCTGTCGCGATCGTAATTGAACCCGTACTTGGCTTTTAGTCCCGCGACGTGCGCATGCCAGGCACCAAAATCCGGCTTCGGGTGGTGCTTGCGACCGTACGCCAGCACACTGCTCAGCGCGTCGGGCAGGCTGCCCACGTGGTGCCAGTGCACATCCTTGACCTTGCCGATCTCCGAGATATCAATATCAAAATGTGCGATAGCCTTTGCGCTCGGCGCGAACTCCGACGGCTTACCTGCCACCCTATCATCAAACCTCGCGCCCACCGCGATAAGAAAATCGCAATCATCCGTCGCGTAGTTGGCGTGCGCGGCGCCGTGCATGCCCAGCATATTCATCGCCAGCGCGTCGTGGGTATCAAACGCCCCGATCCCCATCAGCGTTGTCACCACCGGAATCCCATAGTGATGTGCGAACGCGCGCAGCTGATCGCTGGCGTTGCCGTTTACCACACCGCCGCCTGCATAAATCAGCGGTCGGGAAGCATTGCTCAGCAATCGATAGAACTCCGCCAACTTGTCGGCTTCCAGTACGTTCTCACGCAAGGTGTGCATGCGCTGGCGATAACCCGGCACCGGCAACAGGCCTGAGCCACGGAACTCGCCCTCCCAGTTCTGGATGTCTTTCGGAATATCCACTACCACCGGCCCTGGGCGGCCAGTCCGCGCAATCTCGAACGCGGTGCGCATGGTGGCCTCAAGCTTGGTGGAGTCCGTAACGAGGAATACATGCTTGCATGCCGCGCCCATGATACTGCTGACCGGCGCTTCCTGAAATGCGTCGGTGCCGATGGCGCTGGTCGGCACCTGACCGCAGATGACCACGATAGGCACCGAGTCGGCCATACAATCGCGGATAGGCGTGACCGTGTTGGTCGCACCCGGGCCGGAGGTCACCATGGCAACACCCACTTTGCCGCTGGCGCGCGCATAGCCAGCAGCCATAAACGCCGCGCCCTGCTCATTGGCAGGAACCACCATGGGCAAGGGCTGACTGGCAACATCCTCTGCGCCGCCGGTCTGCTCGTGGTTGTATCTGAACACTGCATCGAAGGCGGGCAGAATCGCACCGCCGGAATAGCCGAAAATAATATCTACGCCTTCCTCGACAAGCGTCTCTACAACGATGTCGGCGCCGTTCATCAGCTGACCGGATTTTGGATGCGAGGGTAACTCGGCGGGCTTGTAGGACTGTAACATGATGGTGGCTCGGTTGGCGGGATGTCGACGGGCTTGGCGAACGTACCGGGCGCGCTTGCAGAGCAATGCTTGCGTTAGCTTAACCCGTTCACGTAGTTTATCGCACTAACAGGCAGCGCCAACAAATGTAAAACGTTGAGCGCACCGTTTTTCACAACAGACTCTAACGGCGAAAGTAACCAATGCGGCATCTCATATCAATCCTATTGGCAAACGAGGTCGGTGCACTGACACGCGTGGCTGGGCTGTTCTCCACCCGCGGCTATAACATCGAGTCGTTAACCGTTGCCCCCACCTCCGATGCCACCGTGTCGCGCCTGACCCTGGTGACACGGGGCTCAACCCATGTGATCAGCCAGATCAGCGATCAGTTACTAAAACTGGTGGATGTGGTGGACATCGTCGATCTAACGCGAATGCCACACATCGAGCGCGAGATGCTGCTGCTGAAAATACAGGTGTACGAGGAAAGCCGCGCCCAGTTCGACGCGCTGGTGAAGTCCTCGGGCGCCAGTACCGTGGAAGACACGGCCGAGTGCTACACGCTAGAGTACACCGCCACCGGACCTGAGATTACAGCGCTGGTGGAAATGCTCAAAGAGCACGGAAAAGTGCTGACTACGGTGCGCAGTGGCGGGGTGGCGGTCACGCTGGGCAAGCCGGCGTTTCGAAACTACAAACTGGGCGAGGATTGAGGCGAGCTCGCCGACGGCGTAAGTCCTTGCGCACTAGTATCGCTTGCAACTTTACCGTCGGCTGATTTGCGAACCAGCCGTTGTGGGTCGCTCGCTAGGCCTGAGGCTTTGTTACCCGTACGGATAATTCGCGCAACTGGACATCACTGGCAGCGCCGGGAGCGTCCGTCAACGGGCAATGCGCGGTTTGGGTTTTGGGGAAGGCGATAACATCGCGGATGCTCTCGGTACCGCTCATCAGCATCACGATGCGGTCCAACCCGAAGGCTATACCGCCATGCGGCGGGCAGCCATATTTCAACGCCTCCAGCAGGAAGCCGAATTTCTCCTGCGCCTCCTGCGCCTCAATGCCCAGCACCTCGAACACGGCCTGTTGCATCTCACGCCGATGGATACGCACAGACCCGCCACCAATCTCAAGTCCGTTCAGCACCATGTCATAGGCGCGCGACAGCGCCTCACCGGGGCCCTTCGCCAGCGTGGCCGGGTCGTCAAAGTTCGGCGCGGTGAACGGATGGTGCAAAGCCTGCCAGCGCTGTTCCCGCTCGTCGAAGTCAAACATCGGAAAGTCGACCACCCACAAGGGCTGCCAGCCCTCCTGCACTAAAGCGCAATCCTCGCCCAGCTTCACGCGCAGAGCGCCCATCGCATCGTTTACCACTTTGGCCTTATCAGCGCCAAAGAACAGTACGTCGCCATCCTGCGCCCCGGCGCGCTCAACAATGCGGTTAATCGCCGACTCGCTCAGAAACTTCAGGATGGGTGATTGCAGGCCCGCCACCCCGGCCGACAGATCGTTCACCTTGATGTATGCCAGCCCTCGCGCGCCGTAGCGACCGACAAATTTGCCGTAGTCATCCAGCTCCTTACGCGTGAGTTTGTTGCCTCCGGGCAAGCGCAGCAAGGCCACCCGCCCGCCCGGATCATTGGCCGGACCAGCGAATACTTTGAAGTCCACGTCCTCGACCAAATCGTCAATGGAAACGAGCTCCAGCGGAATCCGTAAGTCGGGGCGGTCAACACCAAAGCGGCGCATCGACTCTTCATAGGTCATGCGCGGAAACGGATCGGGCAGCTCAATCGACTTAAGCTCTCGGAACACCTGCCGAATCATGGTTTCCATAAGCTGCATGATGCCGTCCTCGTCCATAAACGAGGTCTCGACGTCTATCTGGGTGAATTCAGGCTGGCGATCTGCACGCAGGTCTTCGTCGCGAAAGCAGCGCACGATCTGGTAGTAACGATCGAAACCAGACATCATCAGCAGTTGCTTGAACAGCTGCGGTGATTGCGGCAGCGCAAAGAACTTGCCCGGGAAGGTACGGCTGGGCACCAGGTAGTCGCGCGCGCCCTCAGGTGTCGCTTTGGTCAGCACCGGGGTTTCGATATCCACAAACCGGTTGGCGTCCAGGTACGCGCGCACATGGCGCATGATTTGGTGGCGCAGATGCAGGCGCTCCTGCATTTGCTGGCGGCGCAGGTCCACGTAGCGATACTTAAGGCGTACCTCTTCGCTGGCATTCTCATCGTGGTGGAATGGCGGCGTCTCTGACTCGTTCAGCACCTCAAACTGCGCCGTCAGCACCTCTACATGGCCAGTGGCCATTTTCGGGTTAATGGTGCCTTCCTGGCGCTCGCGGACCTTGCCGGTAATGCTCAGCACGTATTCGGAGCGAGCTCTCTCAGCCAACGCAAACGCCTCGGGCGTATCTGGGTCGATCACCACCTGCAAAATTCCACTGACATCACGCAGGTCGATGAATATCACGCCACCGTGATCGCGGCGCTTATGCACCCAACCGGCCACCTGAACCTGCTCGCCAATCAGGCTCTGATTGACTTCTCCACAATAATGCGTGCGCATTTTTTTAACCCTAGAGACTGCGTTGGGAGAGTTTGACAAGCATGCGGCGTACCCACCTCGTAAGGGCTAATTCACCGTCATGCGCGACAAAACGTGTTGGCTGGGTCACAACGACGCCAGGACGGCGGATGTTACGAGTCTGGGTTGGCCCGTGCAAGCGGCCGTGCTGAGGCACTGGCTGGCCGATCGGGAACCGCGACGCCCAAAGAGATGATCATCTTGAGCGCGTCATCCACTCTTATGTCCAGTTCCTGCAGGTCCTCCGGTGGCACCATCACCAAAAATCCGGAGGTGGGGTTGGGTGTGGTCGGTACGAATACACCCACCAGCTCACGACCACTCTGGGTGGCCGGCTCGCCCAGATGCTCGTTGGTGAGAAAGCCCAAAGACCAGATGCCCCGGCGCGGATACTCCAGCAGCACCACACGTTTGAACGAGTTGCCGTTTTCGTCAAATACGCGCTCTGCAATCTGTTTGGCGCCAGAGTAAATGGTCCGGATAAATGGGATTCGGCTCAGGATCGCCTCTGATATCTCCACCAGCTTGCGCCCAAAGAAGTTGGCGACCAGCACCCCAGTGCCCAGCAGGACAATTACCGTGGCCAGCACGCCGAGCCCCGGGATGTTAAACCCCAACAGCGTCTCGGGCCGGTAGGCCACCGGGAGCAGCAACAACGTGCGATCCATCAGCTCAACCAGTACTTTGAGCACACCCAGCGTCACCAGTACAGGCACCCATACCAAGAGCCCGGCAACCAGATAACGCTGCAGTCGGCTCACGAGTCTTTGGAGCTAGAGTTGGAGGCCGAACCCGTCGAGGCACTGGCACTGGCCGATTTGCCCGCACCTTTGTCTGGGGCTTTGCTCTCGCCCGACGCGGCGGCCGGCTTGCTCTTTTTATCGGCGCCCCCGCCATCGCCATCACCACCACCATCAGAAGAGGCGGATTTTGCGCCACTGGCAGCGTCGCCACCATCCGCCAGATTGCGCTTGTCGCCGGTTTTAAAATCCGTCTCGTACCAGCCTGCGCCCTTCAACCGAAAGCGCGGTGCCGACATCAGTTTGCGCAATTTGGGCTGCCCGCACTCAGGGCAATCGGTCAGCGGGTCGTCGCTGATTTTTTGTAAGCGGTCCATGGAGTGTCCGCACTCGCGGCACTCGTATTCATAAATTGGCATGCAAGTATCTCGTCCGATCCACAGGCTGAACAGGGGACTGAGCAGGGCTGCTGCTGCACAGTGCACCGCAACAGAGTAACAGATGCTAAATGTGGACTAAATCGCTCGTTTCAAGGCCGCCGGGCGACAAGGTCTGGTAGGCTCAGGATCCACCGGCCCGGGGCTCCCCGGTAACCAGCCGAAAAGGAGTGCGCGCATCAATGATCGTTGAGCAGATTTGGACAGGCAACGCCTATCGTAACTTTAACTATCTGATTGCCTGTGAGCACAGCGGCGAGGCGCTGGCGGTGGACCCGCTGGACTACCACAAATGCCTGGACGCGGCCCGCGCGCACGGCTGGGAGATTACCCAGGTGCTCAACACACACGAGCATGGCGATCATACCGGCGGCAACCAGGGCGTGGTCAGCGCCACCGGTGCCCGCGTGCTGGCGCATGCCAACGCGATAGCGAAGATTCCCGGCGGCGTTGACCGGGGCCTGGGCGCTGGCGATGTGATCAAACTGGGAAAGCACATTGAGCTGCGGTGCCTGGATACGCCCGGGCATACCATGAGCCACATCTGCCTGCTGTCCGAGACCGACGTACCCGCCCTGTTTTGTGGCGATACGCTGTTCAATGCGGGAGCTGGCAATTGCCACAACGGCGGTCACCCGAACGAGCTGTACGACACCTTTGTTAGCCAGCTGGCAGCGCTGCCTGATGACACCCAGATATTCCCCGGCCACGACTATCTGGAGAACAATCTACGCTTCACGCTGGACCGCGAGCCGGACAATGCCGAAGCTGCACGCATGCTGAGCGCCTGCACCGAGCACGACCCGGACGATGCAATCATCACAACGATGGCGCAGGAGCAGCAGATCAATACATTTATGCGGCTGCGTAACGCGAGTGTGATCGCGCGCTTGCGCGAGTCGTTCCCAGATCTCGGGGACACTCCGGACCCGCGCACCGTCTTTTTGAAGTTACGTGAATTGCGCAATCACTGGTAACCGGCGTCCCGGCGCACGGCACGCGGGCCGCTACTCGTTGCCCAGCATGCGCACCTTCGGGGGCGCGCCGGAGAGCGCACGACGTACCCGGTGTACCGTGCGCAGCAGCTGCTCGGTGTCGCGAAAACGCTGATCCGTCTGCTTGGCCATCATGCGCTCCAGCAACGGCTGCAGCGCGGCCAGGTGCTCCGGCAGGGTCGGCACCGGCCCCTTGGCGTGCTGCGCCACCATGTGCATAACGGTACGGGCCGAGTAGGGCTTCTGCCCGGTAAGCATTTCGAACAACAGCGCCCCCAGGCTGTAAATGTCGCTGCGCGCGTCCACGCGTTCACCACGCGCCTGCTCGGGGCTCAGGTAGGCAGGCGTCCCCAGCACAATCCCATCGCCCGCAAGCGTGGTTTGTGAGCCCTGCAACGTGGCCAATCCAAAATCGATCAAGGCAATAGAATTGTCCTCGCGCAGCATGACATTGGCCGGCTTCAGGTCGCGATGGAAGATGCCGCGCTCATGGATCACCGCCAACGCTTGTGCAATCTTATCCACATAGCGCAGAGCCTCCGCGGCGGCCATGGGGCCGCGCATGCGCTGGCCCAAATCCCCGCCGGGGATGTATTCGACAGCAATATAGGCCCCCTCATCACAACGGCCCCAATCGTGAATCTGCACAATCGAGCGGTGACGCAATTTGTAGATCACCCGGTACTCGCGCTCGAAACTCTGCATCTGCTGACCATCGGCGTCACCCACGCCGGCGACGATTTTCAGCACCACCCGGCGATCCAGAGAGCGGCAGTGGGCCAAAAACGCACTGGAAGTAGCCCCAGCGCCCACCCGGCGAATCACTCGGTACCCCTCCACCGAGGGCATCGGAAGATCGCACGTCGGAGGCGCTGTCTCGCTGATCGGGCCATTCGAACTTGCGCAAAACCCCTGCGGTGCCATGGCGGGTGGCAGCACCTCATCCTGTGCCGCCGGCGAGGAGGCCATCAGCGACGGCGGCGATTGCTCGGCGAATGCGCCTGGGATCTCCTGGCGCAGTACGTCAACAAATTCCTCACTACCCACCAGTTCCACCGGCAAATAATCGCTCGCGCCCTGACGGATACTCTCCGCCGCCAGCAACTCACTGCCGCCTGCACCGATCATGACGATGGGTACCAACGGCGAGGCCTGGCGCAGGAACTGCAGCGGCACCAGGGCCTCCCGGGCACGCGAGCGCGCGCTGATGATATCGGTGTTGGTCAATAGCACCAACGCATACTCGCCCTGGCTGACAAGCTGAAACTCGCCGTCCTGCACGTTGTCCACGGTCTCCACCAGACACCCTGGAAGCTGCGCCTTCACATGGTGTTCCACAAGTTCGTGCAATTTGCCACGGGAGCGCACAATAAGAACACGTTCCGGCACAGGTTCTCCGACTTCATTTGAGGCGTACAACAACAGCGCCACCAAGGCGCTGCCGGCACGGCAGATTCAGCCGCCTCTGCATCAGCAGGCGGCCACACAGGTCACAGTAAAAACAAGTCTATGCGGGTACATGCAGGTCATCTGTGAGCCGGCTCACGGAAGTCCGTACCTGCATCAAGAACAATCCGCCTCGATATGTCCAAACCCACGTTTACCGCAATCGCAGCCAACACTTTTCTTGTCCTCGCGCTGCTGGCACTCACGGTGGCCACTGGCGCGCATTTTTTGATCAACCAGCAGTTGCAGGCGCTGATGGCGGATGCCCCAGCGCAATCGCAGCCGGCGTTACCGCCGGTAAACATGTTTGGCGCTGACTACCCAACCCTTACCCGCCGGGCGCAACAGGTTGACTCTGCCGCGCTGGCTTTCAGTCTACTGGCGTTGATCATGCTGGCATTGCGCGCGCGTGGTCGCCCACCGCAAGAAGCGGACGAACTCGCGCGTACAACCCAAACGCGGGGAGTACCGCCTGAGGCAGCGTGTAAGCCTATCGACATGTCCGCCAACGGCTCACCCCAACGATCGGCAAAACAGGTGAGTGCCGCCTCGCTTCCGCGGCTAGCGAACGAAGGCATTATCGTCGAGGAACAAAGCGAAGAGGCCGCTGCCGCAGTCGCCGCGCGGCTTGCGCAGACGCAGTTGGAACAAGCCGTCATTCATGATGAGCCTTTGCTGCCAAGCCCTCGGCCCGCGAAACAAGCACACCCGCCCGCATCGGCCACACCTGCGCAGGCCCCGAT
>CBDUQI010000206.1:0-10737 GCA_965369325.1 uncultured Gammaproteobacteria bacterium
TTCGCGCTGCGGACGCACGTAGTTCAGAAGGTCTTTGATCGTGATGTAGTGCAGATTGAACTTTTCAGCGAACTTAAGCAGGTCCGGGCGGCGCGCCATGGTGCCGTCATCGTTAATGACTTCGACAATGACGCCGGCCGGTTTAAGGCCTGCCAGCCGCGAGAGCTCTACTGCCGCTTCGGTATGGCCTTGACGCTCAATCAGACCGCCAGCTTTGGCGACCAGCGGGAACATGTGGCCAGGCGCCTGCAGATCGGCGCTGGTGTAGCTTTCCGACAACACCACCTCAATGGTCTTGGCGCGATCGCCGGCAGAAATACCGGTGGTAACGCCGTGGGTGCGGGTGGCATCCACGCTGATGGTGAACGCCGTTTGCATATGATCGGTGTTGTTCTGAACCATCGGCCACAACTCTTTGTCGCGTGCGATCGAAGGCTCAACAGCCAGGCAAATAAGACCGCGTCCGTGGGTCATCATGAAATTCACGGCATCGGCGGTGGCGTGTTCAGCGGCGACAATTAGGTCGCCTTCGTTCTCGCGGTCTTCATCGTCGGAAACCAGCAAAAGTGCGCCGTTCTTGTAGGCGTTCAGGGCTGTCTCGATGCGCGCGTTGGCGGCTGCCAGCTTGGCATTCGTGGTGGTGCTCGTACTCATGTTCGTCTCCTCAGTGCGTTGCATGTGTGTGCCCCAGGTCAGACCAGACCAGGCTGGCGTGGGTTATCCGGGTTGACGGGATGCTAGGGCTGAGGGGGTGTCAGGCCCAGAGTGGGGCATTCATAAGCGCTATGAACGAGAGGAATGGGCCAGCGCTGCGATATCCATCTAGGCTTTCGCGACATGTGCGCAAAACAGATGAGCAGGCACGTGGTGCAAACAGGCCATCGCGGGGCTTTGCGGTGACGCGATGCCATTCGCTTAAGGAGTTATCAATGCCAGATCAGCAAGTAGATCGGCGAGACGCTGCGCTGAAGGGGAGCCGACCGCTACGGCTGCCCGCCGGATTCCGCACTACCAGCGTTCGGCGGTGGATATATATGAGCGCGATGTCGTTGGTACTTGGCGGTAGCGCGTTCGCGCAGGAGTTCAGCGGTAACGTTGCAGTGCAAAGCACCGGATACGCAGCCGATCCGCTGCATGACGGGCAGGGACGGAGCAATCTGTCGTTGAGTCTCGACACCGAGTTGTATCACGACTGGGACGAAGGACGGCAACGGGTGGTGGTAGCACCGTTTGCGCGATGGGACGAGCGTGACTCGCGGCGCACGCACCTGGATGTGCGCGAACTGTACTGGCAACGCACCTTCACCTCGGTTGAGCTTTCCGCGGGGCTGCGGCAGGTGTTCTGGGGCGTCACCGAATCGGCGCACCTGGTGGACATCGTGAATCAAACGGATTTTGTCGAGAACATCGACGGTGAAGACAAGCTGGGCCAGCCTATGCTGAGTCTGCGGTGGACGCCTGAATGGGGCACGGTGGATCTGCTGGCGCTGCCGTACTTTCGGGAGCGCACTTTCGCTGGCCCGAACGGACGACCACACTTTGGACTGGATGTGAACGAAGACGCTGCTCGCTACCAGAGTGCACGCGGGCGCCGACATTTGGATCTGGCGGTGCGCTACAGCCACTACGTGGGTGATTGGGATTTTGGTGTAGCGCATTTTTCGGGCACCAGCCGGCAACCCCGCCTGGATTTGAACCTGAACGCGGATGGCGAATTTGAGCTGATGCCTTACTACGATCTGCTTGAGCAGAGTAGTGTGGACTTGCAGGCAACCATTAGTGGTTGGTTATGGAAGGCCGAGTTGGTTGCTCGGCGCAACGCAGATGGCCGCTCCGTCGCTTTAGCCACGGGAGTTGAGTATACCTTTGACGGCCGCCTGGGCGGCGACGCAGATATCGGGGTAATCGCTGAGTACCTGTTCGACGATCAGCCGGTGTTGCGCACGCCCGTTGGGAATGATGTAGCGCTGGGTGTTCGTTTGGCGCTGAACGATGTGCAGGACACGCAGTTGCTGGTGGTCTCGGTGCTCGATCTGGATTCTCGCGCCAGCTTCACCACACTGGAGGGCAGCCGCCGATTGGGTGCTGATTGGAAGTTATCGCTGGAAGGACGCCTGTTCGCTAACTCCGCTCAGGGTGATCTGCTTTATGCCTACCGGGATGATGAGTATCTGTCGCTGGCGCTGGCGCGGTTCTTTTGATCTGTCGCGTTATCTAAGTCAGACAGCCATCGTCTGACTGCGCGTTCGTCTGGCCAAACTAGCGGATTAGGAATCGGGTAATCTGCGTTTGCACGCGCTCGTCCCGCAGCAGGGAGAAATGTGTGATCTCGGGGCCTTCGAAGGTGACGTTTTCGCCTTGCTTGTCGGCACGTGAAAAACCGCCGGTGGTGCTTTGCAAGAGGACCACCAGATCGCTGTCCTGTCCGCGCAGTAACTTCGCCAGGGCCCGATGGGTAAAACGCTGTGGCTCGCATTTGCCCGCAATGTTAAGTAGCTCACCGTCGACGGTTATTGAGGGCGTCAGCAGCCGGATAGTATCGGATTCCGGTAACAGTGCACGCTGGCCGGGCTGCTGCAGTGTAGCTTGCCAAAGCCAGCCGAATATCATTGAGTAAACCCGACGCAGCAGGCCGAACCCCGGGATAGCGCCGAGCAGCGCAGTAGCGCTTTCGCCGAAATGCCCAAGTGCGGTGTTGCCGCGAATCGCGCAGGCGACGCGCACCAGCCTGCGCACTCTGGGATGCCCATCACCCATTAACTCGGCAAGTTGTTGTAGATGTGGCGTTGCGGCCAGTTCTTCTTCTGAAAAAGGCGGGCGACCATCCATGCGCTGCGCGCGGCACAGCAGTTCGGCCAGAACGCCACCGCTATCGAACGCGATGATGTCGAGCTCGCGTACCTCAGGCAGCGCGCGCAACAGTGCAATCGCGTTGTCCACGGGGTCTTGCTGGATCGTGTAGTGGTCCCATCCCAAAATCGATGCGTAGTGGCGCTCGAGCAGGCCTTGCATGGGCGCCAGCCCCCCGAATGAGCTACCGGTGTCTGAGAACATCCCGTGCAGTAGCAACAGCATCGGCGCCAAGGGTTCTGCGCTGCCCTCGGCAATGGGCTCGGTTATCAACGTGTCGGGCTCGCGCCAGGTGACCTTCGCCAGCCCCGGTTGAGGTACGGTGCGCTGGTCCAGCAGCCGTGCGAACCGCGCTGCCAAGCCGGCCCGGCGCGCGGTGCGAGCCGTGTCCTGTCGTGCGCCCGCTGCGGTGCCGTCAGCGAGGTTGGTTTGTATTTCTGGGTCAGCCGTGTTGCTGGCGTCCGGCACGTCCACCCGAGGGTCGGGCGTATCGATATCGGCGCTGGCGCGATTGGGATCGGGCCCGGCATCGGCCTGGCGTTGGGTGCGGGCAGCGAGGTTGGGCAGGACGAAAAATCCAAGCACGCCGAGCGCGCCCAACGCCAGACTGACAGTGCGCAGCGTCCCGAGCAGCGCGTTCCAATCCGTGTTGGGGCGGGCGAGTATCATGCGGTCCAACCAGTCCAGCTCGCGCACCAGCCGAAAGCCAATGTCGTAATCTCTAAACTCACGCGAGGCGGCGGCTCGATAGCCGAATCTTGCTTGCCGGGCGCCGCTGGTCCAGGCGCCGCCACGGATTACCTGTTGTCGGCAGCGCCAGGGAGATTCCGCGCCGCCATCGCGCGGTGTATCCTCGTAGTTCGCGCTGTAACAATCAGTCGTCCATTCCGCGACGTTACCGAGGGTGTCGAACAACCCGAAGCTGTTGGCTTGATAGGAGGCCACGCGTGCAAGGTGGGCAGCGTCGTCCAGGCACGAAAAGTCGCGCAGGTCCTCGCTTGTCTCTGGCCCGTCGGCGCGGATCCCCAGCCCGGGTGAAGCATTGCGATGGGCTAAATCGCGCACGTTAGCGTGCTGGCAGGCATTCGCCGGGATGGACCATGGCGCTGGCGCGGAGGCGACGCTGCCGCGCGCTGCATATTCCCATTCGGCTTCGCTCGGAAGGCGGTAGTGGGCGCCGGTCTCTCCCGAGACCCAGCTGGCAAAGGTCCTCGCCTCGTCCCATGACACGTTCGCGACAGGCCAGTCCGGATCGATAAGATCAGACAAGGCGAACTCAGGCTCGAGCGCACGTGCGCGCCCGTCATTCATCTCAGCGTACAGGCCAAACGTGACCTCTGTTCGCATGATCGCGAAGTTCTTTGCGAAGTTAACGTCATGCTCGGGCCACTCATCGGCGGCAGGGGTTGGCAGTGGGTCGGGTGCGCGGGTAGGCGGAAACTCCGGCGGACTGCCCATGGGGTAGGTGCCGGCGGGAATCAGCGCAAGCTCCAAATCAACGTCGAGCAGGGTGACACCGTCGGCCTGCATTCGCAGTGGCGAACGCCCCAACAGGTTCCAGGCGAAGATCATCAAGACAATGAGCACGATGCTGATGACGGTGCCGACGGCGTAAGCGGTCTGCCGCGAATCAAGGGCCGACTCATCGGGCGCAACCTCATCCGTGGGAAGGTCTGGTGCGTCTGTCATGCTACTTCGCCTGCGCTCCGCGTTTGGCTTGTTCCTCGGGCGACATCCGTTGTGTTTGTTGCTCCGGCGCCTGCTTTTGTTCTGCTTCAGGGAATTCTGGGATGGTGGATTGCGGGTAGTCACTCTGGGCGACACGCCGTACCACCCGGAATCCAACAATTGCGCTGGCGAGCCCCGCGGCTTTTTCAGTCACCGAATCGCCGTCGCGCCAATTACCTCCCACGGCGACATTGACGGCGCATCCGCCGCCCGGCAACCCGCCGCGGGTCGATTCGAAACATTCGGGAGTCCATTCGGAGACGTTGCCAGAGAGCCCATGCAGATCCAGCCAGTTGGTTGTTGTCTGCTCAACGGGCAGGGTACGGCTGGGCCCACCGGGCACTGCGGAGGCCACCCTGCGCAGGACGCGCCCGAAAGCGGAATCGGAGGTGGCGTTGGTGATCAGATACCAGTTGCTCAGACTGGGCAATGCATAGACGGCGGTGGTTTCGCCGGACAGCCAGTCGGCATAGGCAGCGGCGTCCTCATAGTTCACGTTAATTACCGGGCGCTTGCCGCGGCCCCAGCCGTTGGCATCAGGGAGTGTGCGATTGGTCGCGCGGGCGAATCGATCGTACTCTTCAAACGTAACCTCGTACTTGCCTACCGCGAACAGTTGCCCGCCGGGGGCGGAGCTGTCACTAAGCACCGTCATCACCGGACCCAGGCCGCCCTTGGCCAGACGGTCCTGAAAACTGCGCACTGGACTGCGCAACCATACCCGAACGGTCGAGGCCGGAAAATACTCTGCCGCGCTCGGCGCGGTACTCGATGGCGGTGCATTGTTGCCAAGGTTGCTTTGATCCGCTGAGCGCGCGCGGCTAGCGCCCGCGGCGAGTATTTCGATTGGATGGGTATAGCTCAGATGCGCGAGCGCCGATTCGATGGTGTTTGCGAATGTACCGTTGGGCACGGCGAGTAGTGGCCACAAAAAAGCGGGTTGGGTGCGGGCCACACCGCGGTGTCGCAGGCGCGAGATGCCGTAGTCGGGATCGAATTCAATCAGGTGCTTAAGCGGTGTGCCGTCCGTTGCTTGCGCCCCGTACAACCGCGTACGAACATCTGTGGCAGGGGCGTTCACGGGCGTCGCCTCCGGACTGGTAGGCACCAGCTCGGTGGTGAACCCCTGAGCCTGCAGCGCGTAGTCAAGGCGGCTTCCCAGTCGCGCGATGGCCTGGGCCTCCTCGGTGGTGTACTCGCTGCTGCCGCCGCTGGCGGGGTACAGGATTTGTACTGTAATGTTGGCCCTCGCCTGCGCATTGCGTTCGCCCAGCCAGCGATCGCCGATAGGTTTGCCGATCAACGCCAGTGCGCCAAGCAGCCCCAGACTGAACATTGTGGCGCGCAGCAACCTCGCGCCCGCAAATGTGACGGCGTCCTGCAAGCGTTGCCCGCCCAGTTCATCGGCGCGTGCGCGGGGTAGCTCGACGGCGGCCAGCTGTTCGGGAGCCTCAAGCACGACGTTCTGGAAGATGGCATCGGTGTACTCGCCGCTGTGCGTGCTTGCGAGCAGATCTTTCAAGAACGCTTGCCACCGGGCGCCCTCCGGCACGGCAATCTCGACGCTCGCCTGCTCGCCCGTCAGATTACCGTGCAGCAGTTTGCGGTAGGTGTTCTGGATCAGCGCCAGTTGTGGCACCGGCTGGCGTTGCAGCAGCACTGCGCGCAGATAATCCGGCATTTGTGCCTCCCGGCACCAGGGCAGGGTCGTGATCTGCAGCAACCGCCGCTCACGTTGAGCGGCGGTTTGATCGGCGAACATCACCGTGTCTAGGTACAGCGCGATTTCGAATTTCATCTGTGGGTAGGCGGCAATCGCCGCTAGCAACAGCATGCCGTCGTTGCCCAGATACGCTTGCAGTTCCTGCAAAAGTTGCGAGGTGTCTGCCTGCTCGCGATCGCGCATCCAGCGCCGTACTGAGTCGTGCAGCAAGGGTGGATACGGCGAGGCATTGTGCTCGCCTTCCAGCCATGGCGGAGTGTCCTCTGTGCCGAGCTGCTGTTGGGGATTCAGCCAATGCCGAGCGGCCCTCAGGCCCTGGCTGCCAAAGCGGGCCAGGGCAAAGCCGCGCGCGTGCAGCGCCTTCTCCTCGCGCCCCCAACAGGCGGGCGCGCGATCACTCAGCAGTGCGTGAGCACTCCACTGACCGGTCGTCGGTTGCCACGGGTGTGCGGTAGTGCGTCCGCCGTGCATCAACAGCGACGCATCGCCCGCCACGATTAACGCGTCGCCTTGAAAGTGCTGTGCCACTTGCTCGTAGGTGGCGTTACGCCCGGGCTGGCCGCGTGGGAACAATCGGGCCGGGCGGCCTTCGAAAATGAAGCTTGAGACTTCCAGCCCACCGGCGTACAGCCGATCCGCCAAGCGGCCCGCGAAACGGGTGAACATGTCCAGCGGGGAGCGCTGTTGCAACAGCATCACGTAACCTGGGCGTTGCGCCTGGTGTGCATAGACAATCTTGGGAATGCCGCCGTGGCGCGCGGTCGCGTTCACGGTCGCGGTGGTGTTCAACCGGCGGGTTGGATGGCGCGCGGGTACGCGCAGAACGGCGACACTCTGGCTGATCTGCGAGGGTGCAAACAACGGGCCGCGTGCACCTGAGATGGGCAACGGTTTAAGTTGTGGTCGCGTGCTGGCGCCGTGCTTACCGACGAACACTCGCCGTGCGCGCCAGCGCGCGAGCAGCCAGGCGATACTGAACAGCAGAGGCAGGCTTGCCAATCCCCAGCGTAGCAGCCGCCAGCCCAACGCCTGACGCGGGCGCACAAGGTCGGAGATCGCTGGCGGCCGGGGCGGGGGGGAGAACTGCGATGTACCGGAAACACCTGGTGTGGTATTCGGTTCGCCGCCGGGCCCGCCGAGCTCCCCGCTGGGGCCCGAAGAGGTGCCCGTGGGCGTCGGTGCATCGAGCCAAGCGGACGGCCAAAAAAAAGTGGCTAATGCGAGGGTTATGCCAGCAGCCAGTATGAGCCCCAGCACCACTGGCCAGACGCGCCTGCGGCGCGTGTGCTGTATCAGTGGATCCTCGTCCTGTGCTGCAACGTGCGCCCTGATTTTCTTCCCGGCTTCGCCACCGGGCACGCCCAGCGAGTCGAATATCTCGTAGAACAGCGTCTGTTGCTCCGGCGTGCCGCAAAAGATGCTGGCCAGTGAATATTTGAGAAAGTTGGCATCCACGGTGCCATGCCCGGACCAGAACTGAGCCAGCCGCAGGTCGTTGGCTTCGATAATTTGTTCAACGCTGATTTGGAAACCAGCCGCGCGCAAGCGCAGCACCAGCTGATCAAAAAATGGCCCAAGTTGTGCACGCATCGTGCTCACGGGGTGCAATCAGCCCTGCGCGCGGGCCTGCCAGTCGTTCACCAGTTGCTCGGCCATAGCCTGGTCGTAGTGGGTTTTGGTGAGGCACACCTTTATAGTGTGGCGCACGTGCTGGCTGGAAAAGTCGATGCCCTGGCTCTCGTCTTCGTACAGTGCGCTCAGCCAGTCGATCAGCTCCGCGGTGGCGGGTTCTTTCGCCAGCCCGCGGGTGCGGATAAATTCAAAAAAACTAACCGCCTGTTTCAGCGTGGGATGCTCGGTATCCGCGAAGCGGTCGCCAAGTTGGCGAACCAGAATTTCGCGCATCTGTGCCTCGTCCGGGAACGGCATGTTGAAGTAAATGCAGCGTCTGAGGAAGGCGTCAGGCAGCGCGCGCTCAGAATTGCTGGTGATGATCACCAGCGGGTCCAGCCCTGAGCCGGCCTGGATGCCCACGTTGCCCAACTCGCGCACAAAGAAGCAGCGTCGCTCTATCTCTACCAGGATATCGTTGGGGACGTCGCGCTGGGCCTTGTCGATTTCATCCACCAGTACCACCGTGCGGCGCGGCGCGCTCCAGCGGTCGGGCGCGGCTTTGGCAGCCTCGCGATGACGTGGCGACAGCACCGTGCTTAAGGCTGGATCGTCAATGTCTCGGCTGTACAGGATGGCCTTTCCGAGTGCCTGATAGTTGATGAAGTTCAGCGCAGCCTTGTCGGCCGTGTCGGCCGAAAATCGCCCGACGGCATCGAAGTCGTAGTATAGATCGCTCGCCTGCGAGTCGGATTTCACGACGACTTCCAACGGTCGCCCCAGTTGCAGTTGCCACGCTACACTGCGGGCGACCGAAGACTTGCCGGTGCCAGGTTTGCCGGTCAACAACAGCGGCTTGCGCAATTTGATCGCGACGTTAACGGCCGCCACCAAACCTGGGTCCGGCAGGTAGTTGCGCGGTGGCGATATGCCCTCGAAGGCCTCGCCTGCGGCCTCATCCAGCGCTTGGATCTGCTGCTGAGTGAGCTGTACGCGATAGTTATTCATGTGCTGCGATCCTCGTCGTCGCGATGTTCTGGGCGTTGCTCGCGCGGCGGCTGCGAGCGGCAACTGTTTGGGTGGAGGTTATCCGTCGTCGTAGGCAATCGCGCTCCTCAGCGCTTTGGTAAGTGGGTCAACGATGTCGGCGTAGTGCTCACGGATATCGGTATCCTGACTTGCGTATGGCGCGCGCACCGCGTTGCGAAACGTCCTGAAGCGTGCATCCGGCAGTTGATCGCGATAATCATCGCGCCACGAAGCCACATCGGCCCACTGAATTTTCTCCAACGGTTGTACAAAATGCGCGGGCGTGCGCTCGCCGAGTCGGCCCATGCTTTCATCCAGGCTCACGCGCTTTGAGAAAAAACTGAACAGCCCCTTGGGTTGCGCGGGAATGCTGGGCGGTTGCGCGCTGTCGTACCACAAGGCGATGAAGACGGTGAAGAATCGGCGTGGCTGGCCTTGCACCCGCACTTTGGCTAGGCGCTCAACAAAGCCCTGTAGTGCGAGCGTGTCGGCCGCGCACCATTGATCCGTGGGTAGGCTGATGTACAGCACCGGAAACAGGCTGATGGTGTTGTTCAGACTATGGCCGAGGTTCTGCCCGGGCTGGTCAAGCTTGTCGGCGACGCTGGCGTCGATGTCCTCAAGCAGTTGGGTTGCTGGCGTTTGCCGTTTGTTTGGGAACACGTCGATCACGGCTGGCGTGTACTCCTGCAGCAAGGCCTTGCCGCAGTCAAGCTGGCGAATCGCGCCCGGCAGTATGTAGTGTGCGTAGCGCAGCGCGAAGTCATCCGGGTACTCCAGATCATGCGCGGGCAACAGGAATGTGCAGCCTGCCTTGCCGGCTTTTAATGCCGACATACAAGGCGGAATTACCCGGCGATCTTGAGGCTCCCGGTTTACTCGTGTGACTTCGTTCTCGGCGTGTAGGCTGCTCACCACCCCACGTCGGGCCCGGGTGCGATCCAGCAACTGCTCGCACACCTTCGCGATACGCGCGGCCCGCTCCTGAGCTGACCAGGTGAAGTACCGCACCGCGTTGGCGTTGCTGAGTAGATCTGGCGGCGAAATGTTTCGCTCGATCAGCAGGCCGGTTAGCTTGTCCTCAATGGCAGCATAGGTGGCCTCCTGCAATGCCCAGCTAGAGCCGGCAGAGTGCGTGGACCATACGAGCATCACACAATCGGCCGCGCGCAGTTCCGTGCGCAGGCGCGCCTTCCAGTCCTCACCGATGTCGATCTTCTTCTCGTCCTGAAAGACGTCGAAGGCCAATGCTCCGCTGGCGGTGCGGTGCTGGCTCATGGCGTCATACAGCTCGTTGACGCACTCGATGTCGGCGCTTGAGTAGCTCAGGAACACACGTACGGGAAGTTCAGCCATCTTCTTTATCTAGCGAGACACGGCGGCAGATACCCTCAAGCTTTACATAAAACGCGGATGCTCGCTATGTATCGGCGCCCCGGCAGATGTCGTGATGCGCCTCGAGGCCTTTGCCGATTCGCTGCCCCCGCGTCGAGATTTTCGGGTTCGCCCGACACTACGGGCGAACCGCTACCCTTTACGTAGGTAAACAACGCCATTGAATGGCTGCATCTGATCCTGGGGATAACGACATTACAATATTGACGATGTGTTCTTTCAACGCTTTGCGGTGCCGACGCCAGATGAGATGACTTGCAACTAACCCAAGCGTCCGCTGGACAATGGATGCGTCTAACCTGGTTAGATCGGGTCCGGATGTGGAACTAGTTTATCGCGACAATAGTGCCCCGTGGTTTCCTGATCGAAGCCATCACGCAAGTGTTGAACTATAGTTAACC
>CBDUQI010000207.1:0-10612 GCA_965369325.1 uncultured Gammaproteobacteria bacterium
CGGTTGGCACTTAAGGAGGTGCTGGAAGTCGATGTCAAATAATACACCGCATATTCAAGCGCACGTAGGCGAGCGGCTGTCGGGCTATATCGATGGCGAGCTGACGCAGCAGGAACGCCAGCGTGTCGAAGTTCATTGCAGCACCTGCGAGGAGTGCGCTGCAAGCCTGGCAGAGCTACGCGCGTTGCGAGAGCGCGTTGGCAAGTCACACCTGAGTGAGTTTGGGCAGGACATATGGAGAGAGAAGATGAATGACACCGTTGTAACAACTTCCAGAGGGATCGGATGGTTGCTGCTAATTGGCAGTTTTCTGGTCGGCGCCGGCATTGCAATTGTGATGTTCTTTCTTGATGCGGGCACCACTTTGGATGAGAAGCTGGTGATTGGTGGCGGTTACCTGGGGCTTGCATTGCTGTTCGTCTCGGTGTTACGTCAGCGACTGATTGAAAGAAAATCCGATAAATACAAAGACGTGGAGATTTGAGCATGATTGTTACAACCAGCGAGTCCATTGCCAACAAGAAAGTCGTGAAAACACTGGGTCTCGTCCGGGGTAACTCCGTGCGTGCGCGCCACTTAGGTCGAGACATACTGGCAGCGCTTAGAAACATTGTTGGCGGTGAGATTCATGAGTACGCCAAACTCATTGCTGAGAGTCGGGAGCAGTCCTTGGACAGAATGACCACCGAGGCTGCCGATCTGGGGGGCAACGCCGTCATCGCCACGCGTTTCACCACGTCGATGGTGATGGGCGGCGCCTCAGAAATTTTGGCCGTCGGCACCGCGGTCGTGGTCGAGGATGCCTAAGAACTGCTCGCAATCCATTCAATCGGCTCGCCGCATTGGGGGTGCGCCAACCAGATGTGTGTGAAACACTCATTTTCTCGATACCATCGGGGCAATGACCCATGCCTCACAACTTCAGGAGAAGGTGATGAACATTCAGGCCGACAGAGCGCATGCTGCGTGGATCACCCAGCTAGTGCGTCGATGTGTGGTGATATTGACGCTTGGCGTGCTCGCGAGCGGTTGCGCCATTGACCGCTCGATTGTCATCGCCCCGGGGGAGCCGGCGAAAGCCGTCCGGGTCATCGACGGCAATCTGGATGTGGAGTCCGGTGGCAAAGTCGCTAATGTGCGTGTGATTGATGGCGATGTCCGATTGCACAAAGACACTGCCGTGGCGAAAGCCGTTACCCTGATCGACGGACGGTTAACGATGACTCACGGCACAACCGTACAAAAAGACGTCAAAACGCACTACGCCACCGTCGATATCCATGGCGCGGAGATACTGGGCGATCTGGACACCTATTGCACGGGTGGCGAGATCAGCCATTCAAAGATCCACGGAGACCTGATCGTGCGCGACCGTGCGCTTTGGTACGTACGATGTGAATCGCGTCCGACGCTTTCAATAGGCCCCGGCACCGAGATAGAGAACTTAATCATCCACACCGCGGATGTGAACATCCAGATCGACGAGACGGCCAGGATACTGGGATCCATCGAGGGGCTGAATTAGCCGAAAAACCCATCCGGCAATACCCCTGGTGGCTGTTGCCAACCTATCTCTAAGTGCTACGATCCGCCACGCACAACGCGCTGGCCCTCGCAGCCGTTCCTGGGCAGGAATTGGATAGCTGATCATGATGGGTAACGAGCGACGCGGTATCGACGCGGCATCCCCAAAGATGCCAGGCCAGGCAACGCTTCATGTCAACAACTAGCCTGCCAGAGCCTGGCGCTGAGGCGAGCACCACGCGCAATGGGGTGCTGGCCGGCGCACTCGCGTTCACCATGTGGGGCGCCTTCCCTATCTACTTTAAGTACGCGGATGGTGTGTCTGCACTGGAGATGCTGGTGCACCGCATTGTGTGGTCGGTGCCGTTCGGCGCGGCCATCGTGTTGCTGCGCAAGCAGTGGCCGCAGGTGCGCCGGATCGCCGCCGACCGTCGTACGCTCGGTCTGCTCGCGCTTTCTGCTAGTTTTATCGCGGTTAACTGGCTGGTCTATATTTTCGCTGTGCAGCAGGAGCGAATATTCCAGGCGAGCCTGGGATACTACATCAACCCGCTGTTGCTGGTGCTGGCGGGTTTTGTTTTCCTGCGTGAGCGGTTGACAGCGCTACAACTGACTGCCTTGGTGCTCGCGGCGGCAGGTGTGGCGGTGCTCACGGTTAGTGGTGGCGAGTTTCCGGTCGTCTCGCTGGCGCTCGCGATGTCTTTTACGGCTTACGGGGTTATTCGCAAACGCGTCGCGGTAGCGGCGATGCCCGGTCTGTTCGCTGAAACGCTGATCCTGTTCCCGCTGGCGGTTGCGTATCTGTTAGTCGTCGTACGAAACGGTTCCTCTCCATTTGGCTGGGACAACCCAGGGATGATGGGTGTGTTGCTCCTTGCCGGCCCGTTCACGGTATTGCCATTGTTGCTGTTCGCGATCGCGGCCCGCCGTCTGCGCCTGGCCACCATCGGGTTCCTGCAGTTTATTGCGCCTACCGGGCAGTTTCTGGTGGGCCTGTACTATGGCGAGCCACTGACGGTGCCGCACCTGGTTTGTTTTGCCTTGATCTGGATTGCGGTGACGTTGTTCGTGATCGATGCGTGGCGCGCGCCGCGCCGAGTAGGCTTGTCGCGAAACTAAGCTGCTTGCTGTGAAGGTGCTGGGCGCTTATTGGCTTCGCCGCGTTGACATTGATCGCGGAAAGCCGTACCTGCTCGTCGGTGATAAGTGGTGTTCGTGCGGATGTGTGCGAGAATGCTGGGCATTGGCCGATTGAAAAACGTACGGATATTTATGTCACAAAACAATAACGTCACCACACAGACCATTCCGTTGGGCCAGAAAATCGCGTTTGGCGCTGGTATGCTCGGCAATCAGATGTTTCCGGCTGCCCTGTCGATCTTCATGGTCGTGTTGGTTCAGGGGCTGGGGATGGACCCGACGTTGTGGGGCATCCTGTTCTTTCTGCCACGGATGTTCGATGCGCTTACCGATCCTTTGATGGGGTTTATCACCGACAACACTCGCTCCAGGTTTGGGCGGCGTCGACCGTACATATTTATCGGCGCGATCATCGCGGGCATCAGCTACATGGTGATGTGGCAGGTCTATCCGGAGAATTCGCAGACCTACAATTTCCTCTACTTCCTCGGTACCTCGTTGGTGTTCTACCTGGGCCTCACCATTTTTTCCACGCCGTACGTGGCGATGGGTTATGAGATGAGCAGCGACTTCCACGAACGCACACGATTGATGGCCGTGGCACAGTGGATCGGCCAATGGGCCTGGGTGATCGTGCCGTGGTTCTGGGTGATCTTGTACGACCCGGAAGTTTACGCGACGCCCGATGCAGGGGCTCGCCATCTGGCTGTCTGGGTGGGCGCATTTTGCATGGTCCTGGCGCTTGTGCCGGCAGTGTTTTGCAAGACCCAACCGGTCGATCCTGATTCAATGGTGCAGCTTTCCCGGGCGAATATCGGTGAGAACCTTGGCAAGTTTCTGAAGGGGTTTGTGGACACGTTCAACTGTGCACCTTTTCGACGCCTTTGCATCGCTACATTTTTTGTCTTCAACGCGTTCAACACAGTTGCTGGGTTTTCCTGGTTCATCATTGTCTACTACATGAACCACGGCGATCCTGGTGCGGCCGGTACCTGGCCTGCTTGGTTCGGGACACTAAGTGCTCTGTCGACGTGCTTCCTAGTGATTCCGGTGATCACTTTTATGTCGCAGAAGATTGGCAAGAAGAACGCCTTTCTTGTCTCCCAGGGCATTTCTATTGTCGGTTATGCCATGTTCTGGTGGTGCTTTCAGCCGGCAAGGCCGCAACTGATGTTTTTGCCGCTGCCCCTTTTCGCGTTTGGTATCGGCGGGTTGTTCACGCTGATGATGTCCATGACGGCGGACGTGTGCGATCTTGATGAGTTGAATTCCGGCTCGCGGCGCGAGGGCACGTTCGCTGCCATCTACTGGTGGATGGTGAAATTCGGCTTTGCGATTGCCGGCTTGCTGAGTGGCCTGATTCTCAAAGTGGTTGGTTTTGATCAGACCGTCGCCGAGCAGACGCCGGAGGCGCTTGCCCAGCTCAGGCTCGCCTACATCCTGGTGCCCACGATAGGCACGCTGATCGCCATGGCGGTGATGAGAGGTTACGACCTGTCTGAACAAAAGGCAGGCGACATTCGCCGGCAACTAGACGCGCGCAAGGAGGCGACACGCTAAGGTGTCGCTCCCGGGTGCCGAGCACTGACCGTTAATCGTTGTTGGTATCGTCCACCGCGGCTTCCACCACCGAGCCGCCTACATCATCTACCGCCTCAACCAATCGCGTGACAGCCTCGCCGCTGAAGCCCGGATGAGGCGATTTTCTGGCCGAGGTCGCTATATAGAGAGAGTAGGTTAGAACTAGACCTTCGCCCGGAGGGGTTGATGAACAAATCCAATGCCGTCGAGAAAGCGCTCTGGGCCCAGCGTCGCCGGGCGCCGCTGACTATTGCCCTTCGTGCGCTGTTCGCGCTGATATTGGCATTTATCACCATCCTGGCCATCCAGACGGGCTTCGATCAACTTTCCGGACCCGAGCGCTATCGGATAGTTGTCGCCGGCGAATCGGGTGGCGCCCCTACTTTGCGCGCCACTCTGATGAATGAGTGTGGCGCGAATTCCGTAGAAGGCGAGTCCCCCGAGTGGCAACTTGACGGGCGCCCGGTCGAATTCGATGACCAACACCACATTGCCTCTGATGCCAGGCTTACCGCGGAGGCGGTAGCTGCTCGGGATGACACGCTCATGGTGATCGGACACTTCAACAGCACCGCCAGTTCACAAACACTGCCCGTGTATCTGGCGCAGTCGCCCCCCGTTCCGGTGATGCTCACCGTGGAAACCAACCCCAAACTCACCGAGTTTGGGGAGGCCGAGAATCCGCCGGTCGTGAGGATGTGGCCCAACGATGAGGACCAGGCTGCCGAGGCCGTTCGGCTTGCGTTACAGCAGGGGAACAACTTCTGGGTGGTGCGTGACACATCCGCCAACCCGGTGTATTCGAACTATTTGGCGGACGAGTTTACCAAGCGCGTGCTTCGCGAGGGCAAACGCGTGACACTACGCTCCGACATTCGCGACCTGCCTTCGCCGCAAACGCTGCGCGAGTATGATATTGACGTTGTGTTCTTCCCGGGCGGTTGGGAAGACGCACTGATGCTCGTCCACACGGTTGACGACACCTGGGGCATGGATCCGCATCTGGCCACGCCGAAGGTGTTGCTAACCGACGCGGCGGCCGACGAGGAACACCGCCTTGGTGTCGTGGGCGGGCGCGAAGTTGCGGGCATCTTCATCACCCATCCGGCCAGCGCGAAAACCTATATGAGCAAGCAGGTACAGGTCGAGCTTGCCCGCGATGCCTGCAAACGCGTCGGCCAGCTACTACGCCTAACCGAGAAGCGCATCCACCAACAGAAGCCTCGTTTGCTGTTGGTGCTTAACCATCACAGCCTGCGTTACGCGCGCAAGGCACTGGGCGAAGCCGCAGCGGCTGCGCCAGCGCCGAACAAATCGTTTTACTTCTGGCGCGCCGGGTGGCAACGGGATGAAGGTGCGATTGCGTTTGAAGATTGGGAGCAGCCGGCAGGGGTGGTGAGCCGATCCGCTCCCACTCTGTTGCCGGAGAAAAGTTGATGATGAGGACGTATCGATGAGAGCCGTGTTTATGTCTTATCGGCGCGCAGACAGTGCCGACGTCAGCGGGAGAATTCGCGACCATCTGGTTGCCGACTTCGGTGAAGAAGCGATCTTCAAGGACGTGATCAGCATTCCACCGGGTGAGGATTTTCAGAGCTATATCAACCAACAAATCGCACAATGCGAAGTATTCCTGCCCATCATTGGCCGGTACTGGTTGAGCATGACAAACAATCAGGGGCAGCGTCGACTTGAAGACCCTCGGGATCTGGTGCGCCGGGAAATCGAATCAGCGCTTGAGCTCGCAATACCCATCATCCCGCTGTTGGTGATGGGCGCGGAAATGCCTGGCGAGGAGGACTTGCCGGAAAGTCTGGCAAAGCTCGCGAGCCTCAATGCCCATACGGTTCGCCCCGATCCGGACTTCCAGCAGGACATGCTGAGTCTGAGCAACGGGATCAAGAAGCACCTAGACTGGCTGATGCGCCACCGCCTGGGGGCGCTGTTACGGATTAAACACTGGGCGCGCAGGATCGCTGGCATACTGCCCAGTCGCAGCACGGTGCAGCGTGGCGGGCGGATGCTGCTGGCCTGCCTGCTGGTGGGCGCTGGTGGCGGCTGGGTGCTGGATCATATTAACGACTACGACGGTGACTACCTGCTGCTGGGCGTGATTCTCAGCATCCTGTTCTATGTCTACTTCCTGCTGCTTACCCGCCTGGCGCAGCGCTGATCGGCACTGCTGTGCCTCTACTTCCGCTCGCGATGAGCAAAACGCGACCGGATCAGAAACGATAAGACCATCCCAACCACCAGGATCGCAACCGAAGTCTTGCCACGGTGCGGGGTTTCGGTCGTCCAGATTTCCCCATACTCAAGCCAGTAGAGGACGTACATGGAAGCCACCCATGGGGCGAAAGCGATAGCGATTTCGAGCGCAGAACGTAGTCGCGACTTCAATGACTTTGGCATGCGAGAATACTACCATGAAGTACTACGGTTGAATCCGCCAGAGCGGCACGCCAGCATTATGAATGCGCGCAGCGATATCTTTGCCTATCGGATGGGTCGCCGTCGTACGAGCGGGATGAGAAAATAGGGCGCTCGCGTCCACATAACCCACGCAGATGGAACGAATGAGTATTGACCTCGATGCAGCACTCAAGCACAAGGCCATAAACGGCTGGGGGTTGTTCTCGCTCATCAGCATCCCGATGTGCATCGTAATGATCACCCAGATGCTGGGGACCGATATGTCCACCGGGCCGGGGGTGTCGTCTATGATCGGGTTTTCGGTGCGCTGGGCCGTGCCGTTTATCTACCTGGTCATCGCAGCATCTGCCGTTCAGACGCTGTTTCCAGGGCGATTCCCAAGGTGGTGGCTGCGCAACCGAAAGTTCATCGGCTTGTGTTTTGCGGTGGCGATGGCGTGGCAGGGTTTGTTCATCTTTATCATGTCGAACTTCTTTCGCGAGTTCTACTATCAAGATGTCTATCTGTTGCGCGATGAGCTGGAAGGAAGCATCGGCTATATCTTTTTGCCTGTGATGGTGCTCACCTCGTTCAATTTCGGCCGAAAATATCTAAGCCCAACGCAGTGGAAGTTGTTGCACAAGAGTGGCATCTACTTTCTTTTTGCCTACCCCTTTAGCGTCTACTGGTGGAACCTGTTCTACTACGAGAACCCCGATCCGATTGACTATGTTTTCTATTGGAGTGGCTTTATCGCGTTTACGTTGAGAATTGCCGCTTGGGGCAAAAAGCGCTTGCAGGTAGCGGGGAAGAAGGCGACAACACAGAGCAGTACGCTACTGGCGTTCAAAGTGTTGGGCAGCGCGATTATCGCCATCGGGTTTTTCGCGGCCGCTTCCGGGCTGCAGTGGCAAGAATCTGTTACGGAATTGTTAACCGCACCCAAGTGGTCTGCTGATCTTGTTCTCTGGTTGCCGTTCTGGCCGCTTGAGCCTTATTTGCCACTGTTTATCATCGGGCTAGGAACGATGCTGCTCACCAGGGCCTCGACTGAGCAGAGCGACACGTTGGCGGAGGCGAAACCGTTTACGCCTTAGTCGGGTGATATTTGGGAGGTGACGATGGACTCGCGTGATCGATACCTCGGCATGGACAGGACAATTACCCGCCGCGATTTCCTAAATGGCGCCAGCATTGCCGTGGCCGCGTCACTGATGCCCGCGTGCGCCAGCAACACCAACCCGATCGATGACCGCGCTTCGGCGTACTACCCACCAGCCGAGACGGGCATGCGGGGCTCGCATCCCGGCTCGTTCGAAGCGGCTCACGCGCTGGTGCAGGGACAGCGATTCACAGCGCAAAGCGTCGATGAGCACCACGATCTGGTGGTGGTAGGCGCAGGCCTCAGTGGTCTGTCCGCCGCTTATTTCTACCGCCGTGACGTCAACCCGGATGCAAGAGTTCTTATCCTGGACAATCATGACGATTTTGGTGGTCATGCCAAACGAAATGAATTCACCCACGACGGGCGAACCTTTATCGGCTTCGGTGGCACCATGCTGATCGATGCGCCGCACACCTATCCGGCGGTGGCCAGGCAGCTGATCCGGGAACTTGGTATCGATACTTTGCGCTACAGCGAATTCCATCATAGCCACCTGGCATCGCTTGGTATGGGCCGAGCAACGTTTTTCGATCAAGACACCTTCGGCGCAGATTTCCTGGCGACCGGTCGGCACGGCTTCGCCGACACAATTGGTGATGTGCCGTTATCGGTGGCAGGCCGGGAGGCGCTTGAGCGCCTGTTCGCGGACAAGGACGACTATCTGGCCAGTATGAGTGTGACGCAGCGCCGCGCGGTACTGCACTCACACAGTTGGCGTGACTACCTGAGGACCTTCGCTGGCATGGGGGAGGAAGTACTTACATTTGTGCAAAAGTGGTCGCACGGCGTCTGGGCGATCGGCGCCGACGCGTTACCCGCATGGGTTGCCTGGGCGGAAGGCTACCCAGGCTTCGCCAACATGGACCTTGGCGAGCGCGATGAGGAATCTGGCGAGCAGGGCCCTAAGCGTTTTCGCTTTCCGGATGGCAATGCGTCTGTGGCGCGCCTGTTGGTGCGCAAACTTATTCCAGGCGTAGCGCCCGGCAACACGATGGAGGACATCGTGACGGCGCGCTTTGACTACTCCAAGCTGGACCTGCCGGAAAACCGAACACGCATCCGATTGAGTAGCACGGTGGTCGGGTTACAGCATCAGGCGGGCGAGCTCGACGCGGATCTGGACGTGAGTTACACGCATGGAAAGAACACGCACACAGTCACAGCGAGCAAGGTCGTGTGGGCCGGCTATCATGCGTTGTTGCCTTATGTCTGTCCCGACCTGGAAGCACAGCAGGCGCAGGCGCTGGCCAGCGCTGTGCGGGCGCCTCTCGTTTACACCAGTGTGTTAATCCGCAACTGGCGCAGCCTGGTCAAGCTCGGCCTGCGTCGTGCTTATTGTCCTGGCAGTTTTTTTCAGACCGTCATGCTCAGCCACGCGGTAAGTTACGGTGATCATAAGTTTGCCGAATCCCCGGATGAGCCGGTTGTCCTGCACTTGCAACACATTCCACTTCAGCCGGGACTACCTGCGGGCGAGCAGTTTCGGGCGGGGCGCCGGTCTTTGCTCGAGATCCCGTTTGAAACATTCGAGCGCAATGTGCGTGACCAGCTCGGTCGACTATTAGGCCCGGGCGGCTTCGATTCGGCGCGAGATATCTTGGGGATAACGGTCAATCGGTGGCCGCACGGGTATGCTTACTCGCTGGACGCGAATTCAGGTGATATCGCTTGGTGGCCGGAGCGATGGGCTCACCAGCGCCGCCCCTGGATGGACGCGCGTCGTGTTGTCGGCAATATCACCATTGCGGGTACCGATGCCGCCTCTAACGCGATGACAGAGTCCGCGATTGAAGAGGCACACCGGGCCGTAAGTGAGCTTTTTTAACAACGTCGCACAACTTGAACTGATACAGGAGTTACCAGATGCCGGAAATTGGGGGCCGCACCAGTATGCATCACTCAGCGGCCTCACGCGGGTCGAGTCGCTCGCAAGGCCGATTAGTGATCTGCCCGCCCAAGTCCGCAAAGTCTACTTAATCGTAGGGTAATCGCTGTGCCTATTCACATCGGGAGTATTGGACGATGATGAAATATAACGATCGCATATTGGGCATGCACTGCGACATTTCTCGTCGCGATATTTTGCGGGGTGTCGGTGCGGTCGCGACGACGGCATTCGTGCCCGGCGTCGCCTTCGCTGATCAGGTGCTTGGGCTGGAAAGTGGCGCGATTAAACACTATCCACCCGAGCTAACAGGTTTGCGTGGCAGCCATGCAGGATCTTTTGAAGTCGCCCATGCAGTGGCGCGTGAAGGTCGTCGTGACTGGGGGCCTGTTGCGGAAAGCGACCGTGACATCTATGATCTGCTGGTCGTCGGCGCAGGACTCAGCGGCCTAGCGGCTGCCCATTTTTTCCGCAAATCACATCCCGACGCCCGCATATTGCTGCTGGATAATCACGACGACTTTGGCGGGCACGCCAAGCGCAACGAATTCCAGGCTGACGGGCGGACGGTCATCGGATACGGTGGCTCGCAGAGCCTTGAAGCACCCGCGGGGTACGCGTCCAGCACTAAGTCGCTGCTCAGCGACCTGGGCGTTGACCTCGATCACTTCTACAAGGTTTACGATAAACGGTTTTTCCACCGTCACAAACTGGCTGGTGCGGTTTTCTTTGACAAGGCTAACTGGGGTGTCGATCGTCTGGTGCCGTATGATCTGGGCAGTTTGCGCTACACCGTGCCCCTGTCGGATTCGACGGTCTCGGTGGAAGGCGCTGTTGCGCAGATGCCGATGTCCAGCGCTGCCCGCAAGCAAATGTTGCGCTTGCTCACCTCTCACGCCGATGCG
>CBDUQI010000208.1:0-10521 GCA_965369325.1 uncultured Gammaproteobacteria bacterium
GGCAGCACATGGCCGGCGTGATCACATAACAACAGTAGTGGCGCGCGCCCCGCCTCATTAAGCATTTGATAGGGCGGCGGATCCTTCGGTCCCAGCAAGATAATCGGGCTCTCTTTGGTTTGTTGTGTCAGCGCGCGTATCGAACGCAGCGCTCTCCCAATACATTCACCCGATACTAATAGCGTTATGCTGCGTTGTATACCCACCCGGTTGGGGTTAGTGAGCCGCGGCGGCGCGACAGCGCCACGGACGCCATATCGTGCCCTGCCGGATGCGCCATAATGAGATCTGATTGACGTGAAATCCAAGCGATTGCTCTCTGCCAGCACCGCGCGAGCCGGCCAGCAAGCGGGTGGCCATCTGCTCGCCCTCGCCTGGCTGACATTGCTCAGCAGCTGCACAGAACCGACCACGGCGGCGCGCGAGAGCCTACGTCTCGACGGACAGACCATGGGCACCAGCTGGTCAGTGCAGGTGGTGGGGGAAGCCATGCGGCCAACCCCGCTGAAGGGTGAGATTGAGCAACTGCTGCAACGGCTGCTGGACATCATGTCGCACTACCAGCCGGACTCCGAGCTAAGCCGTTTCAATCGTGCTGACGATCAAACCCAGTGGATGAAAGTGTCCCCAGAACTGGTGCAACTACTTGAGTCTGCGAACAAAATAAGCGCACTAAGTGGTGGCGCGTTCGACGTTACCAGCGCACCCTTGGTCGCTCTATGGGGCTTCGGGCCCCCGGGCGATCACGCCCCCGTTGGCAACGCTGCGCCGACCGCGCAACACATTCAGCGCGCGCGCGCGGCGGTCGGGTTCCGCAAACTGCGCCTGCAACATCGGCCGGCGGCCATCGCCACCCATCAGCCACCCCTGACGCTGGATTTGTCAGCGATCGCCAAGGGCTACGCGGTCGACCAGATTGCCAAGTACATGCGCAACCGTGGGCATGAGCACTTTCTGGTGGAGATCGGTGGCGAAGTCCGTGCCCACGGGCGCAACGCTCACGGTGAGAAGTGGCGACTGGCAGTGGAACAGCCGCTGGCGCAGTCCCGCCTGCCCCTCACGGTGCTGCATCTGTCGGGCAGCGCTATCGCAACCTCGGGTGACTACCGCAACTACCGAGCGCTGACGGACGGGCGCCGAGTGACCCACCTGATCGACCCACGTACTGGCCAGCCGACCACCCACAACTTGCGCTCGGTGACCGTGCTAGACCCCGCTTGTGCCCGGGCCGACGCGTTGGCGACGGCGCTGGCGGTGCTCGGCCCGGTTGAGGGGCTGGCACTGGCTCAGCGAGCGTCGATTCCGGCGCTATTCCTGGTGCAGGGCGAAGATGGCGCATTGACCCAACTGGCCAGCGACAGCCTAAGCCCGTTCCTCAGCCCATAAGCTGGCGGGGGCTATCGAGTGCCATCACCAATCGCCCAGCGCCGCCAGGCAGACAGCTGGGACAGTAGCGGGGCGCGACAGACTGACGCATAGTGAGGCCAAGGTATGACCGCCCCACACGCCAACTGCTCTCGGGAGGAACCGCCCATGCAATCCACCGATCCGCATATCGCCACCACCGGCTCGCGCCGTCCGGCGATGCCAGTCACATACCGCTCGCTAGCCCACCAACGCCAGCCGCACCAACAGGCACTCGACCAACTGCAACGCCCGTGGGCACTGGGACGATGGCTGCTGGCCTTGGTGCTGGTGGTGCTTGGTGCAGCCGGTGTTGCCAACGCCCTGACCAACGAGGACGCACCGCAAGCACCAGCGCCCGCCCAGCCTTCCATGACGGCACAGCGTATGGGCGAGTTGATCCAACGCATCGACCCGGAGGCAATACACCGGGCCAATACCTGGGAATTTGCGGTGGAGGACTATGGCGTCGCCGTGGTGTTTGACGAGACCGCCGACCGCATGCGCACAGTGGTGCCTATCGCGCAGGAAGACCAGTTGGATGAGGCCCTGATGCGACGGCTGCTGCAAGCTAACTACGACTCGGCGCTAGATGCGCGTTACGCCATTGGTCAGGGCGTTTTATGGGCCACTTTTATTCACCCGCTGAGTACGCTCACAGACGAATTGTTTCTCTCCGGCGTGGGCCAGACGGTTAATATTGTGGCCACTTTCGGCACCAGCTTTACCTCTGGCGCGTTTATTTTCGGCGGCGGCGACAGTGCTGGCATCGAGTTGCAGGAGTTGCTGGAGAAACTAAAAGAGCTGGGCACTGACACCTGAATGAAACGCTTCTTGCTCATTGCGGTGCTGTTAGTCATCGCCGGCGCGCTGCTGCTGCCGGGCCCGGTGGGGCGCTTTGCCCAACAGGCGCACGATCGGGAATTCGCGGCGCTGGCCGGTAGCGACAGCATCGCGCTCGAATCCTATCAGCGGGGCTGGTTTTCCACCCAGGCACAACATCGGCTTTCGCTCAAATCGCTGCTGAAGCATCAACAGTGGGTGCCTGCTCTGTCTGAGGAAGCCGCGCTGGTGGTGCGAAGCGAGTTGCAGCACGGTCTGCTGCCAGTGGGTAACGCCGGTACGCTGGGCACGCTCACCTCCCGCCTCAGCCTGGATCTTGGAGACGAGCCGATCCCGATCCCCGGGCAGGTCGCCACGCGTGTGACGTCATCCGGGGACGTAGAGATCACCTACAACGCGAGCGCGGATGCCGACAACACCGCCCACGGGCAGCAGTTGCATTGGGACGATGCGCAACTGCATCTGCAACTAAATCGTCAGTTCACTCGCTTCTCGGTAAAGGGCGATATCGGGCGTCTGCGATTTACCCCAACCCACGCTGTGCAGGATCACGGGCAGTCACTCACGCTAGGTCCGCTGAGTATCGACGCTGCGCATCAGCGCCGTCCCAGCGGCTTGTGGGTGGGCAGCAGCGAGATCGCGATGACGGTGGACGCCAGCCCGCATTTGCGTGCCGACGGCGCGCACCTGCACTGGCAGACAGAGGCGCAACCCGCCGGGGTCGCCTCGGCAGTCAGCTTCTCGGCCGAGCAGATTGGCTACAACGGCTGGACGGGCAAGGGCGCGCGGCTGCGGGCGCAGATCGATCGCGTCAGTGAACCCGCGCTGGCGAGCGTGGTCCAGGCGCTGTTAAATCTAGCGAGCACGCACGCGGCTACCGAGCAGCGCGAGCTGGAACTGCAACTGGTCGAAGCGGTGCAGCAACTGCTGGCCAACGGCGGCGATTTCCGCCTGAAAGAGATGCATCTGCCCACCCGATTTGGCATCGCCACCGGCCGCGGCGAGTTGCGTGTCAGTTCCACCGCAGGCGACCCCAGCCCATACGCACTGCTGGCCAACACGCGGGGTGAGCTGCACTCGCGCATCCCCGCACGCCTGCTTACCACCACACTGGCGCGGAACCCGAAGTTTAAGGATGCGTTCCGTTACGCCGTGATGCTGGGCGTATTGGCCCCGGAGGCGGGCTACTATCTCACGGAGGCGGCTTACGACGGCGCACAGCTGTACGTCAACGGGCGCACCCTGCCGTTGCCTTTCTAGGGATAGCCCGCGAGCAGCGCAATCAGTATGCTGCGCGCCTTGGTTAGCGTTTTTGAGGCCGTCAATGTCCGTATCTTTTGAGCAGCGCCTGGCCGAGTTGAGGCGGGCCTCCGCCGCGCTTGAGCCGGACCGACGTATACGTCGTGAGTTGATGGAAAAGGCTTACGCCTATGCCGAGCAGTTCACCGAGCACCTTGAGGAGCTGCCCGTGTTCGTCCCGCCCACCAGCAACTTCGCAGGCGTGCGGGCGCCGGTCGAAGAGGGACCGACCGATTTCGATTCATTGTTGGATGTGCACGCCGAGCAGGTGCTCGGTCAGGGCATGAACCCAGCCTCCGGCGGGCATCTGGGTTACATCTCAGGCGGCGGCCTGTACCACTCCGCGCTGGGCGACTTTCTGGCGGCAGTTAACAACACTTACGCTGGCATCGCTTATGCCGCCCCTGGCGCCGTCGCCATGGAGCGCGCACTCACCGACTGGATGTGCCAACTGATGGGTTACCCGGGCAGCGCCATCGGCGATCTCACCTCGGGCGGCAGCATCGCCAATCTGGTGGGCATTGTGACGGCCCGCGAGAGCCTCGGGCTGCGGGCGGCGCATATTCCTCGCGCCACCATCTACATGACCGACCAGGTACATCATTGCGTCGACAAAACCCTGAAAATAGCAGGCCTGGGCGAATGCGCCGTGCGACGCGTCCCCATGGACGCGTACTACCGCATGGACACCGACGCGCTAGTCTCGATGATTCGGGCCGACAAGGGCGCCGGTTACCGGCCGTGGCTAGTGGTCGCCTCCGCCGGCACCACCGACACTGGCGCGGTCGATCCACTCGCGCACGTCGCTGACATCGCCAAGCAGCACAAGCTGTGGCTACATGTGGATGCCGCCTACGGCGGTTTTTTTGCCCTGACGAAGGACGGTGCACAGCGTCTGAGCGGCATCAGCGGCGCCGATTCGATTGTGATGGACCCACACAAAGGCCTGTTCCTGCCCTACGGCACGGGTGCGATCCTGATCCGCGAGCAAGAACATGTCCAGCAAGCGCACGAACTGCACGGCCACTACATGCAGGATGCCGACTCCGATATGGTATCGCCGGCCGACATCTCGCCTGAGCTCAGCCGTCACTTCCGGGGTCTGCGCACCTGGCTGCCGCTCAAGCTTGCCGGGCTGGGGGCGTTTCGTGCCGCGCTGGAAGAGAAGCTGCTACTAGCGCGCTACTTCCACGAGGAAATTTCGCGCGTGCCCGGCTTTGAGGTGGGACCCAGCCCGGATTTATCCGTGGTCACCTATCGCTACCTGCCGAGCCGCGGCGATGCCAACGCGTTTAATGCGGCACTCGCAGATGCCGTGCAGAAACAAGGCAAAGTGTTTATCAGCTCCACCATGATTGACGGGCGATTTATCCTGCGCGCGGCCGTATTGAGCGTGCGCACTCACCGGGATTGGGTAGATGCGACACTTGAGCAACTGAAGTTCCACGCCGCGCGATTGGCGCACAGTTAACCGGCCAGGCGCTTCAGTATCCGCAATGGCCCCGGCCCACCCCAGGCCGTTGCCGGGCGACTGCGCCCACGCTGCATAACACCCGGCCCTGGGGACTTATGCCAAACGGTTGTCGCTGGCGGGTGACTTTCGGGCGTAATTCGTGATCGGGCTCTCATTCCCCCGGCGCGCGGCGGCGCATGCTTGCGCTCAATCAGGCACAGCATCAGAACCCGTGAAACGCACCGTAAAAGTCGAATTTCTTGTTCTCTCGGACACCCCCCAACTGGCCCAGACTGTGCGGTTGGTGTCAGGCAAGCACCAAGTGGTGCACATGGCCGAGACGTTGGAGCAAGCGGACAAGATTGCCACCTTCGAGGCAGTCGGCGTACTCATTACCGATTTTCCTGTCAATCAACTCGCCTCAGTCAGCGAGCAGTTAGAGCTGCGTGCACCCGGGCTGGTGAGCATCGCGGCGCGCCCGCGCGAGGATGCCCAGGCACTCATTCAGCTAGTCGATCAGGGCCGCATCTATCGTTTTCTAAGCGAGCCGCTGGCAGCCGGGCAACTGCGCCTTTCACTCGAAGCGGCGGCGCGCCACCATCTGGATGGTCAAGCGGCGGCAGTTGCCCTGGCAGACGGGCCGCGCATCGAACGCCACGGTAACCCTCAGCCTTCACGCCGCAAAACCCCGCTGGTCGCAGCCGCCATTGCAATTGTGCTAGGCGGGACGACTGTGGCTGCGTTGCATACGCCCCAGCTGCCTGTGAGCACCGTGGCCGACGTCGCCAGCGCCGGCGCAGCCAACGGCCTGATCTTGGGTGCGGTGGCGGGGCAGGCACTCGAGCCGCCGACGGACACTCCCGAGGCAAGCAAACCCGCGCCGGTTGAAATCTTGCCCCCGATTGAAGTCTTGCTAGGACAAGCCGAACAGGCACTGGATGCCGGGCAACTGGCGGACGCCGAGCAGGCGCTGAAGCAGGCTCTACCACTCGCCCCAAGCAACCCCCGCCTGGGCAGCCTCTCCAACCGGCTGGAGCGGGCACAACAGGCGGTGCTGATCGATGCGGCGCGTGCCGCGGCCGACAACAACGACTTCGCCACCGCCGAGCAGCGTCTACTGGAGGCAGCCAGCAACCGCCAGGGCGAATCCAGCGAGCTTAGTCAGGCGCGACTGGCCTTGGCCCAGCGCGAAACCGCTTACCGGATCGAACAGGCCATGTATCAGGCCTGGCAGCATTTCGATGACGGGCGGTTGCTGGAGCCCCCGCGCAACAACGCCCACTACTCCCTGCAATTGGCACGCGAAGCCGGCGCCGATCCTGCCTCACTGCAAGCGCTGGAGGATGCTATCGCCATGCGCTTGGCCACGCAGGCCGCACAGGCTATGGCCAACCAGCAACTTGATCAGGCAGAACAGCTATTTGATCTGGCCAGCCATGCCGACCCGCTACCACCGCAAACCCTAACTGCCACCCCCGCTGCCGGACCTGGCACAAACGCGCGTCTGGATGATGAGATCGCCCCAGCAATGCCAGCAGCACAAACGCTCGCGTCCAGCGCGCTGGACGATACCCTGCCTGCCGAGCCTGCTCAGTACTCACCGGCGCCAGGTGTCGCCAGCGATGCATTGCCTGGCGCCGGTACGAGATGGGCCGAGCCGGCCGGGATATCGCACAAAGCGCATCAACAATTATTGGCGGCGCGGTACGAGATGGAACAGAACCGGCGCTTGTATGAGCAGTTGGAGACACGCATCGGCGAGCAACGATTGCTACAACCGGAGCGTGACAACGCCCAGCATTATATGGCCCAGCTGCGCCAACGCGATCCGCACTACCCACAACTGGATCAGATCTCGCGTCGGTTTAGCGAAGCGCTGGTGAGCAAAGCGCTGGGCGCGCTCACCGAAGACCGCCTGCAACGGGCTCGCGAGCTACTGGACGCCGCCAATGCCCACGATGCCTCGGCACTGGGCTTGCAGGCCGCGGAACTGGCGTTCGCCAAAACGGTACAGGCCACCGAGGCGTTGCAGGAGGCCGCCCAGCCGGCCGTGGCCCGCATCCCGCCACGACGCACCTATGTGCGCCCCAGCTACCCCAAGTCGGCGCAGCGGCGTGGCATACAGGGCCGGGTGGAGCTGAGTTTCGGCATCACCGCCGAAGGCGATGTGGACGCCATTGAAATTGAGACGGCGCAGCCACCCAACGTTTTCGAGCGGGCTGCCATTGAGGCTTTGGAGCAATGGGAGTTTGAAACCGCCGACGACCCAAGCGACCGGCGCTACCTTGTCGGGATCGACTTTACCCTTGATTGAGACGCCAACCGCCCGCCAACGCGCGGGGCGGCAAAACCGGGCACAGCAAAGCGCCGTCCCGGCTCAGCACGGACGGCGCTGGATCAACGCTGTAACGAGGGCAGGCGTAGAGCCTACTTTGGCCGTTCCTGAGCTGCTTTGTAGGCGCGAACTTCCAGGTTGAACCGATCAGCAACGATGCTCATCGCATCGACCGCAGAGTTGTGGCGCTGAGTGTTGATCGCGCGTTCCGCGGCGCCCTCTTCACCCTCCGGTACGCTCTCGCTGGCCTTCTCAAGACAGACGATGTACTCGTCCATAGCGCCTACGTAAGATTTGACGGCTTTTTGTGCCGAAACCATCTCTTCTTTGGTCGCTTCCTTGCCATCCGGCATGTCGACTTTCTGCGCCGGGAAGACGCAGGCGTTTGCTGCAGAACTTAAGCTGAGCAGCATCAGCAGTGTTAGTAAATTACGCATTCGGTAATTTTTGCCGCTGTTGCGTGCGAACGCAAACCCTGTGCACCGCCAGCACCCGCCAGCGCGTGCCCGAAAAGTCAGATATCACTGAAAATTCAGTTAATTAGACCGAGCCGTCAACAAATGTTGCGGAACGTCAGATTCACTCTCTCCAGCGCCGGGTCGGCGGAATCTGGCCGCGTGCGCGAGGCTTTGGGCACACGATGCTGCCAGCGAGCCTGGGTGTGCCCCCGCATGATCAATACACTGCCGCTGCTCAGCGTAATCCGCGCACGTGCTGCGGCCTGCTCGACAACGGCGCGATGGCGAAATTCAAAGCATCTCGCGGCCCCAAAGCTTACCGAGGCAATCACCGGTTGCGCACCCAGGGCGGGTTCATCATCGCTGTGCCAGGAGACATGGTCCCGTCCGCTGCGGTAACGGTTGAGCAGCACGCTGTTAAACGCCACGCCCGCAACCTGTTGAACGCGCGTTCGTACCGCAGTCAGCAAAGCCGTCCAAGGCGCCGACTCATGCGAAAGGCCGCTGTAGCGATAGCTTAAGCCTGCATCAGCATGCCACGCGGTCAGCCGCGGCAACGGCACCTGCCGACCAAACATCTTTAGGTGCTCCTGTCGCCAATCGATCTGCTGAGGTTGCAGCAGCTCCCTCAGCAGGCCAGTCGCCTCCTGCGGGGACCAAACGCCCGCTAGATAGATGGCCTCGCCGTCAAAGGGCAGTAGATTGCTGTCAGGGGCAGACATGGCTTGGATGCGGTCACCTTGCGCGCTACAGTGCGTGTTGTTTAGCCGCACCAGTTCACCACGATGCCCCCTAGCAACTCAAGCCAGCCACCCGACAACACCGCCGGTACCCATCTGCCCGAGGCCTGCGACCCTGAAAAGACCAGTGAGCAACACCCAGCGGTGCGCAGTTACGTACGCCGTGAAGGGCGCCTGACCCGCGCCCAATCGCAGGCGTTGTCGAGCCTGTGGCCCCAGTTCGGCGTGGAGTACACGGAGCAGGCGCTGGATCTTGACGTCCTGTTCGGCCGCCGCGCGCCGCGCTGCCTGGATATTGGCTTTGGCAATGGCGAGACGCTGTTATGGTTGGCCGCCCAGTACCCCCATATCGACTACCTTGGCGTGGAGGTGCATCGGCCCGGTGTCGGGCGGGTGCTGCATGAGATACAGCAGCAAGGGCTGGCCAACATTCGACTGGTTTGCCACGACGCGATCAAGGTGCTGCGCCATCAGCTACCCGCCCAGTCGCTGGCACAAACGCTGTTGTTGTTCCCCGACCCGTGGCCGAAGAAGCGGCATCACAAACGGCGTATCGTACAACCCCCTTTCCTGCAACTGGTGGCCAGCCGCCTGAGTCCGGGCGGTCGGCTGCATATCGCTACCGACTGGGCCGAGTACGGCGAGCACATCGCTCAAGTCATCGAGCGCCAAAGCAGGCTACAGCCGACCGATGATGAACGTGAATTGCCCGGTCCAGCGGCGCGGCCGAGCACCAAATTCGAGCGTCGTGGGCAGGCGCTGGGCCACCGCATTCAGGACTTTTTTCTGCGCCGCGATCCGAGCAGTTGAATCAGGCCTGATCGTCGAGTTGGTAGTGGCGCTCAAAGCGCTCGCGCGGCACCGCATAGGCATCCTCACCGATCGCATCGTTCGCCACCAGATAATCACCCGCCTGGTACTCGGTATACCCCTCTTTAGTGCGCACTTTGCCGTCCTGCCCCGCCTGGCGGGCCCACACCGGCGCGCTCTTGATGTACACGCCGGGGCTGAGCCGGGTATAGGTCGCCGCAAAGCTGGCCGCATCCACGGTGTATACATCGCCTTCGTTGCACACCAGCCAGTCGCCCGACTTGGCCTGTTGCCGCCCGCCCCATTTGTGATAGGTGAGCCCGTCGGTGTCCAGTTGCAGCGGCACGGCCGTGACCGAGAATTGTGGCCGTTGACGGTAGCGCCTAAGCTCGCTCACAGGCCGAAAATGCCCTTGATACCGTCCACCACATACTGCACCGCCAGCGCCACCAGGATCACGCCGAAGAGGCGGCTAATCACGTTCGCGCCGGTCAACCCCAGCAACTGCTCCACCCGCCGGGTGGCCAGCAGCAGCAGCAGCGTGATCAGCAGCACCACCGCCACCACGCCAATCAGGCCAGCGAACTCCAGCGGCCGCTGGTGCGTCTCACCTACCAAGATTAACAGGGTCGCCAGGGCACCTGGCCCGGCAATGAGCGGGAATGCCAGCGGAAACACCGAGATATCCTGGCGGAATTTGGCTTCCTCCTGCTCCCGCACCGTGGTGGATCGCAGGCCGGACTGACGTGCAAAGACCATGTCCACCGCCAGTAAGAACATCAGCAACCCGCCACCTATTTTGAATGCGTCCAGACTGATTCCAAGCAGGCGCAACGTCAGATCGCCGCTGACCAAAAACGCCGCAAATATCAAGGCAGACAGCAAGATACCCTTGAACGCCATTTTCCGCCGGTAGCGATCACCGCCCCCCCGCGTCAGCGCAGCGAACACCGGCACCAGCGAGATTGGCTCCACCACCACAAAGAAAACCACAAAGGTTTTGATCAGGCTCTCAATCATCGGCGTCATGGCAAGTCTCTGCAGGCGGCTAAAAGTGTTGTCATCATCAGCCGGGGAGTTTAACGTGAGAGCTCATGCGTTTACACAATGGGCAACGCCCCAAATGTAAACGATGAACTGTTACTGACAGCCTGAAAGGACCGTGAACAACATCAACCC
>CBDUQI010000209.1:0-10512 GCA_965369325.1 uncultured Gammaproteobacteria bacterium
CGGAAGCGCCGAAGGACAGCGCACCGCAGGAAGAGTCCCCCGAAGCCGCCACATCCGACGACCCGGCCAAGGACGAACGCTCCGCAGGTGAGACGGACGAGGAAGCGCCGGAACAAGACACCGCAGAGTTCACCGGCACGGCAACCATTTCTGAAGGGCTGGATGCACCGCGCGAATTCGCCGTTCAGCGAATCAACTTTGACGATCATGTCGCCGGGTACGTCGCCGCCAGTGACGAGGAGGCGGATGAAGGCACGGGCGACGGTGAGGAACAAGCACCAACCCTGGACTCAGCAAGCCCCGCTGAGCTGCAAGCGCACGAGCCCAACGCAGATAGCGCCGACACCGCATATCTCAGTGGCCACGATGGCGATGACGATGACGAGCCGCAGGATGAGCGTGCGGATGAAGACGAGACGAGCGATGAGGACGACTCGGTCGGTCACGACGATCTAGACTGGCCAGAACCCGCCGCGGTCGCCGAAGCGCAGACGGACTCGCACTCGGCACGCAGCGCCGATAGCCCGAGTGACCACGACAGCGACACGCCCGACGTCGCGGCCGAACTGGCGGCCATGCGCAGGATGAGCCCGCAGCTCAGACGCCGCAGCACACTGTGGGGGGCGGTTGCAGGCGTGGCGGTGTTGGGCCTGTTGCTGCAGATCACCCACAACGGGCGCGCGCGATGGCTGCAGAACCCTACCCTGGGGCCCGTGTTATACCGCCTGTATGAAAAAACTGGACTGAAGGATCAGATGATCTTCGACGTTGCCCGCTACCAGTTTGCCGCCACCGTTGAGCAGGACACCCGCCCGCTATCGGAGGATGCCTTACCCGACACGGATCGCTTGCTGGTGGCCACGCGCATAACAAACCGCGCACCCATCCCGCAACCGGCGCCAGTGCTGCGTATTCGCCTGCAGGACCGTTGGGGCAAGCTTATTTCGGCCAACGATTTTGCTCCCGAGCAGTACCTGCCTTTTGCCAACCCGGCCAACAAGATGATTGCACCGGGCGAACGTTTGCGAATAAACCTGCCCATCACAAATCCGGGCGAACCCTCCACCTCCTTTAACGTCGACCTGTGCCTGCCGGCAAAGGAAGGTCTGCGCTGCCTCGGCAGCTGAGCTTTACATAAGCGCTGGTCGAGTTAAGCGGTAATCACCGCAACACTCGCGCACGCCGTCTCAGGCATAGCCAGCGTGACTGGCAGCAGCGGCATTACCCGCATGCTATCCACTAGTTATCCACACCCTCGGCGGGCTTATCAACAGGTTGCTAACCAGGTCTTTAACAGGCACAAAACGGCACAATGACACGCGGTTTTTTCGTGTTATGATCGCCGCCCCGCGAGCGGAGGGCTACGCGCGGCAAGCGTCTTTGGGGGACGCGGTTCCTGAGGACCAGCAACGTTGGATGCGGAAAAACTAACTCAGACTTTCAGCCAGGGCCGTAGTCTTGGTTTGCGAACAGACTCATTGGGCAGACTTACCGAACAGGCATTGGGTCAGTACTTTGACCGCCTGGGCGGACACCACACGCACGACTTGTACGAGGTGGTGATGCGACAGGTGGAGCCGGCGCTACTGCGCACCGTGATGGCACAGGTGCGCGGCAATCAGAGCCGTGCAGCACATATGCTCGGAATCAACCGAGGCACGCTGCGCAAGAAGTTGCGAACGTACGGCATGCTGAACTAAGGGCGCGGGTGAGCCCGCTCACCCGCGTGCACATTACACATGAGCGGCATGGTGTGAGATGAAACGATTGCAGCGAGCGCTGATCAGCGTCAGTGACAAATCCGGTGTATTGGAACTAGCGCAGCGCCTGACGGCAAGCGGCGTTGAGCTGCTGTCCACCGGCGGAACCGCAAAAGCGCTGCGCAGCGCCGGCCTGCGCGTCACTGAGGTAGCAGAGTACACCGGCTTCCCCGAGATCATGGACGGACGGGTAAAAACCCTGCATCCACGCATTCACGCGGGGCTGTTGGCGCGACCCGGCACTGACGACAAGGTGCTGGCCGAGCACGACATTCAGCCCATCGGGCTGCTGGTCGTCAACCTTTATCCGTTTGTACAAACCATCGCGCGTGAGGACTGCACCCGCGAGCTCGCGGTGGAGAACATTGATATTGGCGGCCCTGCGATGCTTCGCGCCGCGGCGAAGAATCACGCCGGGATGGCGGTGCTGGTGAACCCGGAAGACTACGCGCAAGCCATTGCGCAAATTGAGGCCACCGGCAGCGTGGATGAACCCACACGCCGCGCGCTCGCGTGCAAGGCCTTCGCACACACAGCGCAGTACGACCAGGCCATTACCGAGTACCTGAGCGCACAGGAGACTGGGCACACACAGACAGCCTTTCCTGCCAGCCTATCGCTGCAGCTGGCACGGCACAGCGAGCTGCGCTACGGCGAGAACCCGCACCAGCAGGCCGCCTTCTATACGCGTACCGATGCGCGCAGCGGCAGCGGCGAGGCAAGCGTCGCCAACGCCATACAACTCCAGGGCAAGGCCTTGTCCTTTAACAATCTGGGCGATGCGGATGCTGCACTTGAGTGTGTTAAGTCGTTCGCGGCGCCCGCCTGTGTCATCGTCAAGCACGCTAACCCGTGCGGGGTGGCGACAGACGCTAACATCACCGATGCATACGAGCGTGCCTATCTTGGCGATCCCAAATCCGCGTTTGGCGGCATTATCGCGCTCAACCGTCCGCTGGATGCCACGCTTGCGCAACGCATACTCGAGCGCCAATTTGTCGAAGTCATCATGGCGCCGCAGGTGCAGGTGGAGGCACGAGAGGTATTGGCCGGCAAACCCAACGTGCGGGTGTTGCAAACCGGCACCTGGGACCATACAAAGCGCGAGCCGGCGCTGGAGTACCGTAGCGTCCGCGGCGGCGTGCTGGTGCAGGACACTGACACCCGCATGTTCACCGCAGATGAGTTCAAGTGCGTGACCAAGCGCCGGCCGGATGCGCAGGAGCTGAAGGATCTACTGTTTGCCTGGCAGGTGGTGAAGTACGTTAAATCCAACGCCATCGTGTACGCACGCGATGGCATGAGCATTGGCATTGGCGCGGGGCAGATGAGCCGGGTGTACTCCGCGCGCATTGCTGTCATCAAAGCCGAGGAAGAAGGCCTGAGTGTGCAGGGTGCCGCCATGGCCTCAGATGCGTTCTTCCCGTTCCGCGACACCATCGACGATGCCGCAGCCAACGGCATCCGGGCGATTGTTCACCCAGGCGGCTCTATCCGCGACGAGCAGGTGATTGAAGCCGCCAATGAGCACGGCATTGCGATGGTGCACACGGGCGTTCGTCATTTCCGGCATTAGCCACCAGCCAACTGGACTACTGGGGCACTGATATGAAGATCTTGGTCATCGGCGGCGGCGGGCGTGAACATGCGCTGGCCTGGAAAGCCTCACAATCCCCATTGGCCGATGAGGTCTACGTCGCACCGGGAAACCCCGGCACCGCCGGTGAGCCCAAGGTTAAAAATGTGGACATCGCTGCCGAGGACGTTGCCGGCCTGCTGGCCTTTGCGCAGCGCGAACAAATCGGCCTGACCATCGTAGGCCCGGAAGCGCCGCTGGTCGCGGGCATTACCGATCAGTTTGCGGCGGCCGGACTGAAGTGCTTTGGCCCCAGTGCAAAAGCGGCACAGCTGGAGGGCTCAAAAGCATTCAGCAAGCGCTTCCTGGACCGACACAACATCCCGACGGCGGCGTTCGCCGAGTTTACCGAGTTGGCGCCCGCGCTGGCCTACATCCAGGCACAGGGCGCACCGCTTGTGGTCAAGGCCGATGGACTGGCCGCCGGCAAGGGCGTGGTCGTTGCTGAATCGGTCGAGCAGGCCAGCGAGGCAGCCCGCTCGATGCTCGAGCAGGCCGCCTTTGGCGAGGCCGGCCAGCGCATTGTCGTCGAGCAGTTTCTCACTGGTGAAGAAGCCAGCTTTATCGCCGTCGTGGGCAACGGACACGTGCTGGCACTGGCCAGTTCGCAAGATCACAAAACCCGCGATGAGGGAGACATCGGGCCCAACACCGGTGGCATGGGCGCTTACTCGCCCGCCCCGGTGATCGACATGGCAATACATGAGCAGGCGATGCAGCAAGTGATGCTGCCCACCGTACGCGGTCTGGCCAGCGAAGGCATCGACTACACCGGCTTTCTATACGCGGGATTAATGATCAGCACCGATGGTGTGCCCCGGGTGCTCGAATTTAACTGTCGCTTTGGCGACCCGGAGACGCAGCCCATTATGATGCGGCTGCGCAGCGATCTGGTAGCGCTGTGTCTGCACGCACTGGAAGGCACACTCGAGCAGGCCGAGGCCCAATGGGATCCACGCGCTGCCCTGGGCGTGGTGCTGGCCGCCAACGGCTACCCTAACCGCTACGACAAGGGCCAGCGTATCGGCGGGCTAGATCTAGACACCGGCGACGGTAAGGTATTCCACGCGGGCACCGCCATCGCCAACGGCCAAGTGGTCACGGCGGGTGGACGGGTGCTATGCGCAGTGGGGCTGGGTGATTCGGTTAGCGCCGCGCACGCGGCCGCATACCAACTGGTGGATCAAATCGATTGCCCGGCGATGTTTTGTCGGCGCGATATTGGTCACCGTGCAATCACACGCGAGCAAGGCTGAACCGTCCTGAGCCCGCTCAGCGCGCGCAAATGGCGGTGACACCTGGAGGCCAGGATGGCCCACCGAAACAACGGCAGGCGACGCTTCAGACGCGCTCTGGCTGGCTCGCGTGCTGTTCCAGCGCGGGCAGCGACTCGGGCGCATCCGCATCAGCCAGCGCCTCGCTGGCAGGTGCCGGCTCGTCCTGCATCTCGTTTCGAAAGCTCTTTACGGCGCCACCCAGATCGGTACCGATGCCACGCAGGCGTCGAGTGCCGAACAGCAACACCACGATCAACAGTACGATCATGAGCTGCGGCATGCTGATTCCACCAAGTCCCATAGCTAGTTCTCCACTTAAGATTCGGCCTCGCCAACAACGGGCGCACGCCAATTTGAAGCATATGTTCCAATAATAGCACCTGGAATGTCGAGTGGCGCAAGCGCTGCCTGGGCGCGGCGGAGCCAGGCGCCCTGGGAAGGACCGGTGAACCGCCGATCAGGCGTTCAGATCGGGGATCATCTCGCTTTCCATCTTGTTGATCGCGTCTTTGAGGCGCAGCTTGCGCTTCTTAAGACGTTTGATCTCAAGCTGATCCCTCACAGTCTCATCTGACATGTGCTCAATCCGGTCGTGAACATCCGCATGCGCAACTCGTAACTCCTTGAGGCGCTGAATATCCTTAAAGCACTCCGTGTCTATTTTGTCTGGCATACTCGTAACACTAGCAGATTCGAGGCGCCGCCCTTCGAGCCTCGCCCGGCGGGCGGTTTAAGGCTGGTAGTAGCCGGTCCAATCCCTGTTTTGGTCGCCATAGACGAAAAAATAGGGATTGAGGATTTCTTCGCGCGCATTGTAAGACAGTGTCTCACCGTTGGCCTTCACAACACGGCCACCTGCGCACTCCACAACGGCCTGTGCGGCCGCTGTATCCCACTCTGAAGTAGGCCCGAGGCGCGGATAAACATCCGCATTACCCTCCGCCACAATGCAGAACTTCAACGAGCTGCCCATCGGCACAACCTCGTGCGCACCCAGGCGCTTCAGGTACGCGTCCATATCCGGGCCGCGATGCGAGCGGCTGCCCACCACACGGGCGGGGCCGTCGTAATTTGTGCTGACCGAGATCGGGCGCATCTCGCCGCCCTCCCATTTGTGCGCGCCCACGCCCTTGGCACCGCAGTAATCCACCGCCTTCACCGGCACGTGCACAACGCCCAGCACCGGCACATGATCCTGAATCAATGCGATATTGACGGTGAACTCACCGTTGCGCTTAACGAACTCCTTGGTGCCATCAAGCGGATCAACTATCCACAGTGGGTTCCAGTCGCGGCGCTCCGCGTACGCGATCTCGCGCGACTCCTCCGACAACACTGGAATGTCTGGCGTTAGCGCAGCCAGTCCCGCCACAATCGCATTGTGCGCGGCCAGATCAGCGGCGGTCAGTGGCGACTTGTCGTCCTTATGCTCCACCTTGAAGTCGGTGTTGTAGATTTCTAGTATTCTGTCGCCAGCCTCACGGGCGATACGGGTGACTTCGGGCAGCAAAGCGTTCAGATCCATTATTCTCTCTATTTAGGTGCGCAGCGGCGTTTATAACTGTGACCATATCATAGCGAACCGTAAGCCTGAGCGCTGCTGCGGCACGCGTATTTGTGACCTGTCGCACGTTTGTGCCAGAGCCATTTTTCAAACCTTCGGAGCCCGTGGTGATCCAACCGCCAGATTCCTCCCAATCCCACCGCAGTACGAGCGAGCGGCACCTGCCTGACTGGCACGCAATAGACGTGGTGCTGCTGGATATGGACGGCACCCTGCTGGACCTGGGATTCGACAGCTACTTCTGGTTGGAACTGCTTCCGCAACGTTATGCCGAGGCGCAAGGGCTATCACTGCACGCTGCCCGTGAACATCTGACGCCACTGCTTGCCGCGCACGCAGGCACGCTTAACTGGTATTGCCTAGACTACTGGAGTGAGCATCTGGGGCTGGATATCGTCGCGCTCAAACATCAGGTGGCGCACCGTATCCGCTGGCTGCCCGGCGCGCAGCGCTTCCTGGAACAGCTGGCTATGCTCGGCAAACGGCGCGTGCTGGCCACCAACGCCCACCGTGCGAGTGTCGGCTTAAAACTTGAGCGAACCGGCCTTGGAGCACATGTGGAAGCTGTGCACAGCGCCCACGACTTTGGCCATCCCAAGGAAAGCCAGGCCTTCTGGCACGCCCTGGGCGCGCGCGAGCACTTTGATCCAGCCCGCACGCTGTTTGTGGACGACAGCATTGCCGTACTGCGCGCGGCACACGTTTTCGGCGTTCATTCAGTCGCTATCAGCCGCCCGGTGCTGGGCGGTGAAATTCGCGAGATGGGCAACGAATTTGCCCAAGTCAGCGGGGTGGGGCAGCTACTCGGAGCGCTCTGAGGAAGGCACCTGAGTGCTACCAGGACCGTCCGTCGCGGCCGTTGCGGCCTTTTTGCGCCGACGTCTGCGCCGTTTTTTGGGCGCATCGGTGCCCTCGCCTGAGGCAGCCTTCGTCGCCGTAGGCGCGGCCTCGCCGGCCGGCCCATCGGCGGCGGATTCGCTATTGCTGCGGCTTGGCGGTTTAGGTCTGCGCGCCCCACCGCCGCTGCGCCCTCCACCCGAGCGCGAGCCATGACCGCCACCGCGCGAACGCGACGGTGGCTGATCACGCCGTGGACGCCGGGGTGGACGCTCGGGAATCACTATCCGCGGCAACATTCCCGGTTCAATCCGCTCAACGGGAATCTGATTGTCGATATACGCCTCGATATCGGGCAGATTCACTGCGTAATCTTCGCAACCAAAACTGATCGCATCGCCTTCTTCGCCGGCGCGCGCGGTGCGCCCGATTCGGTGCACGTAATCTTCCGCATCCTGCGGCAGATCAAAGTTAAACACGTGACTGACGCCAGGAATATGCAGTCCGCGGGATGCCACATCGGTCCCCACCAACACCGCCAAATCGCCGCTTTGAAAGTCGGTCAGCATGCGCTGGCGCTTACGCTGGGGCACATCACCAGAAATCGCCTCAGCATTGATATCGTTGGCCCGCAGGAAGCGCTCGACCTTCTCGGCGCTACGCTTGGTGTTCACAAACACCATCGTGCGACGCGGATCCTTCGCCTTCAACAAACCGATCAGCAGCGGCATCTTCTCCCGGTTTGACGGGTAGTAGATAACCTGCCGCACCCGATCAGCGGTGATTTTCTCGGTCTCGATCTGAATCAGCTCTGGATCGTTCATGTGCTCGTAGGCAAGCTCGAGCACGCGATGCCCCAACGTGGCAGAGAACAGCATATTCAAACGCTGATCCGCCTCGGGCAAACGCCGCAGCACGTACCTAATGTCTTTAATGAAACCCAGATCAAACATGCGATCGGCCTCATCCAGCACCATGACCTGAATCGCCTTCAGATCGAACACGCCCTGCTTGAAATAGTCGATCAGGCGCCCGGGGGTGCCTATCAGCACCTCCACGCCCTCTTGCAGACGGCGGCGCTGCTTATCGTAGTCCGTGCCCCCATAGGCAAGCGCAAGTCGCATATTGACAAATTTGCCGAGCGATTCCGCATCGTTATAAATTTGTATGGCCAGTTCGCGCGTCGGCGCCATGATTAAAGCGCGCGGTTGAGTGGGTTTACGGCGCTCATCCGGGGGATTTGTCTCCAGATGATGGAATAATCCCAACAGGAAGGCAGCGGTTTTACCGGTACCCGTCTGCGCCTGCCCGGCCACATCGCGGCCGTTCAGCGCAAGCGGTAATGTTTGCGCCTGAATAGGCGTACAGCGTGCAAAACCGGCCTCCTCAACGCCCTTGAGGACGTTTTCGGTTAGGCCAAGTGAGGCAAATTCGAGGTCGCTTAGGTGGGTTTCTGACATATATTGAATGAAAAATACTAACTAGGGGCTTGAAAAAAGCGCGCGGACGGGTTCAAAATACTGGTAACGCTGTTGGACCGGCGGCACTCGCCGGAAAATCCACACCTCATATCCTTAGAGAAACCGCAGACGCCCAGCGAAGACGTGCGCCATTGTGCCGGAACAGGCACTGCGCGTCACATTTTTCCACCAGAAACTTTTTATTCCAGGTTAGACGCTGGCAAAAAAAGGCGCGCGGGGAGAGGCGCCAGGCGTTAACACTGGAATTATTAGAAGACTGAGCACTGCATCTACCGGAGGACACTCGCGGGTGATAGATCGTATAATCCCATCACAGACTCGGCGCATTGCGCCCCGGCGCACGAAGCGCTGCGATCAGAAAAGTTTTCCGGCGCACCGGGCAGGACCAAGTCTGTCTACTGCGCCACGGCCAGCCGCACACGGCGGTCAGCCTCCGAACCACTGCCATATGGTTCATCCCAACGTTGATCTTCAACCAGCATTGCTGGATGAAAGCGGCGTCCGCAGGGGTATCGCATCATTAACCTTCCGCCTGCCTGCAGGCGGTGAACGCGCAACACGCGTGCTCTCGGGTCAAGCAATACCCCTATCCACACCTACTTCACTTCTGGATACCTACCTGTGAGAGGCTACCTAGGATCATCTGCCCGAGGCGGCAGAAACAAACCGGCATCAAAAGCCAAGCGCGGCGGTGGCAATACCGCTGAAAAAGGCAAGAACAGACGCAGACGCGAGCCTGCCGAGCCGGAAATGAGCGATGAGGAACTCGAGGAAATCGAGATCGCAGAGCCAGGCGCTGCCGAAGGCGCCATGAATCTTACCGAGTTAAAAAAACTGCCGGCGCCCGCGCTGGTGGAACTGGCCAACTCGCTCAAACTCGAAAATACCGCTCGGCTGCGCAAGCAAGACATTATCTTCGCCATTCTCAAAGCCCATGCACGTAATGGCGAGAATATATACGGCGATGGTGTACTGGAGATACTCCAGGATGGGTTTGGGTTTCTACGCTCGGCAGACAGCTCATACCTGGCCGGCCCGGACGATATCTACGTCTCACCCAGCCAGATTCGACGCTTTAACTTGCGTACCGGCGACACCATCTCGGGCCTGATTCGCCCACCAAAAGATGGTGAGCGTTACTTCGCGCTGCTGAAGGTAAGCCAGATCAATCTGGACGCGCCGGAGAACGCAAAGAACAAGGTGTTGTTCGAAAATCTGACACCTCTGTTCCCGCGCGAGCGTCTGAAGCTGGAAGCCGGCAACGGCAGCACCGAGGATCTGACCGCACGCATCATCGATATGGTGGCGCCAATCGGCAAAGGTCAACGCGGATTGCTGGTCTCTCCGCCCAAAGCGGGCAAGACCATGCTGCTACAGAACATCGCGCATTCCCTTGCGAACAACCATCCAGAATGTCACATCATTGTGCTGCTGATTGATGAGCGGCCAGAAGAGGTGACCGAGATGGCGCGCTCCGTGCGCGGCGAGGTGGTCTCAAGCACCTTCGATGAGCCTGCCAGCCGCCACGTGCAGGTGGCCGAAATGGTCATCGAAAAGGCTAAACGCCTGGTAGAGCACAAGCTCGATGTGGTTATCCTGCTCGACTCCATCACACGCCTGGCGCGTGCCTACAACACGGTGGTGCCCTCATCCGGTAAGGTGCTGACCGGCGGCGTAGATGCCAACGCCCTGCACCGCCCGAAGCGCTTCTTCGGTGCCGCACGCAATATCGAAGAAGGCGGCAGCCTGACCATTATCGCCACCGCGCTCATCGATACCGGATCGCGCATGGATGATGTGATCTACGAGGAGTTCAAGGGCACCGGCAATATGGAGATACACCTGGACCGGCGGATTGCCGAGAAACGTGTGTTCCCGGCCTTCAATATCAACCGCTCCGGAACCCGCAAGGAAGAGTTGCTGACGGAACGGGCCGAACTGCAGAAAATGTGGATAT
>CBDUQI010000210.1:0-10347 GCA_965369325.1 uncultured Gammaproteobacteria bacterium
TCGTCAACACCGTGGATGGCATCAATGAGAACTATGCCCGGGAGCTGATGGAGCTACACACAATTGGTGTGAATGGTGGCTACGACAACGAGCCCACGGGGTTTACCGAAGAGGACGTAAAAGCGGCTGCCTATTGTCTCACCGGCTGGACCATTGACTTCACACCGGAGAACTTTGGCGAATTCCTCTTCGATCCGAATCTGCATAGTGTCGAGCCGCGTCAATTTTTGGGTAAATTAATCCCAGGCGGCGGCCAGGCGATGGGGTTTGAAGTGCTGCGTATCCTCGCGCAAGACCGTGCCGTGGACACGGCCAAGCAGTTGGCGACGAAGCTGTGTCGGCGCTTTATCGACGATGACCCCTCGCAGGGCATTGTCGATCAGGTAGCAAGCGCGTACGGCACTGATGGCGATATTAAGGCCATGTTACGCGAGTTGCTGCACTCCACCGAGTTTATGGATGTTCTTGAGAGCGATAGCAAAGTTAAGCGGCCCTACACGTACGTGGCCTCAATGCTCCGTGCCAGCGATGCCGTGGTCACGATTGATTCAAATATCGATGGTGTTGCGGAACTGGGCGAGCTGGTTGGACGGCTGGGTCACTCGCCCTTCGCCTGGGCACCGCCGAATGGCTATCCGGACGTGGCGGGGTACTGGATCAACACTAACAGCATGCTAACGCGATGGAGCGAGGCGATTGCGTTGGCCGAGGCGAATGTCCCCGGGGTGACGATTGATCTGCCGGGGTTGTGCGATGACGCGAATACCGCTAACAGCATCGTCGACAACATGGCCGCGAATCTGGTGTATCGCACGCTGGACACGCGCGATCGAGATGCGTTGGTGATGTATGCCCAGGGCACCGCACCCAGCCCAGATACACCGTTGACCGAGCCATCATTGTTGCGAGCGCGTGAGGGCGTGTTCGCGCTGCTGTGTGGCTCTACCTACTTTCAGACTCGATAACCCCGGAGGTAACAACAATGAAGATTTCAAGACGTACGTTTGTAAAAGCCGCCGGAGCCCTGCCTGCCGCACTCCCACTGGTTGCACGCGCCGATGCACCGGGGCAACGCACCCGCGATGTGGTGGTATGCATTTTTCAACGAGGCGCCGCGGATGGGATGCATCTGGTGCCGCCGTACGGCGATATGCACTACGACAAATTAAATCGCGATGAGTTGCTCTCGCCTGCCGAGGTGATGGACCTGGACGGTTTTTTTGGCTTGCACACCCAGATGGGCGCGTTGCAACCAGCATTCGCAGCCGGCGAGTTGGCGGTGGTGCACGGTGCCGGTCTGGTGCCCCAGGTGCGCTCGCACTTTAACGCGCAAGCGCTGATGGAGTGTGGCTACGACAGTGTGCAGATTGACAACGGCCTGAACGGATGGCTGGGGCGCTACCTAACCGAGGGGCCTGGAATCAATGGCACGTTCTTTCAAGCCGTCGGATACGGGCAGGGGGTGCAGAAATCACTCCGCGGCGGCGTGCCGACGGGCCTTAACTCGATACAGAGCTTTGGGATCAAGAGCGAGAACGAGGCCTACGTTCCATTTATTGAGGAGGCAACACGAGAGGTATACGAGGGAGGTAGCGATCTTTTACATACTGAGGCAATCCGCGCGTTGGATGCATCCGCCGTCCTGAAGGGTGTGGACTTCGATACGTTTCCGCCCAACGTGACTTACGGAGACGACCCGTTTGCTCAGGACATGTTGGAGGTGGCGCAACTCATCAAGGCCTGCATCGGCATGGATATCATTTGCGTAGACGTTGGCGGTTGGGATACGCATGACGACGAGCGCAATCGATTGAACATCCTGATGCCAGAATTTGCGAATGCACTGGCCGCGTTCCACGAGGACATTGTGGAGTTCCGCGACAATGTGACGGTAATAACGATGACCGAGTTTGGTCGCCGGCTGCTGGTGAATGGTTCGGCCGGTACCGACCACGGCAACGGTAGCGTCATGCTGGCGATGGGCGGCGGTGTCAATGGCGGACAGGTGTACTCGAACTGGGGTGGGTTACCGCTGGCCCCAACCGCCGACGACGGTTTGTCCGTGGGGGTGGACTGGCGTCAGGTGTTGTCCGAGTTGATGGTGGCAAGAATGGACCTTGACCCGGGCCTACTCGGCTCGGTGTTTCCAGGGTTTACTGCGCAGACGCCGCCAATGGGAATTTTCGACGTAAGAGCTTAGAAGACTTGCAGCGGCGAAAGCCGTATTTGCGCCGCCCTATCATGGGGCGGCGTTTTTTTTCTAATGCAACGGCCTCGTCACAAGTGGCGCCTCTTCATGCGCACGGGGTTACATCCGTCGAGTGAACGCCAGTCGTACCTGATTGGCTTGTTCGGTGAATTGTGCGGCGAGTGACAACTCAGTGGTTTGCGACACGGCGAACACCGAGTTCAGGTTAAGTTGATGACGGTCCGAATGGCGTGCGACGAACCATTCGCTGGCCACCTCCATCTGCCAGTGTGCCCGAGGGGAGAATATCGCCGCGAGTTGCGGGGCCAATTCAAAGTGACTCTCGCGTGTGGACAAGCGGGCGCCCATCGCGGCAGTGAGCTTAACCTGGGAGCCTACGCGCGCAGATCGCCCAAGCCGGCCTTCAGCGAATCCTTCCAAACACCCCAGGCAGGCATTGCGCTGGCGACGCACACCAACAGCGACTTCCCAGGAATTGCCGCCGCGCTCCGGGATTACCCCATGTTGGGTGGTGATTTTTCTGGCGCGAATTAGATCCAGATGATCCAAAAACAACCCGTCATCAGCGTTGAGCCCGACCTGCAGATCCGCGACGATCAGTGAGGAATTACCCAGCGAGTTGTTGCCAACGCCGCCGTAACGAAATGGCGCGTACCCGATACTTAGGTAACTGCCATGCCCCTCAATGTAACCCACACCGGTATCGAGCGCGGAGGGTGCGGCACGCGAAGAAGGTGGGCGCAACGATGTGGCCGGCGTCCTTACCTCTACTGTCGGTGGCAGGCTTAAGCGTGCTCGCAGGATGTCCGCCCGTTGCCGTTCGATCTCGGGCTTATCGGCTTCCTTCGCCGAGGCCAGCCGATAGTTGTAGTAAGCAAGCGCGGCACTGTGTACATGGGCTTGACGCGCCGTGCTCAGCGACGTCTCGGCCACCTTGTCCTCGGGCGCTGATAGCAGCGCCAAGAATGCTGCGTGTTCATCCGGGGTTAGCCCGCTCAAGGTTTCAGTGAGCGTCCGCTCCGCTGACGGCACAAAGCCTACTTTGGTGAACCAAGCGGTGCCGTCTTCGCGTTTCAATTCCCGTAAGTCATGAAACAGCGATACCGGGGCGTACCATATTCTCACCCCAGACAAAATGTCTTCGCCGCTTGCCAACTCCAGCAACTCTGCCAAGCGGAAGCTGCAGTTCTGGTGCAAAAAGAAGTACTGGAATTTGGTGCCCGCGAGTTCCCAGAGGTGCAACACAAGCAATGTCTGCTCGTAATCCGTTAAGGCAAGCTCGTACTCCCAGCGGTCGCGGAACTCCAGCCGGCTGTAGGTTTGGTCGTGTTCGAAGAAGGTCTTATCAGAAAAGCCGGCCGAGTATCCGCCGAATAGCCCTTTTAGAATGTAGAGGAGTGTGTTCTCTTTCGGCGGCACCTGGGCGCCAAAGTTGATGCCCAGGTCCAGAAGCGATGATTCGCCCGAGCCGTCGCCGTTGTTCAGTCGCAGAAGGCTGTGGCCGAAGCTGGACGCCGGGTTGCCGAAGTAGCCACTTACCATGATCAGTGAGAGGGATTCCAGCGCGTCAAACTTCGCCCAGTTTAGCAATCGCGTGCAAGCGGCGTAATCTCTGAGTTGCGGGCGTTGCAGTTCATACGATAGCCAGAAGTAACGCGCGGGGAACCGGCAATGTGGGTGCTCGTCTGGTTCTACGCCCGCTGTCGGTGGCCATGCCTGGAGTGTGAGTTGCAACTCCCGGATGGGCGTGGTGTGAGGGTCTTGGCTGATAAAATACTCAGGCGAGGTGACCGCGCTTTGTGCGTCGTCGCGCTTGTCTGCCTTGAGCAACCGCCGCCAGGTAGGGTGGGCGGCGAGCGAAGCCAATTCTGCCGAAGTGACATTGATGGATGCGCTGTCAGACGCCGTTGTTGCCTTGGCATGAGGCGCTACGGCAATAACCAGGCAGCCACAGGCAACCGCCAGCAGTTGCCACCGGTGGCCCCATCGCGCTCGCCGCGAGAGCTGCCCGACCCTGATGGGCCGGGGAGCCTCTCGTGCTGCGAGATTAGCTGCGAGTACGGAGCAGGCCATGAACGGCGGCTGCCTTGTCGTAGCGGCTGGCGTTGGTGTACGCATCCTGCGCGGCGACCTCAGCAAAGCGGGCCCGCAAAGAAAGCACGTACGCCTCCTCATTCGCGGGTGCAATCCTCAGCACAGTGACCAAGGCGCTCAGATGCTCGCCATCGCCCAGCGCCAAGTCTTTCTCAAGTTCCGGCAGTGTTTGAAAAATGAGCGCCGCACTCTCCGCCGAGCCGCCCTTACAGGAGCTGGCGGACGAGGCGTTTGAGCTGATGGCGGTGGTGCCCAGATCCCAGGTGACGTTAGTGACGGCGGCGACCGCCTCATTATTCGGCGCGATGACCGCTCCAATGCCACACTGCGTGTAGATGTCCGCGAATTCGCGTTCCGCGAGCGCGGGTTGTGCCAGGCCAACGCCGCACAACAGTGCAAGGCCCAGGGTATTACGAAGTTTCATCCAGATGACTCCCAGTTAAACAATATATTGATGTTGTCTTAGTGTTGATTCACGAGCGCTGAGGCTGGGCGGTGCGATGACAAACCGCCATCGCGCTGACCAGCGCAGGACCACGTGATCCACGGTGATGTAGTGCGGTGGTCTCTGATTTATCGCACCTTTGTGTAGGGCGTTACATATGCGTGGACATCGCACCACGGTCGCGTGCCGGCGGGATGCGAAGTAGGATTGGGCAGTGAAAGACGTGTTTCTCAGTTATAGCACCCCCGATCATGCCCTGGCCGAGCATATTCACGCGGCGCTGGCGCAACGGGGAATTTCCGGTTTCCTGGACCGGCGCTCGCTGGTGCCTGGGTTGCCGTGGCCGCAAGAACTGGAGAAGGCGCTGAGTAACTGCCGCAGCGTCGCCGTGTTGCTGGGCCCAGGGCCGATGGGCAACTGGCAGCAGCGCGAGCGGGATTTAGCGTTACATCGCCAAACGCCCGACAACAACTTTCGGGTAATACCCGTATTGCTGCCCGGTGCCGACCCTGCCCTCGGATTCATGGGGTCGCACACCTGGGTGGATTTACGCGAAGACATTGATGACGACGAAACTCTGAATATTCTGGCTGCGGCGATTCGTGGGGAGTCGCCGGAATCGGTGCGGGCGCACTCGGCACATGTGAGCGCGCGGGTGTGCCCCTATCGCGGTCTTGATGTGTTTCGAGAGGAAGATGCGCCTTTTTTCTTCGGGCGTGATGCGGTGACCGACCAGCTTCATCAAAAGGTAGTTGAGGATAATTTTGTCGCGGTGGTGGGACCGTCGGGCGGTGGTAAGTCTTCTGTTGTCCGCGCGGGCTTAATCCCGATCCTGCGCCAGCCGGGTGGTGATGCAGTGTGGGAAGCGGTGACGATGGTGCCCGGTGCCGATCCCTTCAAAGCGTTTGCAGCCGCGCTAATGCCGCATCTTGAACCAACGCTGAGTGAGACCGACCGATTATTTGAGATAAACAAAATGGCGGAGGGGTTGGCCGGTAGCAAGATTACCCCCGCCGACGTCACGCGCCGGGTGCTGGAGAAGCAGCCCGGTACCGACCGTGTGTTGCTGCTCGTGGACCAATGGGAGGAACTGTACACGCACCGGCCGGATGGACGTGAGGAAAAGCGAGTGTATGCCAACCATGTGCGCCGGTTCATTGACGGGTTGCTGCACGGGGCACGTGACAAATCGGTGACCGTCGTGATGACGTTACGGGCGGATTTTTACGCGAGTGCCATTGAGCATCGCGAGCTGGGGCAGGCGTTGATGCAACGGCAAGTGAACTTGGTGCCGATGACCTCAGAGGAACTCGAACAGGCGATTACCCGGCCAGCGCGGCGTACCGAGCTGCAGTTCGAACCCGGGCTGGTGAAACGTTTGCTGGCGGATGTTGGTGAAGAGCCGGGGAATTTGGCGTTGATGGAATTTGCGCTGCGTGCGTTGTGGGACGACAAAGACTCGCACATGCGGCATGACACTTATGAAGAAATGGGCGGGGTGAAAGGGGCCATCGCACAACACGCGGAGCAAATCTACGGACAATTGGACGAGGCGCAAGGCGGCATGATGCCGGGTGTGCTCTTACGTCTGGTGAGCCCCGGCGGCGAGACCGGAGACACGCGTCGGCGCGCGCCGATGGATGCCTTTGATGAGGATGAGAAATTGCTGCTACGCCATCTGGCCGGTCCGGGCGCACGCTTGCTGGTGCTAGGTCGCAATCCCGCCTCTGAGCAGGCCACCGTTGAGGTGGCGCACGAGGCGTTGGTACGAGAATGGCCACGCTTACGCCAATGGATAGATGAGCAGCGCGAGGCGCTGAGATTATCCGAGGCTGTTCGATCGGCGGTGGGTGTGTGGGTGAACGCGGGCCGGGATGACCGCCTGCGCTGGCCGGATGAGGTGTTGCAGCCTGCCCGACAGTCATTGCGGCAAGCGGGGTTGTTAACCTCGTTGGAGGCGGATAACGAGACGACAGCATTCCTCACCTCAGAGTGTGGCTCGCTACTTGAGCAGATCGCCGATGGTGCGACTGCGCATGCGCGTCGGCTGGAAATTGGGCTCCGCCTTGCGGAAATTGGAGACATCCGTCCCGGGGTGGGCGTTTCTGGCGGCATCCCGGAAATCCGCTGGTGCCGAATCGGAGCCGGAGAGGTCTCCCTTCAGGGGCGCTCGTTCAGTGTTGAACCTTTTCGGATGGCGAAATATTCAGTCACCAACGCACAGTTTCAGGCTTTCGTGATTGCTGAGGATGGGTATACAAGCGATCGGTGGTGGCAAGATCTGGACGTACCCTCGGCACACCGTCAGCCACAGCCACCTAGGTGGGGGCTGCCCAATCATCCGCGAGAGAGCGTGAGCTGGTTCGAAGCGATGGCGTTCTGCGTGTGGCTGAGCGAGCGCATGGGTCTGGAGGTGCGCCTGCCTAGCGAATGGGAATATGAGCGGGCCGCACGTGGTGAAAACGATCGTACCTATCCCTGGGGTGATGCGTGGCAAGATGAGTGCGCCAACACGCGCGAATCGCGAATAGGAACAACTACTGCCGTCGGGGTTTTCCCCGACGGGGCATCACCCGAAGGTGTCATGGATCTTGCAGGAAACGTCTGGGAGTGGTGCCTAAACGAGCGCCAATACCCCGACAAAACGCAGCGTCTGGTTAGCGGGTCTCGTGTGTTGCGCGGGGGCTCCTGGTACGGCGTTCGGGCCAGCGCGCGTGCTGCCGGACGTATCCACCTCAATCCGGACGGCCGTAACGACCGCGTCGGTTTTCGTCTTGTTTGCTCGTCCCCCATCCCTGACTGATCTCTGTCCACATCGCATCAAACTCGGCAAAACTGATGCGACCGACCTGCCACGCGTCAAAACGCTCCGTCAAGCGGCGAGTCGCCGCGACGGCGCTAAGTCGCTGAGGTGGGGCGATTGCTTGGCGGCTGGTTACGAAAAGGTGAGGCGCCACGGGGCTAGGCCCGGGTGGCGCCTCGGTTCTATATGCGCCCGATGCCCGAGGGGGGCATGCGGACGGGACGGACCCGCGCCATCTATCCACCCGCCGCCGTATTACGCAAACCGTAGTCGGCGCAAATTTCCGGCCCATGGCGGGCAAAAGGCAGATGTGGGACGAGCAAACAAGACGAAAACCGATGTTGTTGTTACGGTTGTCCGGATCGTTGTTGATACGGTTGTTAGCACGCGCGTTGCCCTGGTTGTTGTTCCAGGAGCCGCCGCGCAACACACGAGACTCGATGCCGGGCTGCCCCGCCAGTTTACTGGCGGGACCAGCATACACCACGGGTTGGAGGTTGGGTAATGTGAGCGCGATGGTGCGAAAATTTTCGACCGCGCTGCGCGCGGTACAGTGTGCAGCGGTTCACAAGATGGGGGACGAGCAAACAAGACGACAACCGATGAGGCCGTCACGGTAGACCGGATCGCTGTAGATACGGAGGTTAGCACGCGCGCGGCCCTGGAAGTCGAGCCAGCAGCCGCCGCGCAACACACGAGACACGCTACCCTGAGCCTGCGTCTTGTCGGGGTGATGATACTCGTTTAGGCACCATTCCCAGAGGTTCCCTGCCAGATCCATGACGCCTTCGGGTGATGCTCCTTCGGGGAGTAACCCGACGGCAGTGGTTCTTTCTATTCGCGATTCACGCGTGTTGGCGTACCCGTTTTGCCAGGCATCGCCCCAGGGATAGGTGCGACCGTTTTCACCACGTGCGGCCCGCTCATATTCCCATTCGCCGGGCAAGCGCACGTCCAGACCTGTACGCTTGCTCAGCCACGCGCAGAACGCCATCGCTTCGAACCAGCTCACCATCTCGCGCGGGTGGTTAGGCAACGCCCACCGTGGTGGCTCTGGCTGGCGGTGCCCGGTCGGTACGTCCAGATCTTGCCACCAGCGGTCATCGGCGTAGCCACCATCGGCGATGAACGCCTGGAACTGCGCATTGGTCACCAAGTGCTTGGCGATCGAAAACGGCGCCACCTGACGGGTAGTATCTTTACCGTCCTGGTAGACAAAGCGCCCACCGGGTATCGCCACCCATTCGATTTGCGGGACGTCGGCAGGCGTCAACCCCACACCTGTGCGTCCATCCAGGTCCAGCGCACCCAGCGCGCGCCCGACAGCCGCCCGCGCGCGAATGTTCGGTTCCCTGTTGGCGCCTTCTAATCTGGGTTGCCACGCACGGGTCAGGCTTTTCATCAGGGCGGGTCGGTCGCCGATTAACGCACCGCTGCGCAAAACACACGCCGTAGCGACCTCTGGTTGGGCGTCGCGCAGCCAGTTCACAACCGGGTAGCAATCCTCAGCATAGAGTCCTGCCAGCAGGATCGCTGCCTCCTCCCAGCCGGTACGCTCCCACCATCGGGCTTCCGGCCAGAACAGTGACGCATCTGCAGGCGGGGTGGCCTCGAGCCGTTGGCGCATGGCCAGCGCCGCAAAGTACTCCTGAAACAATTGATGTCGGAAGTGAACATCGGCGCCGCCCTCAATCAGGGTGGTGTCCTCTGCGTACTTCATGCTCGCCTTGCTGCCCAGCGCCTGCACGGCGACCTCGCGAGGGATTGTTGTGGCGGCCCCTTCTTCGCGCGCATCCGTTGTGTGCTCGCCTTGCAGTTTCCCCGCCAGCGCGGTGAGCCCGTCGAGCAGCGCCTGTCCGGCATCGGTAGGAATGGGGGTGCCCGTCGGTGTTCTGGTGAGCAGGTTTTCACGTGCGAGCAACCGGTAGATAAACACACGAAACAGCTCACCCCGGTTGCTGGGCAATTCACCCTCATCAAGCACCCACACCTGATACAACATGGTGAGCATGAAGGGGTTGCCCGCCAGGCGCACCAGGCTGCGCGGGTCGCGGACGCAGTCGCGCCATATCTGGTCCTGCGCAACGGTTGTTTTGGCGTAGGCAGCCTCGCCTTCGCGGATGTCGTTGGCCCGCCAGAAAAACGCTTCATCCAGGCCGCAGTCCCGCCAGATGTCGAACACTTCTGCCAGCCGCTCATCACCCGCGAGTTGCCAGAACAGTTGATCCGCGGCACCGGCTTTTGTGTGCTCCTCGCTTTGCGCCAACCAGTGTGTCAATACCGCGCGGACCCGTGGGGGGGACAACGGTTCCAGCGTGAGGGTATCCAGTTGCAGATTGATGTCGGCGGTGTAGTCGTCGCGTCGGCAACACACAACCACCGGCGTGTTAGGCGGCATCTGGCTCAGTAGCTGGCGAAGTTGCTGGGCTTTGCTGTGGCGCTTGCCGGTGGGCACTTCGTTGAGGCCGTCCAGCAGCAGGATGATCCTGCCGCCAATTAGATTTGCTTCAAGCTCGCTCAGTTCTGGCGTGTTCTGGCGCAGAAATTCGATCAGCGGCTCGTCACCGCGCCACGCGTTCAACGCGCAAAGCAGCGGGAGGGGGATGTTGGCGTCGTGTTGTGCCCGCTGCGCCAGCTTTGTCGCCAGGCGTCGCAGCGTGGTGCTCTTGCCCGCGCCTGGGTCGCCCAGCAAGACGACCTGGGGGATCTCGTGGAAAGCCGTCAATATGTCTTCGTAGGGCTTGCCGTCCTGCGCGCGGGTATCGGCGCTGGTTTGCTCGGGCACTTGGACAGCGA
>CBDUQI010000211.1:0-10346 GCA_965369325.1 uncultured Gammaproteobacteria bacterium
GTATGCAACCGCGCAACCGCCCGCCAGGTGCAATTGACCACAAAGGGGGCACCGCGGTCATCGCGCTACCTGAAGATGTGTAAAGTGGGCCTGCAAAATACGGGTTACTCTTGTACGGGACGAAAGCGGCTGGCCGCCGTCACCCCGTCAATCGCGTTTATCTTGTTCATCAAAGCGTCGGACACCTGCGCTTCCACGTCCAGTATTGTATAGGCCACCTCGTGCTGTGACTTGTTCAACAGATCAACGATATTCAGTTGCGCCTCAGCCACCGTAGTGGTGATCTGCCCAACCATATTCGGCACATTCGCATGCGCTACCGCCAGCCGAAAACCGCCCGCCCGCGGCATACTCGCCTCGGGGAAATTCACCGACCGTACGATGTTGCCATGCTCGAGAAACGCTCGCAGCGAATCCGCCACCATGGCCGCGCAATTTTCCTCGGCTTCGACAGTCGACGCGCCTAGATGCGGCAAGGCAATGACGTTGGGGTGGTCTTTTAAATCATCGTGCGGGAAGTCGGTAACATAGGTACCGACCTTGCCCTCGGCAATGCAGGCGCGCAGCGCCTGCTCATCCACAATGCCACCGCGCGCGAAATTGAGCAGCACCGCACCTTCCTTCAGCATGCCCAGGCAACGAGCATTCGCGAGCCCGCGCGTGTGCTCATTCAGCGGCACATGAAAACTGATGACATCTGCGCTGGAAAATACCTGCGCGATATTCGCTGCTTGCTGCACATCGGCGGACAGCTGCAAGGCGCGCGCGACCGTTAACTGAGGGTCGAAACCCAGCACTTTCATCCCCAACACCCGTGCGGCGTTCGCCACCTCGACACCGATAGCGCCCAAGCCGATCACACCCAAGGTCTTACCCGGCAGTTCGTAGCCAACAAATTGCTTCTTGCCCTGCTCAACTGCCTTGCTCAGGCCGGGGTCCTGCGCATCCAGATCGCGCACGTACGCCCAGGCAGGGCCGAGGTTACGAGCGGCCAGCAGCATCCCCGCCAGCACCAATTCCTTCACCGCATTGGCGTTAGCGCCAGGCGCGTTAAACACCGGCACACCACGCGCGCTCATCTGCTCAATCGGGATGTTGTTAGTGCCAGCGCCAGCGCGAGCCACTGCGCGAACGCTGGGGGCGATTTGCATATCATGCATTTTCGCTGAGCGCACCATAATTGCATCCGGCTCCCGGCAACTATCACTCACCTGATATAGCTCGCGCGGCAACCGAGCAAGCCCACTGGCGGCGATATTATTGAGCGTGAGTATTTGAAAACTCATAGGGACATCCGTGGGGTTAGGGTTGTGCTACTTATCCGTCGGCGCGTTCGAACTCGCGCATAAACTCGATCAACGTATCCACACCTTCATCCGGCATCGCGTTATAAATGCTGGCGCGCATCCCCCCGACCGAGCGATGACCTTTTAACGTCATCAACCCGGCGGCGGCGGCCTGCGCTAGGAACGCGGCATCGCGATCGGGCTTGGCCAGCACAAACGGTACGTTCATCCAGGAGCGCGCATGCGGGCGCACCGGGTTACTATAAAAGTCAGAGGCGTCGATCGCGGCGTACAGCCGTCCGGCCTTGGCTTCGTTGCGCTTGCCCATCGCCGCCAGCCCGCCCTGCTGCGCGATCCAGTCGAACACCAGGCCTGCGACATACCAGGTGAACGTTGGCGGCGTGTTCAACATTGAGCCGGAATCGGCCAGCGCCTTGTAGTCCATCACCCGCGGGGTCTGCGCGCGCGCATGGCCGAGCAGGTCCTCGCGCACAATCACCACCGTGAGCCCGGCCGGGCCTATGTTTTTTTGCGCGCCCGCATAAATCAGCCCGAAACGGCTAACATCGATAGGGCGAGACAATAACGTGGAAGAGTAATCCGCCACCAGCGGTACGTCGCCCACCTGCGGGATCTCGTGAAACTCCACTCCGCCAATCGTCTCGTTCGGCGTGTAGTGCACGTAGGCGGCATCGTCGCCGAGCGACCACTGTTCGAGCGGCGTGATGGTAGTGTAATTGCTGTCTGCGGTGTCAGCCGCCACATGCACCTGGGTCAGCTTGCGCGCTGCGGCCACCGCTTTTTTACCCCAGGTTCCGGTCACCACGTAGTCAACGTGTTGATCAGGGCCCGCCAGATTCATCGCAACGCTGGAAAACTGCCCGGTGGCGCCGCCCTGCAGGAACAGCACTTTGTAGTGCTCGGGCACCGACAGCAACTGGCGCAGTTGCATCTCAGCGCGCTCGGCGATAGCGCTGAACTGGGGCCCGCGATGGCTCATCTCCATCACCGACATGCCGCATCCCTGCCAGTCGAGCAGTTCTTCGCGCACCTGCGCCAACACAGGCGGCGGCAGCACCGCCGGACCAGCACTGAAGTTGTAAACCCGGGTAGGGCTACTCATTAGGAAGTCCTCGATACAGTGGTGTTTAGCTTAGGTTCGAAGTTGCCGCATTGGGTGGCGTTGCTTGTGGCAGATCTACTCGTCGCTTGATGGCGCCTCATCCGAGGTATCATCATCTGCTGGCGCTGCGGCCGCATCTGCGCCTTCATCCTGGGCATCCTCGCCTTCTTCGTCGATCACCTCAATGCGCTCCAGGCCGACAAGTGCATCGCCCTCGCCTACCTTAATCAAGGTAACGCCTTGAGTATTGCGCCCCATGATTGAGATGTTGTGCACTGTAGTGCGCACCAGCGTGCCATTGCTACTGATGAGCATGATCTCATCCTCATCCGCCACCAACAGCGCCCCGACGACACGACCATTGCGATCGGATGCCTGTACCGCGATCACGCCCTGACCGCCGCGGCCCTGCACCGGAAACTCGGTTGCAGCAGTGCGCTTACCGTAGCCGTTTTCGGTCGCGGTCAACAGCATGCGGTCGTCGGTATCCGGCGCCATCGCAATCAGCGCGATCACCTCGTGACCGTCGGGCAGCTTAATACCGCGCACGCCGGCCGCGGTACGGCCCATGGCACGGACATCCTGCTCGTTAAAGCGGATAGATTTACCTGTACTGGCACACAGCATAATGTCGGTGTGACCGTCGGTAATCGCCACGTCTACCAGCTGGTCGGTGCCACGCAAATCCACCGCGATTATGCCGTTGCTGCGCGGCCGCGAGAACGCAGTTAACGGCGTCTTCTTCACGGTCCCGGCGCTGGTCGCCATGAAGATGAATAACCCTTCGGAAAACTCGCGTACCGGCAGTACCGCTGTAATGCGTTCGTCCGATTCCAGCGGCAACAGATTGACAATGGGCTTGCCGCGCGAGCCGCGAGAGGCCTGCGGTAACTGGTACACCTTCAGCCAGTACGCCTTGCCGCGACTGGAAAAGCACAACAGATTGTCATGTGTATTGGCAATGAATAGCTTGTCGATAAAGTCTTCATCGCGCATGCGGGTGGCGGACTTGCCGCGCCCGCCACGACGCTGCGCCTGATAGTCAGTCACTGGCTGTGCTTTGGCATAGCCTGCGTGCGACAGTGTGACAACTACATCCTCTTCAGTAATCAGGTCTTCGTCAGTCAGATCCAGATGCGCAGTATTGATCTCGGTGCGGCGCTCGTCGGCGTACTCTTCGGTAATTGCCTTGAGCTCATCGCGGATCACAGAGGTTAGCCGGTCGGTGCTTTCCAGAATATCAAGTAGATCCTCAATCTTATCGAGTAACACTTTGTATTCTTTTATTATTTTATCTTGCTCGAGGCCGGTAAGGCGCTGTAGCTGGAGGTCGAGGATAGCTTTGGCCTGCACCGCCGAAAGCCAATAACCCTCATCGGTTAAGCCACAACCCTCCGGCAGATCTTCGGTGCGGGTAACATCGGCACCCGCCCGCGCGATCATCTCGTTCACCGCGCCCGCACGCCAGGCGCGTGCCTGCAATCCGGCCCGCGCTTCTGCGGGTGAAGGCGAGGCCTTGATCAGCGCGATCACCTCATCGATATTAGCCAGCGCAACTGCCAGGCCTTCCAGTACGTGGGCCCGATTGCGGGCCTTGCGCAGCTCGAAGATGGTGCGTCGGGTGATCACTTCGCGCCGATGGCGCAAAAAGGCTTCCAGAATCTCTTTTAAGTTTAATAGCCGCGGACGGCCATCGGTCAGCACCACCATATTGATGCCGAACACGCTTTGCATCAGGGTCTGTTTGTACAGGTTGTTGAGTACAACCTCACCCACCTCGCCCTTGCGCAGCTCAATTACCATGCGCATGCCGTCTTTGTCCGACTCATCACGCAGGCCGCTGATGCCTTCCAGGCGCTTCTCGCGCACCAGTTCGGCAATTTTCTCGAGCAGGCGGGCCTTGTTAACCTGGTACGGCAACTCGGTGACGACAATCTGCTCGCGACCGTTTTTGATTTCTTCAAAATCGGCTTTGGCGCGCACATAGATGCGCCCACGCCCGGTGCGATAAGCCTGTCGAATGCCCATGGCGCCGTTGATCATGCCAGCCGTCGGGAAATCCGGCCCCGGCAAGTATTCCATCAGCTGGTCGATATCCAGCGTCTCATCATCAAGCAATGCAATGCAGGCGCTAACTACCTCACCCAGGTTATGCGGCGGAATATTGGTGGCCATGCCGACGGCGATACCGGAAGAGCCGTTAACCAGCAGGTTGGGCACCCGAGTGGGCATCACCGACGGTTCATGCTCGGATTCGTCGTAGTTGGCGACGAAATCCACCGTCTCCTTGTCTAAATCAGCCAGCAGCTCATGGGTGATCTTGGCCATGCGCACTTCGGTGTAACGCATGGCGGCAGCGGTATCGCCGTCCACAGAGCCGAAGTTGCCCTGCCCGTCCACTAACATGTAGCGCATGGAAAACGGCTGCGCCATACGAACGATGGTGTCGTATACCGCACTTTCGCCGTGCGGATGGTACTTGCCAATCACGTCACCAACGACACGCGCGGACTTCTTATAGGCTTTGTTATAGTCGTTGCCGAGCACGCTCATGGCGAACAGAACGCGTCGATGCACGGGCTTAAGGCCGTCACGCACATCCGGTAGCGCACGCCCGACAATCACGCTCATGGCGTAGTCGAGGTACGACTGTTTCATCTCGTCTTCGAGATTAACAGGAACGATTTCGCGATCTAATTCAGACATGAAAAAAGACGGCCTGTAGTGGCAATTGCCACCTGCCGCCCTGAACCCCAGCTATGCCTACCCTAAACCGTAAATTGTAACACATGGCAGCCCCTCACCCACCCTCTGTGGCGCTGTAAGGCGCGATTTTCCTGATCCCGGCCCCCACCCAGGCACGAGGCGAAAAAGCCACACCAGATCGCCCTGCGCTCCGCCAGCTGTCAAATGCACTTGCCGGCAGCCCCCGGACCAACCGTAATGACTGCGCAGACACCCACCATACACGCCGTTTGACAGCCTATACCCCCCGTGCGCGAGAGCCCCCAACAAGCCTGAGTGATCTGTATACTAGCGCCCGCCAAGGGGACCTATGCGGCCAACGGAGAACGCAATGCTCGAGAAAATCAATACCGATCAGGCCCTACAGTGGCTTATCGAGAGCGGACCAGACTGGGCCACGCGCCTAGGCGTCGCGCTAGCCATTTTCATCATTGGTCGGCTGTTGGCAAAAATGGCTGTCGCACTGCTGCGCCGCGTCCTGAAACGGGGCGATGTAGACCCAATGCTGGTTGGATTCCTGACCAGTATCGCCTATATGGCGCTGCTGATCGCCGTCATTATCGGCACGCTGGATGCGCTTAAGTTCAACACCACCTCGCTTATCGCTATCTTCGGTGCCGCCGGACTGGCCATCGGCCTGGCGCTGCAGGGCTCGCTGTCCAACTTCGCCTCTGGGGTCATGCTGGTGATGTTCCGGCCTTTCTCGCCAGGACATTTTATTGAGGCGGCTGGCGTGTCCGGTATTGTGGACACTGTGCGTATTTTCAACACCATCATCCGCACCGCCGACAATCGCGAGGTTATTGTGCCCAACTCGCAAGTGCTGGCCGGCACCATCACGAACTACTCAGTCCGCGGCCGACGCCGAATCGACATGGTCATCAGAATTGGCTATCACGACGATATTGATACGGCCAAACGCCTGATTCGCGAGCTGCTGGACGCCGAGGAGCGCATTCATAAGGAACCGGTCGCCGATATCTTCGTGCTGGAGTTGGCGGAGTACAGCGTGGAGCTGGCCGTGCGGGCGTGGGTTATCACCGCCGACTACTGGCCGGTCAGAGGCGATATCATCCAGAGAATCAAACAGACCTTCGACGCCAACGGAATTACCATCCCATTACCGCAGCGCGAAATTCGTAACATCACGGTCGAATCTGCCGCCTGAGCGGCACCATCGACCAGACCAGGCATACGGGAGCAACAACACTGTGACAACCACTCCTGCTGATCTGATGATCTGCGCAGACTGGGTGATCCCAGTGCAACCGCGCGGCGAGGTCGTCCACGATGGCGCGGTAGTGATCGAGAACGGCCACATTCTGGCCGTTCTGCCCAAAACCGACGCGCTCGCACAATTCACGCCAGCGCAGACGCTGGAGCGACCGGGCCACGTGCTGTTGCCCGGGCTGTTCAACGGACACACCCACGCCGCGATGACCTTGCTGCGCGGACTGGCCGACGACCTGCCGCTGGCGCAGTGGCTGAATGAGCGCGTGTGGCCGGCGGAGCAAAACTGGGTGAGCGCCCGCTTCGTCCGCGACGGCACCGAACTTGCCATCGCCGAGATGTTGCTCGGTGGCACCACGTGCTTTAGCGATATGTATTTCTTCCCCGATGTGATCGCCCGCACCAGTGCGCAGTACGGCATGCGGGCAGTCGTCGGCATTCCAGTGTTCGACTTTGCCACCGCCTGGGCCCAAGGGCCCGATGAGTACCTCAGCAAAGGGCTGGAAGTGCGCGATGCGTGGAAGGCCGACCCGCTGATTCACTGCGTGTTCGCTCCCCATGCCCCCTACACGGTAAGCCCGCAGGTGTTGCGCCGGATCCAGCGCCTGTCCGATCAACTGGAGTCTCCGGTACACATTCATCTGCACGAAACCGCCGATGAGGTCGCCCAGTTCCAGGCCCGTTACGGCAAGCGGCCATTGGAGCATTTGGCGGAACTCGGCCTGCTCTCCCCCGCACTCATCGGCGTGCATATGACACAGCTGGTGGATAGTGAAATTGAAGCGCTGGCACATCACGGCGCGCACGTGATGCACTGCCCCGAATCCAACATGAAGCTGGGCAGCGGCAATTGCCGGGTACCCGAGTTGCTGGCCGCAGGCGTAAATGTGGGCCTGGGCACCGATGGCGCGGCCAGCAACAACGATCTGGATATGTTTGGGGAAATGCGCAGCGCCGCGCTGCTGGCCAAAACGATCACTGGCGACCCAACCAGCGCCGATGCTGCGGCTATCTTACACTTGGCCACCCTCGGTGGTGCACAAGCATTCGGGCTGGCACACCTCACCGGCTCGCTGACAGCCGGCAAATGGGCCGACCTTATTAGCGTAGATCTGCGCGCTCCCAACACCCAGCCGCTTTATGACCCCATCTCGCAACTGGTCTATGCCGCGAGCGCCAGCCAGGTGCAGGACGTGTGGGTGGGCGGGCACGCGCTGCTCGAGCAGCGGCGGCTCACACGAATGGACCAAGCCGATATCTGCGCCCGTGCCGGACAATGGGGCAAGCGCATCGCACAGGATATGATCAACCCTTGAGCCCTCAAGCAACAAATGCCCCATGAGCACCTCTGAGCAAAACGTCGACCCCAACGAAGTCGCCCACTTTGAATCCCTTGGCGAGCAGTGGTGGGACCCTCATGGGGACTTCAAAACCCTGCACGAAATTAACCCCTTGCGGGTTGAGTACATCGTCAACGGCTGCGAGCTGGCCAGCGCGCGCGCCCTTGACGTGGGTTGTGGCGGCGGCTTGCTGACAGAGGCGCTTGCCCGCAACGGCGCTCAGGCGATAGGCCTGGACCTAAGTAAACGTGCACTGGCCGCCGCGGCGGCTCACGCGCTCTCAGCGGATCTGGACATCGGCTACGAATGCGCAGCGGTTGAAGCCTATGCTGAGGCGCACGCGGGGCAGTTCGACGTGGTGACGTGCATGGAGATGATGGAACACGTCCCCGACCCGGCATCCATCGTGGCCGCGTGCGCTACCCTGGTACGCCCCGGCGGGCACGTGTTCTTCTCCACCATCAATCGCACACCCGCCGCGTACGCACTGGCTGTGGTTGGCGCCGAGTATGTGCTCAATCTGGTCCCGCGCGGGACGCATGAGTACGCTAAGTTTATTCGCCCGTCCGAATTGGACACCTGGGCGCGGCATCACGCGCTGATACTGCAAGACCTTAGCGGCCTGCGCTACGACCCGGTGTTGCACAACCACGCGATCACACGCAATGTGCAGGTGAACTACATGACCCACCACATCCGCCGCACCGAAGACCTTGAGTAGGCCGCAACAAACCATGCCCGCCATGACCGCCGCGTTGTTTGATCTGGATGGCACGCTCATCGATACCGCCCCCGACATGGCCGGGGCACTCAATGAGTTGTTGCTGGAAAATCATCGCGCCGAGCTGCCTTACCAGCAGCTACGAGCACACGTATCTACCGGCAGTGCAGGACTGATTCGCCAGGGTTTCGGCGAACTGGAACCCCGCGCTCAACAGGCGCTGGTGTTGCGTTTTTTGGAAATTTACGACGCGCGCGTAAGCCGGGCCTCTGTGTTGTTCGAGGGCATCGACACACTACTCTGTTCGCTGGAGTCGCGCGGCGTCGCCTGGGGCATTGTCACCAATAAACCTGGCTGGCTTACCGCACCACTGCTACAAGCCCTGGGCCTCACTAAGCGAGCGGGCGCCGTAGTGTGCGGCGACACGCTGGCCGAACGCAAACCGCACCCGATGCCGCTGCTGCACGCCGCTGCCGCCGTTCACCAGCCACCACAGGCGTGCATCTACGTGGGCGACGATGCACGCGATATTCAGGCCGGCCAAGCGGCCGGCATGCGCACCGTCGCAGCCGCGTACGGATACGTCGCAGATGCAAACCCGGCGGACTGGCGCGCAGATGCCTGCGCTGGAAGCGTCACACAGTTGACTGATTGGCTGCTTGAGCGGGCGGAGGTATAAACAGTGCTTGAGCAACTTACCTCGCTAAATCTCAATCAGCAGGTCTGGGCACTGCTCGGGCTGGGGGTACTGGCACTGTTTAGCATCGGTTGGCTTTTCGGCTGGTTGTTTACATCACGCGCCGCCGAGCGCGAGATTCGTTCATTGGATACGGCCAACGCGGTATTGAGCGAGCGTGTGAAGCAGGAAGAGCAGCTCACCGTGGAACGCGAGGCGGCCTTCGAGCATGCCGGGCAGCGTCTGACCGGGGTGTTCAGTGAATTGGCCGACCGCTCGCTGGCGACCAAAAGTGAGTCATTCCTGAAACTCGCCCGTGAGAATCTTGGCGCCCACCAAGTGCAGGCAAGCGCAGATCTGACGGCTCAAAAAACCGCCATCAACCAGATGCTCGGGCCGGTGGCAGAGGCGCTCGCGCGGACGCAGAAACAGATTGCCGAGATCGAGAAAGAACGCAACGTGGCCTTCGGCACCATCAAGCAGGAGCTGCACGAGGTGCACGAAGCCCAGCGCGCGTTGCGCACCGAGACCCAACACCTGGTCACTGCACTAAAGCGCCCCGAAGTACGCGGGCAATGGGGTGAGATCACCTTGAAACGCTTGGCCGAACTGGCGGGCATGGTGCAGCACTGCGACTTTGTTGAGCAATGGCATCAGCGCACCGAGGATGGCGCGATTCGCCCGGATATGATCGTGCGTATGCCGGAGACGCGCGAGATGGTTGTGGATGCCAAAACACCGCTGGATGCTTACCTGGAGGCCGTAGAGGCGGTGGACGATGCAGCACGACGCACCGCTCTTAAACGTCACGCCCAGCTCATGCGCAAACACATTGACGAACTTGCCGCCCGCCGCTACTGGGCACAATTCGAGCACAGCCCGGAATTTGTCATCATGTTTGTGCCCGGCGATCAGATACTGTCCGCCGCGATGGCCGAAAGACCTACGCTGCTGGATGAGGCAATTAGCCGCAAAGTTATCCTGGCCACGCCGACCAGTCTGGTCGCGCTGCTGAAAGCGGTCAGCTACGGTTGGCGCCAACTTGCACTGGCCGAAAACGCCAGGCAAATCCGCGATCTGGCCGAATCGCTGCACAAACGTCTCGGCGCGTTCACCACGCACTTGAGCGGCGTCGGTGTACAGCTGGGCAGAAGTGTGGCGGCGTACAACAAGGCCGTTGGCTCGCTGGAGCGCTCGGTGCTGCCAGGCGCGCGTAAATTTACGG
>CBDUQI010000212.1:0-10283 GCA_965369325.1 uncultured Gammaproteobacteria bacterium
TGACATCGGACTTTTTCGAGTTAGGTGGACACTCGTTGTTGGCCACCCGGGTGGTCAGCGCCATCTCCAGTGAATTCAATCGCGCGGTGTCAGTTCGTGCTCTCTTTGATCACTCCACGATCGCGGCGCTTGCGCGATATGTGGACGGGCTTGGTGCGGTATTGCACGAGGGGATCGCGCGACGGAACGACGAAACGGCAATTCCATTGTCGTTCTCGCAGCAGCGTTTGTGGTTTATCGATCGCCTCGAGGGTCCGTCCGCGCAGTTTAACATGCCGGTCGCGTTAGCACTTTCCGGGGATTTGGATCGGGACGCATTCACCGGTGCGTTGGGCGAGGTGGTGGAGCGCCATGAAATTCTGCGCACCCGTTACGTTGATACGGCAGGCGGCGCCACGCAAGTGGTTGACCCACTTGCACCGATGGAGGTTGACTGGGTTAATCCGGGAACGGACTTGACCGAAGCCGAGGTTCTGCGGCTGGCCCGCGAGGAAGCCTCGCGGCCGTTTGATCTGAATAACGAGTACAGTCTTCGGTGTCGGGTCTTGTTTAGATCCGAGCGGGAGCACGTGGTGTTGTTCACGGTGCACCATATCGCGTTTGACGGATGGTCGGCGGCCATCCTTATCCGTGATTTCTGTGATGCTTACACCCGGCGGGTGGAGGGCGTGTGCACATTGCCTGCCCCACCGCCCGTGCAGTACGCGGACTACGCATTGTGGCAGCGCAGCGAACGCCAGGTTCAGGCGCGTGAGATGCAGTTGGAGTATTGGCTGGCGCAGTTGCGTGGGATTCCGCAGGTGCACGGCATTGCACCGGACTATCCACGGACCGCGCAGGGCCAGAGTCAGGCAGGACGTTACACCTGTGCAATCGATGGCCCGATTGCGGCGAGGCTGGAAGCGCTTGCCACCCAACATCATGCGAGCATGTTCATGCTCCTGCATGCCGTGTACTCACTCCTGATCCACAAGTGGAGTGGCGAAACGGATATTGTTGTGGCGTCCCCCGTCGCGGGGCGAAATCACCAGGACACTGAACATCTGATAGGGTTTTTTCTCAATAATCTAGTGCTCCGTTTCGATCTGAGTGGCAACCCCACGTTTGAACAGTTGCTCGCACGAACCCGAGAAACTGTGCTGGAGGCTTTCTCGCACGACGGCGTGCCCTTCGAGATGCTAGTGGACGAGCTCAAGCCTGAACGGGTGCTTGGCTTGCATCCGCTCGCTCAGCTGAGTTTTACCTTGCATAACAACGAGCAGGCACAAATCTCGCTGCCGGGTGTGCGGGTAAGGCATATGGACAGCGGGTTTGAGAGCGTGAAGCTCGAGATTGAATTGCACGTGATGCAGGCTGAGGATAAGTTTGAGGTTACCTGGCTTTACCAGCAGCAGCTGTTTACCGAGGAGACGATTGCTGGTCTCGCGCAAGGGTTTATAGCACTGCTCGAACAGGTTGGGCGCGCGCCGACAACGGGAATCTATGACCTAAGTGCGTTGCACGCAGAGGACATCGAGCTTCTTCAGGGGTTCGAAGAGCGTGCGTTACCTGCTCCCGAGCAACGCAACGTGATTGACCTGATCGATGCCCAGATGACGGAGCATGGCACGTGCGCTGCCGTCTGCTGCGATGGCGAAACGCTTACCTATGAGGCGCTGTACGATACCTCGAATCAATTGGCTCGCTATTTGATCGAGCGTGGGGCTGGCCCGGAAACCGTTGTGGGTATTTGCCTGGATCGCTCCGTCGAGATGGTGCTTGCCATCGTCAGCGTGCTGCGTTCGGGAGCCGCCTATGTGCCGCTGGACCCGCGCCACCCCGAAGAGCGGATTGCCGAGATCGCTGAGGATGCCGGGGTCGAGGTGGTTGTGACGGAGCGGGCGTTGTTACCCCTGCTAGCGAATCTGGACCTAACAATGGTCCCTATCGACAAAACGTTCCGTGCGCTACTGCTCAAAGAGCTGCCCGCCTCGCCTCTGGCGAGACAATCCGGAGGGACGGACCTGGCGTACCTGATGTACAGCTCGGGCACCAGCGGTAAACCGAAAGGCATCGCGATTGAGCATCGCCACCTCATCGCCTCGACGCTCAGTCGCTTGTCTTACTTTGATGCATCACCGTCACGGGCACTGATGATTCCGTCTTTCTCGTTCGACGCCTCTTTGATTGGCGTGTTCTGGAGTACCGCTAGCGGTGGCACCCTACACTTGCTGGACCACGAAGCTTCGAAGGATCCTCGCGCGATTCTTGCCGAGGTGGAGAGCCAACAGATTACGCATTTGTTCATTCCGCCCGTTCTGTACCAACAGTTGCTGGACATTGTGCAGTCGAGGGAGCCGTCGTCGCTGCAGCTGGTGATTTCCGGTGGGGAGGCGATGGAGTATCGGTTGTGGCGCATGCATCAGGCCACCCGATGGTGCAACAAAGCCAGTTTTCATAATGAGTACGGCCCGACCGAGGCCACCGTGTGGAGTACCGTCTACACTTGCGGCTCGTCAAACCGGGAGGACCCGCTGCCGATTGGGGCGAGCCCAGGGCATGCCAATCTCTATGTGCTGGACCGGCAGTTGTCGCGTGTACCGCCCGGTGTTCTAGGAGAATTGTATATCGGCGGCGCCGCGGTTGGCCGAGGGTATTGGAAGGATCCTGAGCTAAGTGCCGCCCGGTTTGTCGATAGCCCGTTCATCGACGGGGATCGACTATATCGTTCAGGCGATCTCGTACGTTGGCGCGCAGACGGAAACCTGCACTTTATGGGGCGCCAGGACGAGCAGATCAAGATCCGTGGATTCAGAATTGAACCAGCGGAAGTCGAGCGGGCAATTGTGCGACATCCTGCACTGAGCAGCGCACTGGTGATGGTCCGCGAGCGGGCCGGTGCCAGATTGCTGGTAGCGTATCTGCGCCTTGCCGAGCAGTACGAGGATAGCGAATCGAAGCTGCTGAAGGATCTTAGGGCTAGTCTGCAAAGGGTCTTACCAGAGTACATGGTGCCAACGGCCATGGTGGTGGTCGAGCAGTACCCGCTAACGACCAACGGCAAGATCGACAAATCTGCGTTACCCGATCCGGTGGTGGTGACGGGCGGAGAGTATGTCGCTCCCGGTACCCCGCTTGAAGAGCAGCTGGCACAACTATGGCAAGAACTTCTAGGCGCACCGCAGGTTGGGATCAACGACAACTTCTTTGAGCTCGGCGGCGATTCCATCTTATCGATTCAACTGGTCTCCCGCGCGAATGAGCTTGGTATTCCGATTACCGCAAAAGATGTATTCGCCTATCAGACGGTCGGTGAACTTGCCGCAATGGGAGGGGCGAGTGCGGTTGTGATGGCGCCCGCGCAACGCGCCGAAGGGCAAATGGTGCTCCTGCCGATCCAGCGCAAGTTCCTGTACGAAGAAGAACATGATTTGCATCATTACAATCAATCGGTTCTGTTAAAGGTGCCAGATAATTTTGAATCATCAGCGCTGGAAGCAATTGTGTCGGCCATCTATCGGCGTCATGACGCGTTGCGGTTACGGTTCGATTCCGATGCGGACTGGACAGCACGCTTTGTCCCGTTGACTGATGCGATGGTGGCCGAGTCCTGCGTGCTCGAACGACTGCCCGAAGACCCGACGAAACACGCCATGCGGATTACCCAAAAGTGCGATGAATGGCAGGCCAGCTTCGATCTTTCGAACGGCCCGTTGTTTCGGGCAGTGTACTTTAGCTGCGATGAGGGGCAGCGCAATGATGCGTCCGCGTCGCGCCTGTTCGTGCTTGCACACCACCTTATCGTGGATGGGGTCTCCTGGCGCGTCTTGCTGGCTGATCTTGAGCGTGCCTATCGCCAGCACTGCGATGATGGCGAAGTAACACTGAGCGCCGGAACTTCGTCCGTAGCGCAGTGGAGCGAAGCGCTGCAGAAGTACGCTCACAACCCCGATTTGGATCGGGAACGGGCGTACTGGCTTAAACAGTTGACCTACCCGCGAGCGCATTTACCAACTGATCATGCCACCGAGAATTACGGCCTGCTCGCAGATGCTGGCAGGATTCAGCTTGGATTGGATGCCCGCGAAACGGCGCAGTTACTGAGCCATGCGCCCGCGGCGTACCGGACCCGAATTAATGAGTTGTTGCTTGCCGGCGTCCTGTTAGGAGTGCGGGAATGGGCGAATGAGCCCGCATTGTCGCTGGGGCTGACGTTGGAGGGGCATGGCCGGGAGCCGTTGTTCCCGGAGTTGCGTTTGGACGAGACGGTCGGGTATTTCACCAGTGTGTATCCACTATCACTTGAATGCGAATCCAACGACGTGGCGAACGTCATCAAGGCCGTGAAGGAGTCTCACCGGCAGGTTCCACAGCGCGGAGTGGGCTACGGTGTGCTTAAGTATGTCGCGCTCGATGAGGAGATTGTCGCCGCCAGTATGCGCGATCGCACACCCATTGAGTTTAACTATCTGGGACAGTTTGACCAGTCGATCAATGACCGCACGGCGTTCACCGCCGCCCCCGAGTCGCGAGGCGCCGGCATCGGGTTGCGTCGTTCTCGCGTTCATCAGATCGGGCTGAACGGGAAGATATTTGACGGCAAACTGGCGTTTGCGCTGGACTACAGCACGCGACAGTACAAAAAGACAACTATCCAACGTCTGGCGGGTGAAATTACCAAGGGCTGGCAACGTGTGATCGAGCATTGTCTTAACCCGAGTGCAGGCGCGTTCACCCTCTCTGATTTTCCGTTGTTGGACGTCGGGCAGGCGACACTAGATGAATGGCGTGCGCAGTTTCCAACCATCACCCGCCTGTACCCAGCTACCCCGATGCAGGAGGGTTTACTTTTCCATAGCGACCTCGGGAGTTCGGCCTATCACGTGCAGACGTTTCCTGTGCTCACGGGTACGTTGGAACTCGATAAGTTCAAAGCAGCGTGGCAGGACGTCGTGGACCGGCATGATGCCTTCCGTACTGCCTTCGTGCCTAACGGTAAACACTTGGTGCAGGTAGTGAGTGAGTCCGCACCGCTGCGCTGGCACGAACGAGACTGGCGCGGTATGTCTGAAGCGCAAGCCGCCGAACAGTTCGAGGCGTTTCGTCGGCAAGATAAGACCACCTCGTTTGACACTACAAAAGCGCCGCTCATACGGATGGCTCTTTTCAGGCTGGCGGATGATCGGTATCAGCTGTTGTGGACATTCCATCATGTGCTGGCCGACGGTTGGTCTTCGCCGCTGATCTACAAAGAAGTGCTGGCGTGCTATCGCGCCAGGATCGAGGAGGCCGCCGTTGAACTCACCGCAGCGCCGATATATCAGCGTTACATGGAATGGCTTGCGCGCCAGGACGCTAGCGGCGCCGAACGTTTTTGGAGTCAGTACCTTGGCGACGTCGAGGCGAAAACATCATTAGCATTAATAAAACCTGAAGGGCGACCGACAGGCTATGCCAAGCAGAGCCTCACATTCCAACGGCAGATGAGCGGAAAACTCAGAGCTTTTTGCAAGGCCCAGCGCACCACCCCTAACACAGTGTTACAGCTGGCGTGGGGGTATCTGCTGCATCGGTACAGCAACGACAAAAAGGTGGTCTTTGGTGCCACCATTTCAGGTCGCCCGGGTGAAATTGCTCAGGTGGAGCAGATGGTCGGATTGTTCATCAACTCAATACCCGTGGTAGTTGAGTTCGACCCGGAACGAAGTGTTCAACATCACTTAAGCAAGTTGCACTCGTGGTTCCATCAGGCCAATGCTCACGGATATCTGTCGTTAGCGGACATCCAGAGTAAATCAGGTGTGCCGGGCGGGGCGGGACTGTTCGACAGTCTGGTGGTATTTGAGAATTACCCGATCGATCAGGCGATTTCTGACGGCTCCTCCACTGTTGGACTTACAGTGGAGTCGGCGCACAGTGATTTGCAGACAGACTACCCGATAACGGTGGTCGGATCGTTGGTGGATGAATTTGAGATTCGTTGCCTGTACGCTCAATCGCAGTTTTCCGAGCAAGGCGCGAGCCGCCTGCTCGCGCACCTGAAGGAGATTCTGCAAGGCATTGTTGCTAACCCAACAGCGTCGATGGGCGCCTTAGGTATGTTGGGTGCGCAAGAGCGAGATGAGCTGGCGCGATGGAATGACACGCACGTTGCGCAAAGCACCCTCCCTGTGCACCAAGTATTCGATCGGCACGCGAGTGAACGCCCCGACGCATCTGCGTTAGTGTTCGATGAGCGATGCCTGAGTTATACGCAGGTGCAGGTAAGCGCCAATCAACTGGCTCATCACCTGATTGCGAGCGGGGTGAAGCCGGCTGACAAAGTAGCATTACTTGCACAGCGCTCGGAACAAATCATTATCGCAGTGCTGGCGGTGCTTAAAGCGGGCGCAGCGTACGTGCCGTTGGATCCTGATTATCCATCCGAACGCCTTGAACTGATTCTTACCGACGCGCAGGTGAAACACGTTGTGGTCCACGAGACGGGCGCACTGATGAGGCCGTTCCCGGACATTGACGTTATTGATCTGGCGGCGCCAGCAATCGGGCGACAACCGAAACACAATCCGCCCGAATCGCAGGTCGATGCGTCTGATCTTGCCTACATGATCTACACCTCAGGCACCACTGGCCGACCGAAAGGTGTGTTGCTCACCCACGGCGGCTTGGCGAATGTGGCGTTGCTACCCCGCACGCAGATGGCGGTGAATGCGGACAGTCGGGTGCTTCATTTTTCATCGATTAGTTTCGACTCCGGTACCTGGGAGTGGGTGATGGCGCTTACTCAGGGTGCTTGCCTGTGCATCTGCGATGAATCCACTCGGGCCGACACGGCCAGGCTGGAGGCATTGCTGCTCTCGCAACGTATCACCCACGCGACACTGCCACCGGCAGTACTCGCGTATCTAACATTGCGAGAGGACTACGCGCTTGAAACGCTGATTGTTGCGGGCGAGGCTTGCGCGGAAGGGCTGGCCTGGAATTGGTCGCAGCGTTATCGGCTAATCAATGGCTACGGGCCCACCGAGGGCACCGTTGCCTCCAGTACCAGTGTAATTAGGGCGGACGAGCCAATCAGTATCGGCCGGCCCACCCCGAACGTGCGTTTGCATGTGCTGGATACACGCGGGCGCGAACTTCCGGTTGGCGTCGCAGGGGAGCTGTACATTGCTGGCGCAGGTCTGGCGAGCGGCTACTGGCGCCGGCCGGCGCTGACATCCGAGAAGTTCGTCCTACAACGAGTGGGGGGTAGGGTTACGCGAATGTACCGCTCGGGTGATCTAGTGCGACGGTTGGAGAACGGCGAACTGGAGTATCTTGGGCGGGTCGACGACCAGATCAAGGTGCGAGGGTTTCGCATTGAACCGGCGGAAGTGCAGTACCACATCGATCAGCTCGCTGGCGTGGCTAACTCATTGGTTGTGGGCGCTTGCGACAGCAGTGGCGCGAGTGTGCTGGTGGCGTATATCGCTGCCGCGTCGGGGGACGCTGGCCAGGCGCTGTCACCTTCATTAATCGCAACCCACGTTGGACGCTCGCTTCCCTACTATATGGTGCCTTCGGCGGTGGTGATCATGGAGGCGTTTCCACTAACCCCGAACGGCAAAGTGGACATCAGGGCATTGCCGCCGGCGCAACACGGCGCACTGGATGAGTACGTGGCGCCTGCCACCGACACCGAACGCGACGTCGCGCGTATATGGGAGCAATTGCTCGAGCGACAAGCGGTGAGTGTGACCGCAAATTTCTTCGAACTCGGCGGCCACTCACTATTGGCATCCCGGGTGGTCGCCGAGGTGGCCAGGACTCTGGAGAGATCGGTGCCGCTCAAGATGTTGTTCGAGCACACGTCCATTCGCGCCTTCTCGCGACAGCTTGAGCAGCAAGTGTCCTCCGTCTACGAAGAAATTCCAAAAGTCCCTAGGACGCAACCCTTGCCTTTGTCCTTCTCCCAGCAGCGGTTGTGGTTTATTGATCAGCTTGAGGGGTCGAGCGCGCAGTACAACTTGCCCATCCAATTCGTGCTGACTGACCAACTAGACCTTCGTGCCTTCGAACGCACTGTCGAAGCATTGCTTGAACGACATGAGGTGTTGCGCACGCAATATGCAATGCTGGACGGGGAGGCCGTTCAGGTGATCGCCGCTCCGACCTCGCCCGGCGTGCAACTGCACGATTTCACCACAATGCCAAAGAGTGAGCAGGACGAGCGGCTGAGAGCGCTGATTGGCGATGACGCCAGGCGCCCGTTCGATCTAGGTCATGACACGATGTTGCGCGTGCAGCTGGTTAAGCTTGCTGAGGACCGCCACGTGGTTGTCTGCAATATGCACCACATCGCGGCCGATGGGTGGTCGTTGGGCATTCTCAAGGATGAGTTTCTCATTCTGTACGAATCGTTCGCCGGGCAGGGCGAGTGCTCGCTTGCTCCGATGCCGGTGCAGTATGCCGACTACGCGAGTTGGCAGCGGCGCGAACTAGGCGATGGTGGGCTGGTGCGCCATAGCGAGTACTGGCGAACCCGGTTGTCGGGCCTGCCTCTATTGCACTGTTTGCCGCTGGATAAGCCACGACCGCCCGTACAACAGTTCCGGGGCGGTGTATACGCCAGTCATCTGGATGCCCAGATAAACGCACAACTGATCGAATTTTGTCATTCGCAGGGCGCCACATTATTCATGGGTGTGCATGCAGCCCTGGCGGCGTTGTTGTCGCGGTACAGTCATGAAGAGGATATTGTGATTGGCACGGCGGCGGCTAATCGGGAGCATCCACAGCTTGCCGGAATGATCGGGTTCTTTGTCAATACGCTGGTGCTGCGTAGCGACTTGAGCGGGGATCCCTGTTTTCGCCAGATTCTGCAGCAGAGCCGTGGTTGCGCGTTGGACGCGTATGCACATCAGAGTATGCCGTTTGAGCATCTGGTGGAATTGCTCGAACCAGCCCGCAGCCTGAGCCACAGTCCTTTGTTCCAGATCATGCTGTCGCTGAATAATACGCGTGAGCGTAATGCGGATGCTGCGCCCGCGGCACTACCCTCGCGTGGGCTGCGACGTCGAGAGGTGGTCGAGAAGTTTGATCTCTCTTTGAACGTCAATGATACGCCAGCAGGGTTGGTGCTGAACTGGACTTACAATCAGGGTCTTTTCGAAGGCCACACGATACAAAGGATGGGCGAGGCGTTCGAGCGCTTGCTGAAGAGCGCGCTGGCGGACACAGAAGCTCCGCTCAGTTCGCTCGACCTGCAGGGCGAGCAGGTGCGCGAGCAGCTCGCGTCCTGGAATGCGACCCAAACCGACTACCCATCAGCGCAATCGCTGGGTGAGTTGTTTACCACCCAGGCGCGGCAGCGCCCCGAAGCGCTTGCGGTGAAGTACGGTCAGGCTGCCCTGAGCTACCAGGCGCTTGAATCTCAATCCAATCAGCTTGCCAATTCTCTGATTCGCGAAGGGGTTTGCGCAGGTGATCGGGTTGGGCTTCGGATGGAGCGTTCCACCCACTTGATTGTCGCGATATTGGGTGTGATTAAGGCAGGTGCAAGCTACGTCCCGGTGGATCCGGATTACCCTGCACCGCGTCAGCGTTTCATGCTCGAGGATGCCGGCGTACGTTGCGTACTTGCCGATGATGATGCTGGGCACGATGCGGTGTGTCCGGTATTTTCTGTGCACGGACTGGTACGCGACGGGCGGGTCGAGCCGCCAGCCCTCACCATCGTGCCGAATGCCGTGGCCTATGTGATCTACACCTCGGGCTCAACCGGGACCCCGAAGGGCGTGTGTGTACGGCACGCTAGCGTGGTGCGCCTGGTGCGCGAAACCAACTACGTGAACTTTGACTCCGGCACGGTAGTTGGTCAGGCATCCACTATGAGTTTTGACGCCGCGACCTTCGAGGTGTGGGGCGCATTGCTTAACGGCGGGCAGCTGGTCGGCATCGAGAAAGACGTCTTGCTATCGGGTGCTACCCTTCGCGCGGTGCTGCGCGAGGCGAGCATCTCGGTGCTGTTCCTTACCCCTGCATTGTTCAACGCAATTGTTACGGAATTCCCGGATTGTTTCGCTACGTTGAATACCTTGGTATTGGGTGGCGAGGCGTTGTCACGGGACGCATTGGTGCGCGCGGTTCAAGGCGGTAAACCGTCACGATTGGTTAACGGCTATGGTCCAACCGAAAACACAACCTTCAGTACCTGGAGCGAGATTACTGAGCAGAGTCTTGCACAGACCCACAACATTCCTATCGGGTTTCCCATTTCAAATACTGTCTGTCATGTTCTGACGATGGCTGGAGCAGATGTGCCG
>CBDUQI010000213.1:0-10255 GCA_965369325.1 uncultured Gammaproteobacteria bacterium
ATATGTGGGAGAACCCGGTGGCACGCGCCTATCGTGATTCAAGGCTGGGCTCGATCGGGGCTGGCGCGGACGAGATCATGTTGGGGATTATTTGTAAATTGATGGGCACGCTGAAGGTATAGGCGACAGTCCTGGTGAATGAGGCTTGCACGGCGGGTGCGGGGAGGATCAGATGATGGACAAACAGAGCCCTGTATACATTGTGGGTGGAGCGCGTACGCCGTTCGCCAAAGCGGGTACTGTACTGCGCAAAATCCCGGCGCTGGACCTGGCCAAGCACAGCGTTGATGGTTTACTTGCCCGCGCGGATGTGGACCCTGCACTGGTTGAGGCGCTGGCGCTTGGCATTGTGGTCGTGAACCCGGCGATTCCGCAGATGGCGCGTGAGGTGGCGCTGGCCAGTCGGTTAAGTGCCGCCACCCGAGCGTACACACTGACGGACAACTGCATTACTGGCGCCACCGCAGTCGCTACTTTGTGCCGCGAACTGAGCGCGCAGCGAATGGGCATGGCCATCGCCAGTGGCGTGGAGTCGATGTCCAACCCCGCATTGAGCTTTAACCCCAAGGCCTCGCGGATATTTCTGGAAGCAAATTTCGCTCGCAGTACCGGTGCGCGTCTGAAGCAGTTCATGCGCTTGCGCCCCGGCGATTTTCTACCTGCCCGCCCAGGCATTAAGGAGCCTTCTACCGGGCTGTCGATGGGAGAGCATGTGGAGCTGATGGTGAAGCACTGGGAGATCGGGCGTGCAGAGCAGGACGAGATTGCTGCGCGCAGTCATCACCGTGCCCATGCGGCCACCGAAGATGGCCGCTTGCGCCGTGAGATCGTCCCGCTACAGGGCATCGAGACGGACCCGTTGATTCGCCCAAACACCAGCGTGGAGCGACTGGCGGCGCTGAAGCCGGTGTTCGATCGCACCGATACCGGCACCGTGACGGCGGGTAACTCCAGCCCCCTCACCGATGGTGCAGCCAGCCTGCTGCTGGCCACCGAAGAAAACGTCCAGGCCTTATCTCTGCGCCCGCTGGCCCGTGTTGCCGACGTTGAGTTTGCCGCCATCGATCCGCAGGACGGATTGCTGATGGCGCCTGGGCTGGCCGTGCCTCGTTTGTTGGCTCGAGCCGGATTACAACTGGATGATATTGATCTGATTGAGGTGCATGAAGCATTTGGCGGGCAGGTGGCCTGCAATTTGCGCGCCTGGGCGCAGGGGTGGAAGGAGCCGGCAGTCGGTACGGTGGATACGCAAAAGCTCAATCGACTTGGTAGCTCGATCGCCTGTGGTCACCCGTTCGCGGCAACCGGCATCAGAATTTTGATTACCCTGGCGAATGAAATGTCGCGCAGCGATGCCCGGTATGGCCTGGCCAGTATCTGCGGCGCCGGGGCGACGGCGGCGGCTGTTTTGCTTGAGCGGGCATAAGGTAGCGCTTTGTTGACGCTGGTTATTGATCTTCCCCGCTGGTGAGCTGCTCATGGAGCCATGCTTTGGCCATGCGCAGATCACGATCCACAGTGGCGGCCGAGATATCCAGCGTTTCGGCTATCTCATCGTAGGTAAGGCCCCCGAAAAAACTCAACTCAACGACATTGGCTTTGCGCTCGTCCAGTTCGGCCAGGCGCATTAGCGCCTCATCCAGCGCAAGGATGTCGAAATCCTCAGCGACACCCACCTCCGGTGCACTGTCCAACGGCAAGGTAGTCTGGCCGCTATCACGCATCCCGGTAGCACGGGCGCGGGCATGATCCACCAAAATTCGACGCATCAGGCGCGCGGACACGGCGATAAAGTGCGCACGGTCTTGCCACGGCACATCAATGACGACGAGACGCTTGAACGCCTCGTTGACCAGTTCTGTGGCTTGCATGGTCATGCCCCGGCGCTCACGTGCCATATAGCCACGGGCAAGCCGGCGAAGTTCGTCATAGACCAACGGCGCAAGTTTTTCGAGGGCGTCTTCGCTCCCGTCGCGCCAGGCACCAAGTAGTTGAGTTACCGATTCGGGCATAATGCTCTATCATATGCATCTAAAGGGAAACGCGTTCCCGGATAGCGCTATTATACTCTATCAGCCGAGCCAGCCTGCCAGGTTCTGGTCAGCACCAGAGCAGGCTGCGGCGCAAGTCGTAGCAATGCCTCGCCCGAATGGCACCTAGCCCACGGTAACGCCGAGTAACCCTTGAGTAGTCGCCACGTAACCGCCGAGTAACCGCCGAGTAACCCCAGAGTAACCCAGAGTCGTACTAGTAAATGTTGCAACGATTTTTCAGCTCTAAACTGAAGCACGATGATGCGCGTATACGCTTGGAGGCGATGCGTGAGTTACCGGCAGACGACGAGCGCCTGGCGGAGATGGCGCAAACAGATGCTGATGCGACGGTACGCGAGCAAGCCGTGCAGCGGATAGAGGATATCGCGCGGGTGCAGAGTATCGCCACGAGCGATGCACAGGACACCGTGCGGGCCGCGGCGCTTGCCCGACTGTGCGATCTGCTCGCAGGAGTGGTTGACACTCGCGCCACGATACAAGAGCGTCGCGACGCCGCGTTGAGCCTGCAGGATGCCAGCGCTATCGCTGCGGTTGCCCGCCGGGCGCGCGAACCGGAGCTACGGGTGACGTCGCTAAAGCGCGTGCAGGACCAGGCAGTGCTGGCAGAAGCCGCCTGCCAGGATGCGGCGGCCGTTGTTCGCAACACCGCACTGGCGCAGGTGCACGATGAGGCGCTGCTCAGTGAGGCACTAGCGCAGGCTCGCCCGGACAAGTCGGTGACCCGGGACGTGCGTCGCCATCTGGCCAAGCTCAAATCCCAGCGTGAGCATTTGGTCGCCGGCGATAAGGTATGCGGGCAGTTGGAGTGTTTGGCGAGCAAACCGGCGCCCGATACTGCCGCGATCGAACTGCAGCGGATCGAAACCGCCTGGCAACAATGGTCCGCCCAGGGGCATGAGCCGTGCCCTGAACAAGAAGCGTTGCATCAGCGCTACGCGACTGCGACGCAGCAGCTCCAGAGCTGGTTTGGCCAACAGGCCGAAGCGAACCGGGATCGTGAAGCCGTGTTGGGCGAGTTGCATGCCTTAAGTGATCAGGCGCGGCGCTGCGCAGATGCCGGCGAAGTCATCGCGACCAAATTGGATCTGGCCAATTTGCGTAAACGCTGGCAGGCGCTTGGCGCCACCCTCTCTACACCGGAGGATAACGCCGCGTTTGAAGGGCCCGCAGAGCGCTGTGCGCAGCGGTTAAGTGAGCGCAGTGTTCAGCTTGAGCGGATCACGCAACTGCAGGGCCTGCTGAGCGAGGCGCAGGCCTTGCACAGTGCAGGCGACGGATCGTCTGAGGCGGCTGATGCGCTGCGCGAGCAATGGCGCGCAATCGGCCGGGTGAGTGATACCCAGGCCGATGAGCAACTGCAGCAGGCGTTTGCACAGGCGTTGCCGGAAATAGCAAAGCCCAAGCCAGTCGAGAAGAAGCCTTTCGATGAGAGTGTGCTGAAAACACTGGGCGAGAAAATCCAGCAACTGGAAACGAAAATTGCGGCGGGCGAACTGCAGGCAGCGGCCAAGGTTTTCGACCGCGTGGAACACGCCTTGGCCGATTTGCCGGCCTCACGCACGCGGGCGTTGCACAAACGCTTACAGCGCAGCGCCCCGAAACTGGGGCAATTGCAGTCCTGGCGCCGGTGGGGGACCGATCAGGCGCGCGAGCGATTGTGCGATGAGGCGCAGGCGCTGGCGCAAGCCGAGCCGCTGCCGCCAGCCGAGCAGGCCAAGGCCGTGCGTAAGCTGCGCGATGAGTGGAAACGCATGGACAAAGGGCAGGGCGGCGCGCCGCGCGAGTTGTGGACCCGTTTTAACACGGCATGCAGCACCGCCTATGCGCCAGCAGAAAAGCACTTCGCGGAGCAGTCGGCGCAGCGCGATCAAAATCTGTTGCGCCGGGAGCAACTTGCGCAAGGGTTACAGGACCGGTTGGCCGCATGCGACTGGGACGACCCGCAATTGGACTGGCGGGCGTTGGATGACGCGCAGTTGCAGTTTCGCCGTGATTGGCGAGGCATCGGCCCGGTGAACCGCAAGGACGAAAAACGCATCGAGAAGCGCCGGGCCGAAGTGGACCGCGCACTTGAAGCCTGTTTGGCGCCTAAGCGGGAAGAAGAAGTCGCGCGTCGCGAGAAAATGATCGAAGCGGTGCAGAGCATACTGGCCGGGAGTGACATGCGCGGTGCGCCTGACCAGGTGAAGCGGATGCAGGCGCAGTGGCGACCAGCCGTGCGTTCGCGCAAGAAAATCGAGCAAGACTTGTGGCAGCGTTTTCGCAAGGGGTGCGATGAGGTGTTCGGGCGATTGTCCGAGCAGCGGGATGAGCGCAGCGAGCAGTGGCGTGCTGCGCTGGGTGCACGCGAAGTGCTCTGCACCTCGCTTGACGAGTTGGCGGAGCAGATCGCCCAGGCGCCCGCCCAGGACACCACCTACGATGCTCAGGCACGCGGTCAGGTACGTAAGCTGAGCGAGCAGTACCGAAGCTCAGGTGAGGTTGCGAACAAAGCACGGCCCGCGATCGACAAACGTTTTAACGAGGCGCGCGCGAAATGCGAGCAGGCCCTCAAAGCACGACAGGGCCAGCGAGGAAAGCTACTGGAGCAGGCGTTGATGCAGCGGGCAGCCGCCTGCGACGCGTTGGAGCAGGCCTGTCTGAGCGCGGCTGAAGGCGAAGCCGGCCACCCGGCGTTGCAGGCGGCGCTAGAAGTCGCGACGACGCAGTGGGAGGCGGCAGAGATCGCCGCTAAACGCAGCCGTGCCGGGGGGTTGGATGCCCGTTACCAATTGGCCTGTACCGCCGCCTCCGGTGATGAGGCTGCGCGCCGCCGGTTGGCCAGTGAAGCCAACCAGAACGATGCCGCCGCACTGGCTTTGTGTCTGCAGCTTGAGATTGCCGCTGGCATCAATTCGCCTCCGGAGTTGGAGCGGGAGCGGATGGCTATGCAGGTCTCGTTGCTGCAGGCCAGCCTATCGGGTGAAGGGGGGAGTCGTGGCAGCGGTGATCGGCAGACCCTGCTGGACCAGTGGTTCGCGCTGGGGCCGACCAGCGATTCGGTAAAGCCATCGTTGATGGAGCGATTCGCAAAGATTACCGAGGCGATGAACAACGCCGCCGACTGAGTTGATTTTTTGAGCGCTGAAGAGGGCCGTCGCTCAGGGTTTGGCGGGCTTGCCTTCCTCAACCGACGCGATGAACGCGACAGGATCAACTGCCCGGCCATTGCGCAAGACTTCGAAGTGCAGATTCGGCCCGGTCGCGCGGCCGGTAGAGCCCATTTGAGCGATCACCTGCCCGCGCTCCACTTTGCCGCCTTTCTCCACTCGGTTGATCGAGTTGTGCCCGTATCGGGTGAGCAGGCCATTGCCGTGGTTGATTTCTACCATTAGGCCATAGCCGTAGCGATCGCCCGACCAGGTCACGACGCCGGCAGCCACCGCTACGATGTCCGAGCCCTCGCGTCCGGCAAAGTCCACACCGCGGTGATGTGCCAGGCGACCCGTGAAGGGGTCCGAGCGGCGACCGAAATAGGAGGAAATCCAGCCGGAGACAACTGGGCTACCCTCGGGGCGTACCTTCTCCTCCAGCGTACGTGTAAGCAGCAGGTCCTCAAGAATGCGCAACTGCTGCTCGCGGTCGCTGAGCTGCAGCGCTAGGGCGTCCAGCTCGACATTGAATTCGTCCTTGATACCGGCGGTAAAGTCCAGGCCGGTAATCAGGGCTTCTGGTCCACCGACGGCTGGGGACTGGGAGAAATCGAACTCGCCATTGTCCAGCTCAGCCATCTGAACCAGCCGGCTGCCCAGTGCGTCCAGGCGGATAACGTGGGCGCGCAGCTCGCCGACACGGCGTCCCAGGGCGGAAATTTCCTCTTCCGTCTGGCGCCGTGACTCATGAATCTGCTGTTCTTGATCTTCCAGCTGTACCCGTAGGTTCTGTGCCTGGCGGGTCAGCACCGATTCGCCGCGGTGAGTGGCGGCGTAATAACCGGCCAGCACCAGCAGCGCAATGGCAGGCAAGGCGATAGCGGCCAGGCGAAGTATGTCGCGCGGCTGACCAAGGCTCAACCGGTAAGGCCTGCCTTGTCTGTGACTGACTAATATAAGGTCCATCGACTGCCCGTTAATTGTTGGCGCCTTTCGGCAAATCCGTTTATTCGTAATTGCGTAAGGGCAATCCATACTGGTCCGTAGACCATCGGCCCCGCTGGGTAACCCCGCTGTCCAGTATTTCGCACGCCCGGTACTGGATCGGTGGTTTTGCGTCCCCACCTTACGATGGGTTTGCCCTTTTCCGGCAAAGTGCCGTTAATCTGCGAAGTTCGCATAGCACTTTGCTGCTGTCAAGGAGTCAGCTCGCACCAGTTGCGCACTCGAGCAATAAAGATGCGAATGAAGGTCTTATACTCGGTACTGGGTCGCACTAGGGAGAAAACGCGATGACGCTATCTATGCAGTGACAATGCGCAGGAATTCATCCGCCACCTTGTGTATGTACTGGCTGAGTTCTTCTTCATCGGGCGGTGAACATACCCCTAACAACAGGCGCAGATGATACTTCGATCCAAACATGTCCAGAAGCAATACTGCGCTGTGATGCGCATCCTCTACACGCAGCCGCCCGCCCGCCTGATGATGAGTTAAGAAACGTTCAACCGCCGCGATGGTCGGCGCGGGGCCGGACTCAAAAAATAATCGGGCGATTTGGGGCGCGTGACCGGCCTCTCCAATGACGGTGCGATACATCTCCAGCACTTTGGGATCGAACAGAAGGGTCAGAAAATTTCGACCGATGGCAACCAACCCAGCGAGCAGCGGAACGTCGAGCAACTTATCTGTGCGGGTAAGATTGTACTCTGACACTTTCGCGACAATGCACGCCGTGAACAGGGCTTCTTTACTGCTGAAATGCGAGTAAACGGTTTGTTTGGAGACGCTGGCCTGATTCGCGATAGCGTCCATTGAGGTTCGGCTGTAGCCGTTTTGCAGGAACAGTAAGGCTGCGGCTTCCTCTATCGCGGAGCGCTTCTGGCTGCTTTTGCCACGACCACTCTTAGTTAGCGTTAGCTCGTTTTCATCACTAATCATACTAGACAGTCCAGTTTTCTCGCGTTAGAATCAAACTGTACGGTCCAGTATAGTATTTTTCAGCTAACAACGCCAGAAGTAGATATCCCATGAAATTCCCCAGTTTCTCATGCTGCTACTCACGAAAGTTAATGTCTTTTCTCTCTCTAACGCTTGTGTTATCCCTTGCCCTGGCGGGCGCACTGTTCGCGCCTCTTGGTCATGCGGAAGATGCGCTACCCCGGCTGCCTGTGGCGACCGAACGGCTGGTGGAGAGCGCTGGATACACTCAGAAGAGTGTGTTTACGGGAACGGTTGAGGCGGGTCGCAGCAGTGCGCTGGGGTTTGACGCCAACGGTCGGGTGCTTCAGGTGCTCGTGGAAGAAGGTGATCAAGTGGAGGCGGGGCAGGTGCTCGCGCGATTAGATACCGCGCGGTTACAAGCCAGCCGCGCTGAGCTTACCGCGGCGCAGCAGCAGGCGGAGGTGAACCTTCGGCTCGCCACCGTCACGTTTAACCGGCTGCAGGAGGCGTTGGGTTACAAAGGGGTGTCCCAACAGCAGGCAGACGAGGCCAGCGATGCCAAGGCCGTCGCCGAGGCAGCCGTGGCACTCGCCAATGCCCGGCTCGGGTCACTAGCCGTAGAGCTGGACAAAACCCGGCTTAAGGCGCCATACGCAGGCATGATCGCACGGCGGTTTGTGGATGAGGGGTTGGTGATTGGCGCGGGTGCGCCGGTACTTGAGCTGCATGAGACTGGCCATCTTGAAATTCGCATTGGGATCGCCGGGGATGCGATTAACCGCATCGTTCCGGGGGAGCGCTACTCGGTGCTCGATCGCATGGGCCGCAGTCATCCGGTGATGGCCAAGGCGACCCTGCCGGTACGTACCAGCACCGGGCGCACGGTGGATGCGATCTTTCAAGCCGACGGCAGCAGTGGGCTACGCCCCGGCGACCTGACCCGGCTGAGCCTGGAGATTCCTCAGGAAGCGACCGGGTTCTGGATCCCCATCAGCGCGCTGGAGGAAGGCGAACGTGGTCTATGGGCGGCTGTCGTGGCAGCCCCGACCGGGCAGAGCGGGCACCTAGCTCAGCGTCGTCAGGTGCAGATTCTGCATCAGGAAGCTGATCGTGTGTTTGTACAAGGCGCATTGAGCGAGGGTGAGCTGCTGATCAGCGATGGCCTGCACCGGATTGTCGCCGGGCAGCAGGTGGCCCCACGCACGGCCGCGTTGGTCGATAGCACTAACCACGACGGTGCTGCCCCATGAGCGGCGCCGGCGGATCGCTCTCTACGCTGTTCTTCCGCAACAGGCACTTGCTGGTGATGGCTATTTTGGTGGTGATTGTGGCGGGGGTGTCGGCATTGCGCACGTTGCCGCGTCTGGAAGACCCGCGCATCGCCACCCGCAACGCACTCATCATCACCTTGATGCCCGGCGCCTCAGCGCAGCGGGTGGAAGCACTGGTAACCGAGAAGCTCGAAAACGCGCTGGACGAACTTAGCGAGATTAAGGACATCAACTCCACCTCGCGTGCTGGCATCTCGCTGGTGGCGGTGGAACTGCAGGCTGCAATCAACTATGAGACCAACGACACAGCCTTCGCCAAGATCCGAGCCAAACTGCGTGATGCCGAGCGGTTGCTGCCCGCTGAGGCCTCACGTCCGAACCTAGATGACAACCGCGGCGCGACTGCGTTTAACCTGATCGTTTCACTCAGCTGGGCAGATGGGACAGAAGCGGCGTTGGGCACCTTGGGGCGATTGTCCGATCAACTGGCCGATCGTCTGCGCACATTGCCCGGCACCGAGTTAGTGCGCGTGCACGGCGATCCGCAGGAGCAGGTGTTGGTCACTGTCGACGCGGGGCAGCTGGCAGCGCTGGGGTTGAGTATGCCCCAGTTGGGCGGGTTGGTGGCTCAGGCGGATCCGAAGCTTGCCGCCGGGGCGGTACGCACGCCCGACACAGAGCTATTGATCGAACTCGCTGGCGAGCTGGATTCGGTCGATCGCGTACGTCAGGTGGCCATTGCCCGCAATGGCGCGGGGGGCGTCATTACGCTCGGCGACATCGCGAAGGTGGAAAAAACCTGGGCTGATCCACCTGCCTCAGTGGCCATTCGCCGAGGACAACGTGCCGTGTTTGTCAGCACCCGCTCAACCATCGGCGTGCGAGTGGACAAATGGGCGGCCAGCGCGCGTGAGGTCATCGAGCAATTCGGTGCTGAGCTGGGTGATGACATTAGCGTTGAGTTGCTGTTCGATCAAAGCGGTTACACCGAGGCGCGACTTTCGCAGCTGAGCGGCAACCTGATCGCGGGCGCTCTGATCGTGGCGCTGGTGGTATTTGTTGCGATGGGCTGGCGCTCGGCGCTTATTGTGGGTAGCGCGTTGCCGCTAAGCGCTGCGGCAGCGCTGTTTGGCTTTTCCTTTTTGAATCAGCAAATTCATCAGATGAGCATCTTTGGGCTGATTATCGCGGTCGGCCTGCTCATTGACAACGCCATTGTGATTACCGATGAGGTCCGGCAAAAACTGGATGCAGGGCTGGACCGTCTAGCGGCCGTTAAGGAATCGGTGGAGCATCTGTTCGTTCCACTACTGGCCTCTACCATGACGACGGTCCTCGGATTCATGCCGATTTTCCTGTTGCCAGGGAATGCCGGGGATTTTATTTCGCCTATCGCGAAAAGTGTTGTGCTCGCGCTGGTGGCCTCGTTTGTGCTGTCGATGACAGTAGTCGCGGCCCTGGCCGGACGATACGTGAAGTCTGCGGTTGCGGGCGAGCCGACACCCTGGTGGCGTTACGGTATTTCCGGCGGCAAGATGAGCGCACGCTATCGCCGCATGCTTCAGCGCGCGTTGCGCTATCGGCGCGCGACAGTCGCCGCTTGCCTGGTGCTGCCCCTGTTAGGTTTTGCGCTGGCCAGTCAGCTCGGCGTGTTGTTTTTCCCGCCGGCGGAGCGCGACCAGTTCAGCATGGAGGTATGGTTGTCGCCAGGCACCTCGATTGAACGCACCCGCGCAGTCACCGAAGGTATTGACGCCTTGCTGAAGCGCCAGCAAGGCGTACGGTCGGTGGATTGGGTGGTGGGTTCAAGTTTTCCATCGGTGTACTACAACCACATTATGGACACCGAGAATGC
>CBDUQI010000214.1:0-10185 GCA_965369325.1 uncultured Gammaproteobacteria bacterium
TCTCTCGGGTATTGGCGGCAAAGACTCGATCCGCCAAAAGAGCGCCCGAAGGGCGCCGGTAGATCCTCGCGACCACGTCGGTAGGACTGTAAATCGTTGCGTGCTTCGACTCGACCGGGATGCCGAGCCGCTCAGCCATAGCGGCCGTGGCCTGCTCGTCCAGCGCGTCGGCCAGCTCCCAGAAGGCGGAGTAGGCGTCGCGCGGATAATCCTCAAGCCGAAGCTTGACCGGGGCGGCATTTTTGGCGGGTCCTTTTTTGGTCATGTCGTAGCCTCATGATAGTAAGCAAATTCTGCGTGAGTCGATACCAAGTACGACCCGCCCGTGGCGCCCATCTCCTGAAGCGTAGGGTTCCTGAGCGTCCGCTCATGCGCTCCAGGCTGATATGTCTCAAAAAACTGAAGCGCTTTGTCTGCCAGATCATAGCCGCCGGCGAGTGCAAGCGCTACCGGATAGTAAACATCGATACTAATCCGGCCCTCCCGTCGAACCACGTCTGACCCGATATAGCCCCGAGCAAATAGCGTCACAAACCACACCCGGACATGCCCGCCAGACTCCAGATCGCCATCGAAGGCCACGTTCTCATGCGCCACGGGCGAGGTATCAGCCCACAACAGGTCCAGCGCAGTCAACAGCGTGTCCTCGAATGCCTGCTTGCCAATGGTCGTGGGCATCAAACTAGGCGCCTATCGTCAAGTGCCCTCAGTGCGGAGGCGACACCCGCCTCAACAAACCCAGCCGGTGCCTGGGTGGACCATCCAGCGTTGAGTGCTCCGATGTGGGCTGCGTTATTCAAAACGATCAGGTTTTGGCCAAGGTTGTCATATCGCGCAAGCTGAGAGCGCCCGCGCGATATCGTAAGAGCGCCCGAAGAGTCCACGCCACCCAATATCGCGTCCGTAGCAGTGCCGATCGACACCTGCCACTCGCCCCGGGCATTGCCGCCAACGTAGCCGGGAGGCGGCTGGCTGGCCCAAAGCGACGGGTTACCAACGGGCGTTGCAAATACCATCGTGGTCAGCAGCGAATCGCCCATGGCGGTCGCAACATCTATCACGTCACGCTCTAGATCGATCCTGATTCCACGGGCATTGAACGGGACTCTAGCCACATCAAGCCCTAGCCTGTATTCGATGCGCCAGCACCACGTCGCCTGGCTTGGACTTGACGGTATCAACCACTGTCAGAACCTGCGTGTCATCGGTAATCTTGTCGCCTGGAAGTGGCACGGTCGGCATGTCGTGCGCTGCAATGATTAGTGTATCCGTCGCACGGATAGTGGTGCCGTCGACAAACTTTTTGCCGAAGCGCGTGACTATGCCGATAAAAGTCGCGGCTGCCGGCGCAGGATCGACCTTCCAGGGTTCGGTGGTATTGGCCAAAGGCGCGGGCTGCAAAGAAAGCTCCCTGCCATTGGCGTCAATCAATGCCTTCGCATCAGCCTGGAGCTCAAGGTAGTCAATTGCATTGGGATCAATCACCGGAAGGACGTGCCACCGGTGAACAGAAAATCCTTGACCATCCGGTCGGCGAGCGGATAGGGATCGATATCGGCGGACGTTATGCCGTCAGCCGGCGATGCGTAGCGAATCTCCTTCTCGACCGCGTCGTCAACCTTTCTGCGATCCAAGGTAACCGGGCCAGAACCCGCCGGCAGCGGTGTCGGATCAGCCTCCAAGGAGGCAGCCACCGCGCGCACCGCGTACTCCGCGTGCGCCTGGCGCCACAGCAGCGGCACGCCGACCACTAGCCCTCCGTCGGGCAAGTACAGGCCGGTGCGCGGAAACTCTCGCGGCTGATCGCCCGCGTCCAGGCCACCAGAGAATGCGGTCAGCGTGAGCGCAGCGGCGGATTGTGTCAGGGGCGTCAAGTTGCCCAGCTCGCTGTCATTGGCCAGGGTCAGCGAGATCAACGACGGCGTTCCCACCTCGATAGCCCCTGATAGCCCCACCAGGGCGGGCGTGCGGATATCTGCGCTCCCTGCAAGCAGCGCCAACAGATTGGCCGCTGTGTCCGCGGTGGTCGTACCGATGGCTACCTCAAAGGGCGCGAGCACCGTAGTCCTGAAGGTGTAGGTAGACGTCGAAATCGTGACGGTGTCGCCGTCAGCCGGGTTTGACGTAACATCGACTCCGCCAACAGCTGCTGCACCCTCGAGCGTGAATTGCCTACGACCCTTGAGCCTGCAGCCGAAACGGCCATCCATATAGTCGGTGGATGCCCGAGCTGCAGCCTCTTGAACATCGACAGTGCGAGTGTCCCAGGTATTCTCAGTGTTGCGCGCGCGAGCGGTCAGGTACGACAGAATGAACGTCAAATCATTGTAGCTGTCTGCGCCGCGCACACCTGCGCCGGTTTCCACAATCAAAGCCATCGCCGCTCACCTCCGCATGCCAAAGTCGGTATTGTAGCCCTTCCGGCCTCACCGCAGGATTTAGGCCTCGAAGCCGCGCGGGAGCTGACCTACAAAAAAGGACACTGCTGAGGCGATGACCGCCCCGGATAGCGACGCTGTCGTGCCGAGGCGCGCGGTCACGCCTCCATTTGCCTGCGCAATCGCGCCGTCACCGGCACCTGAATGCTCGCCGCTTGGAAACGCTGATGCGCCCTGGCCACGGATGACCTCGACGCCATTGGCCCAGATTCCCATCTTTTGAGTGCCCGGATTTACGGCCCAGACAATTTGATGGGCGCTGCCCGCCGAAAATATGGCGCCCGCTGCACCGGCAGACAGATTTACCGTCACACCGGTGCCACCCGAAGCGTTGCCGGCCGCACCATTCAGCGCGCCGCTCACAAACGCCATGCCCGCGCCTACGCCAGAACTGCCGACCTGCCACACAAGCCCCGACGGCGTGCCTGTGATCTGCAGCTCAAATGACACCGTCAGCGGCCTCGAGCGATCGCCAACCTGCTCAAAGTCGAAATTCCCATGATCAGGGGGCAAGAACAGCGTGCGCTGCAAGCCAGCCAGGATATTGCGCTTTCCGCGCGAGCGCTGGCGCGAATGAAAAAGGGCGGCCTGATCCGCGCTGCTCAGCATCGTGGCCTCCGTGGGCTACAGGGCATCCAGGTCTGTTGCGCCCTGGATGGTGGCGGGCCGAACGCCCATGCGCATCAGATTGGTAAGCCCAGTTTTGCTTGACGCCTTGGCCGTGGCGCGTGTCCCTGAGCCAGCATCCAGCAGATCCACGCGATTGGCGTCGTTCACCGCATCCTCAAATCTAGTGTGGACACTGAGCGTGTTGACATCCACAACGCCAAGCCAGTAGCTGGACGTCGTATCCAGCCCATTCGGCAGGTCACCGCCTGTAAACTCATACGGGCCGGCGGCCGCAGCGATGCCGTGCGCTGTAGCTGTCAGGGTGTCGGCGCCGGTAGCGACGCCGGTAATGGCGATGGTCGCGGCTGTGTCGCCAATGCCGCCGTTTGCCGCAGTATCGGCTCGGGCGGCCAGCCAGCCGTCCACATGCCGCAGGCGGGGCACACCGGGACTGCCGCGAACCAGGCCATCTAAGGCACGATGTCGCAGGTGACGCGTGCGCGCCGTTCGAATTGCGCTGGCCATCTTTACTTCACTCCTCGGTTCGGGCGCTGCGTTCCGCGCTGAGTCTTGCGCGTCATAGCCTGATCGATCGGCGCCTTGACGGTCGTCAGTCGCTTGATATCGGCGGGAGTAAGACCACTAGCAGCCAGCTGTTTCATGCGGTCGCCTTTTTCGGCGCGTAGCTGATTTGAGCGAGTAATCGCCTCTATGATGTTCTGCTGATTGGTATTGCGAGGGCGTAGTTTCTCGCATGCATCGTGCAGCTCAGCCAGCAAACGATTCTGCTCGGCGAGGTTTGCCGCAGCCGCAGCCTGCTTGTCGTGCGCGTCCTGCAGGGTCTTCTTCTGGCGATCAACCGCATCGCACAGATCGGCATAGTGGTCATCCACAGGCTGCTCATCATCGCCGTCAGCGGCTTCGTTAGAAACTGCATCGTCACCTTCCGGGTTAACAATCGGAATGCGTGAGAACTCGGGCGCTGCGTCCACGATCTGCTGGCGGCTCACCTGGCTGCCCACCAACGTGGACACAATGTCAATTCGGGGAGCGCCATCCTGGGTCCAGTGGGCATCGTTTTCACGATCCAGCTGCTCCAGCGCTTGTGCGATATTCATACGTGCTTGACTCCTCGATTAAAAAGCAGATTAAAAAAAGGGGCGGCCGGTTTCAGACCAGGCGCCCCTTTCCCTATTCCAGGGCTCAGATGCTTTTACGCCTCGCGGCTGACCAGGCGCGCAATTTTGATCTGCTTGCGCTCCGGATACACGCGCGACCAGCTGGTAGCTGCAGCGAGATTCGCGTTCGTAGGCCCGCCATCAGGGATCGAACCCTGAATGTAGGCATGGCCGGTCGGATGCATCGACCACTGACGCCGAGAGTACAGCACGCTCTGGCCACCGCCATTACCGCCGCCAGGCTTGCGATCGGTCTCGGTCGCGTCCGGCGGGTCGACATCGCCAATCTGCACGGCTGCGGTGCCGAACAACCAGGTGTCGTAAACGCTGGCGGTCACCGGCATTCCATCGTCGACCAGGACCTCACGTCCAAGGAAAGTCGGAATGTTGATCTGGCCTGAAGCGTCCGGAATGAAGTCAATCAGGTTGTTTTTTTGCATCCGGGCGTAGACAACCGAATGAACCATCATGGCAACCAACTCCTCCATGGAGTCACCCATGGTCAGCGTCGCGTCAATAAACGCCTCCGCCGAGAAGTTAGTCACACCATCCACAAACGAGCCGGCTGAGATGTCGTTAGTCATATCATTGGCGATATGCGTGTCCGTGCCGCTCGGGGCAGCCGCATTATCGGCAAAAATTCCGTTCATGCTGGACACGAAGATGCGCTGCAAGCGGCGCTCCCAGTAGGTAGCGACACGACCACCAATGGCGGCCATGGGGTCGGCGCCGGCAAGCTGTGCAGCAAGATCCGCGCTTGACCAGGAATTATTGCGGTTCATTCGGACCGCGATCTCTTTGGCCGTCTGGATTTTCTGCGGATTGGGCGGTCGCGCCTGTCCGGCTGGAATGGATGCGTCTGCGGCAGCAAACGGCACCGAGTCATCCGTGGACACGCGATCTGCACCATTGGTGTCATCGGCATCCAGATCACGGAAGGACGGCACTTGAACGGTGAGTCCGCCACCGGAAAGGAACTCATTGAGCAGCGGATTGCTAACTACCACGCCGGACTGAATCAGACGCGATTTTTCCGTAGTCAGCTGCTGTACGTAGGGCGTAAAGACGTCAGGGACGACAATGTCGGTAACCTGAGTTGCAGGACCTGCGGCCATGGGTTTGTCTCCTATAGACTTTTGGCTGATTCAGCTACTGGTCTGAGCCGTTCCCATGTTCCGGACCCAGCGCGAGCATTGACCACGTCCGCTCGCATTAGTCGAGCAGACTATAACCCTCTACCTACCGTTCGGGCAAACCCCGCCTCAAGCCTTAGGCTTGGGTGGATGCGGGCTGCCGACCGATGAGCCAACCGATGTGGCCGCCTGGCGGGCCTTCTCGGCCCCATGCTCGCGGACATATTTACCCTGGTTGGTAGCATTCCAAGAGGTCGCCGACCAGGGGTTGTTCGCCGGCCCGCCGCCGCCGCCTTGGGAGCCGCCTGCGCCGCCGCCTTGGGTCGTAGGGTTGAACCACCAGCCCGGGCGCTTTGGCTGCATTTCAGCAAAGTAATCGGCCGCGCTGATGCCAGGGGTCACGCCAACGCCGTCTTTAGTGACAACGGTGTTGTCATCCTCGCGAATCTCGAATATTCCACTGGACAGGCTCAGGATGTCCTCCTGAGCACCGGGGTCGATGATCTTGGCCTCGGCGAATGCTCCACGGACGGAATCCTGGATCGTGCGCGTATCGCGCGAGGCAATCAGGTTGTCACGTTCCTCGGTGACCGCGAGCAGCTCGGCGTCTCTGGCCTGCAGCTGCCGCTCAACGGGCGCGAGTAAAGTGCGTGATTTAGCATCCACCAGCTGCGCCATCTTCTCCTCGTCGATGGCGCCGGTAGCCGCGGCCTCCAGCTCCGGAATTCGATCCAGGCTCGCCTGAACGTCTTCGAAAACCAAGTCGCCCCAGGGGCGGAGCCTGTCGCGCGTGACCTTATGCGCATCCCGCTCCTTCACCAGGGAATCATGAACCCGAGTGACATCGGCCTCGGTTTTGACGCCCTGGATGCCGCTAAGCTCAAACCTGCCGCCGCGCTCGGTGTACAGCTCGCGGTAGGTCTCTGGAATTTCGTCGATTGTTGCGTGAATTGCCTGAAGCGGCATGGTCGCCCTCCTCCCCCACGGGGAATGTCTGCATTGACAGCCAGAGAGTATATGCCGCCTGGGTTGACAGAGCTACGGGGAACTATTACCCTCATCGGTACCGCAAACAAAAACGGAGAGCGACCGCCATGAGCATGGTCCCAACCTACGTCCGAGCAAGCGACGGCAGATTCTACAAGAATCCAGTCCTCACCAGTGAAGACGGATTCATCTGCTTTGACGACAACGACCCGCCTGAACTGGTCATGAAAACACGCGGCAGCAAGGTCACTAACGAAGCCGCTGAGCTGCAGATGGACATGTTTCTCGGAGCCGGCAGATGGGCCGGTCTACTCCGAGCCGTAGCATGCCGTCGGCTTTTTGGACTCAAAACGGAACCAGCCATGGTCTTCTGGTTCCGGCTGACGCACTGCATCCCGGTGCCAGTGACGCACCAGGGGTGCGAATGCGGCAAACCCAAGCACGACTGCGTGATATACGACCCCGAGACGCCGCCGGCGAAATGCTCCAGCTGCGGCGCATCTGGGGAGGACACTGCGCTGCAGGTACTCAGAGGCGGCCGGCACATCTGCGCACGCGGGTGTGGAAAAGATTGACTTCCACTCGGGGAACAGTTACCCTTAAACAGTCCCAGCATGGCGGTACCCCTCTGAAAGCGGCCGGGTTTAGGCGGCCGAGACCGAAGATCAGATGCAGCCCAGCCGCCGCCATGTGCTACGCAAAGAATGCTGGCAATCTGATCATCCTGGACGCCGGCCCCTGCGGGACGGTTACCTCCATGCGCCACAAGTTGCGCGCATGTCGGGCCGGCGGCAGGGGCCGACTTATTTTTGAACGAGGAGGGGTCGCTTTTGGCTAGAGGGTTCGGCCCCAGCACGAAACAGGGTGGGCGCAAATATCGCAGGGCGCTTAGATTCAGAAAAAAACAGGATGGCAGGTGCATCCTATGTGGGGACCCGATGCCAAAAAACGACTGCACCATTGAGCATCTTTGGCCGAGCTCCTTGTGCGGACCGGCCAACAGCGCGGCGCATGCCAAGTGCAATACGCGCAAGGGCGATAAGTATCCGACCCGCGAACAGGTCGCCAGATTTGAGGACGCCTACGGCGAGCTTCCTTATGAAATCAAGCAAAAAATAGCCAGCTTTTGCCGCTTCGATCGCCGGCCGGTGCCGATGATGTCTGTGCTTGAATTTGATCTCAACGTTCGTGAAATTCACGCTGCAATAGCAGCCAAATAGGAGAGGTATCCTAAAATGGGCAGATGGACTCACAAACCAAAAACCATTGACGCCGGACAGCTCGTAATGATCTCAATCGGCGAATATTCAGACTACACCGTACACGGGCTCTACCGAGCGCGCGAGGCATTCACCGTCGACGAATACGATTCTGGTCGCTCAAAAGGACAAATGAAGACCATGCCCGAATACATGCATTTGCTGGACCGCATCGATGTAGTCGAACTCTGGTACCAAAGCACCCCATTAATATTCATAGAGGAGAGAAACGATGGGAAATAGGGCATACGCGATCATCCTGTACGGCATCACGACCGAAGCCCCTGAGCCATGGGCAAAATATGACGACATCGACGACTGGTGGATGGACATCACAGGTTTCGCCCCATCGGTCGCACCATTCACCCCAGATGGCCAGTACGCCCCGGGATTCGACGCAAACAGCCCTGAGGTGGACCAGCTCTCCGCCGATCAATCAGCATGGAAAAAATCCCACCCAATGCCAGTGTCCATCATACATACATGGGCCAAGCCTGTATTGACGCACATCGCTGTCAGAGGCACCGTCATCCGGGCCGATTGGGACGAGCCACAGCCAATTGGCAAGCCCAATCTAGGCAACATGGTCAGCTTCAATGAGACGGCGCACTTCATCGCATGGATGAGGGACTATCTGCCAGATGTGGAGCCCGATCCCACTTGGCTGCTGGTGGCTGACTATGGGTAAACAACGCGCAATGGGCGGCCATCATTCGCCCGTGCCTCGCACCGAAAGTTGGATCACACCGCCAGAGATCCTGGCTGCACTGGGTAAATTCGACCTGGACCCCTGCGCTTGCGATCCGCAACCATGGCCGTGCGCTGACAGATCGTACACGGAAAAAGAAGACGGCCTAGCCAGAGCATGGACCGGCCGTATATGGCTAAACCCTCCATACACAACCGGGGTGATCGAACCATGGATGCGAAGACTAGCGGACCATCATGGTCGCGGTACCGCGCTCATATTCGCACGGACTGACACTAGAGCGTTCCATCAATTCGTCTGGCGCAGAGCCAGCGCGGTCCTTTTCATAATGGGCCGACTAAACTTCTATTACCCAGATGGCCGGCGTGCATCCGGCAACGCCGGAGCCCCTTCAGTTTTGGTCGCATACGGAGACGAGGATGCGGCGATCCTGTCCGATGCGGCGCTTGAGAAGAAAATCATCGGCGCGTACGTGCCGCTCAAACGCTATCCGAGGTAAAGCGCCATGACCCCCGAGCAGATCGACTACATGAACGCCATAAACCGAGTCAACCAAGAGCACGGGATGGCTATAGTCCCTTGCCGTGGCTCCGAAATGACCGTCGTCAAGTACGTTGGTCCGATCATACCGGTGCAGGATGCCGCCACTGTCGTTACGTATCCACACGGAACGCCGCCGGATCCAGGCCGGCTGCCATGAAGGCGTTCGCATCCCTAGCCGCCAGATTCGATAGCGTTATTTCATTACCGCGGCGATCCACGAACCGATCCAGCGTCAAGCCACCACTTCTGAACAGCCTGCCGCGCGCACGCCCGAGCACCTCATCCTGAAACGAAACCGACTGACGACGCAGGAACTGCTCGTAGTTCACGCGCGCGGGCACTGTGCCGACCAGGCTCTCTGCCTGTGACCGCCTGAATCGATCAAACCGCCCCTTGTGCCCATGCGGCAGACGCGCGCGACTGGTCACCGTGCCCAGCCCGTTGGCATCCGCATATCGGTTCAGAAGCGAGCGATTGGTCGCCAGCACAAACGGGCGTCGCGCCGATCGAGCCACCGCGGCCGAGATCGCCGGCACGCGCAGCGATCGGCAATTGAAGTGCAGCGGCGGAATCGGCCCTACGCCCACCGGGAACTCATCGCCATCCAGGGATCGGCAGATCGGCGTGGTCCTCGAATCCAGCGTGGCCACATACAGCTCGCGCGCGAGCACGCTGGCGTTCAGCTTGTATAGCCGGCGCTGAGCCTGGGAAGCAAAGTGGGTCACCGCGGTGCGCACGATGCCGGCGATGTTGCGCCGGGAGCGTTCCGTGATGCCATCCGTGCCCCGTACGCGCCGAGTGCCCACCACCCGGGCAACCATGGTGGTAGGCGACTCCTGCTGGGTCAGACCAGCCTGTACGGCGGCAACAGCGCGTGAGGCCTCGCCAAAACGAGCCTCGGACAGCCAGGTCGTGATGGTCTTGCCCTGCACGGCAGATGCCGCGACCGCCGCCGCAGTGGCCAGTGGTGGGATGCTCAGACCCAGGTCCACGGGGCTGACCGTATCGATGATGCGCGCCACGAACAGCGGCTCCATGCGCGACAGCTCGAGCATCTCACGGCGCAGCGTGCGGGACACGGCAACCCAGCTCGGCGCGCGAATCTCCAATATCGATCTGCGCAGGCTGGCCACCTGCCGGCGGCTTAGGCCCTGCCCGCGGCGCTTGGCCACCGCGCGACGCAGTGCGTCGGCCAGCTGCGGCTCGGTCTTGTTTAACGCCGCAAGCAGCTGGTCGCGCAGCCCGCCAGACAGACGTAGCAAGCCCACTTGATGCCGAACCATGGCATGCAGAAGCTGCTCAGGCGCCGTCCGAACCGCGCCCACCTCG
>CBDUQI010000215.1:0-10069 GCA_965369325.1 uncultured Gammaproteobacteria bacterium
GCTGGGGCCGGCGCCGGATCGCCGGCGGTTGGCTCTCCCTCCTCATCATTATTGCCGCCGCAGCTGGACAATAGCGCGAGGACAACCGCACACACAGCGATTGCACGTGACTTCCTAAGAACGTGCTTCATTGATCGTTCACCGCATCCCGAAGGGGCAACGTGCTTCGGCAGTGAGTGGAGCGCATAACACACGCCTCTCAAACCAGCCGGCACGGCCTCCGCCCTGTCCATAGGGCATCATAATTATACGTTTCCTGGTTGCGCCCTCAGGCGCATACTGCATCCGGCACGCCAGATTATGGTGTGTGACACAGCGTATCCAGCACCATATCGAGCGTACAAATCTAAGTCAACTGTTCGTCCGTAGCGACATTTATGCCGTGCCAACTCTCCGCTCTGACGGCGTCTTGTGCGCGGAACCCAATCACATTTTCTCAGGTCGGCGAGATGCAGGTTTAGGCGTGGCGGGCGCGCAGGGCGCCCGCCGGTGGCGCTAGGGTTAGCCGAGCGCCTCCAGCGCCGGAACGAACGGCGCGTCGTAGCTTTGCGCGACGGCTTCGTAAGTGAGCTTGCCGGCGTGCACATTCAGGCCGTTCAGCAGATGTGGATCGGCTTTGAGGGCGGCATGGGCACCCTTATTGGCCAGTTGGATAGCGAATGGCAGGGTCACGTTGTTGAGGGCGTAGGTAGAGGTGCGCGGGACCGCGCCCGGCATGTTGGCGACGCAGTAATGCACGACGTCGTCTACGATGTACGTCGGCTTTTCATGGGTGGTGGCTTTGGAGGTTTCCAGGCAGCCGCCCTGGTCTATCGCAACGTCCACCACGACCGATCCGGGCCGCATGCGGCTGATCAGGTCGCGGGTAATCAGTTTGGGCGCTGCCGCCCCGGGCAGGAGCACGGCGCCAATCACCAGATCAGCGCTGAGGGCGTACTCCTCCAGGGCGCCGGTGGTGGAGTACACCAGTCGCACGCGGCCCGCGTAGTCCATGTCCAGCTCTCGCAGGCGAGCGACGGAGCGGTCCAGGATAGTGACTTCCGCACCCATGCCCTTGGCAATATAGGCTGCGTTCTCGCCAACCACACCGCCGCCGATGATTAGTACTTTGGCTGGAGCGACCCCGGGTACGCCACCCAGCAGAGTGCCGTTACCGCCCTGGGCTTTCTCCAGGCAGTGGGCGCCCGCCTGCGCGGCCAGCCTGCCCGCGACTTCGCTCATGGGCGCCAGCAGCGGCAGGCCGCCACGCGGCCCGGTCACGGTCTCGTAGGCAATGGCGGTCACGCCTGATTCGAGCAGCAAACGGGTCTGCTCCGGGTCCGGCGCCAAATGCAGGTAGGTGAACAGTACCTGGCCTTCACGCAGCATGGCGCATTCGCCTGGCTGCGGCTCTTTTACTTTCACAATCATTTCGGCGCTGGCGAAAATCTCCTCGGCTGTATCGACCACCTGCGCGCCCACTGCGCGGTAGTCATCATCCGTGGCGCCGATGCCCATGCCTGTAAGGGACTGCACCATGACGCTGTGGCCCTGCTCGATCAGCTCGCGGGCACTGCTCGGTGCAAGCCCAGCACGGTACTCGTGGTTTTTTATTTCTTTGGGTACGCCGATGAGCATGTGGATCTCCCTGTAAAAGTATAATAATTCGGTAATTTTTCCATTATACTTGAGGTTATTCAGCAATATTTTCTGAAGAATTGTCTAACTGCGAAAGTATTGTTTGTTATCGCTGGTATTTTGCCAGCCCCTCAGTAAGGATTCTGGTCATGAGCCCGTTGGACAAGATTGATCGTGAGATCCTGCAGGTGCTGCAACACGATGGGCGCATCACCTACTCGCAACTCGCCGAGCGGGTGAACCTGACCACATCGCCATGCATCGAGCGGGTACGGCGGCTGGAGCGCGAGGGCTATATCACCGGCTACACGGCACGCCTTGCGCCCGAGCAGTTGGGTGCGGCGCTGCTGGTGTTTGTGCAGATTCGGCTGGACCGGACCTCTTCGGACAGCTTCAGGCGCTTTTCGCGCGAAGTGGCGCGGCTGGAGCAAGTGCAGGAGTGCCATCTAGTGACCGGCGATTTCGATTATCTGATTAAGGCGCGTCTGCCAGACATGGTGGCTTATCGCAGTTTTCTCGAGGATGGCTTGCTCAGCATTGCGGATGTTAAGGAATCCACCAGCATCGTCGCGATGGAAACCGTGCAGGAGACGCTGGCGCTAGCGCTTTAGTTTGAGATGGGTTTTTCTGAGAAGCGATAGCCGGCCCCACGCACAGTTTGGATGAGTTTGTCATACCCATGCGGCTGCAGCGCCTGGCGCAGGCGCCGCACGTGCACGTCCACGGTGCGCTCTTCCACATAAACGTTGCCGCCCCACACCCGGTCCAGCAACTGGGCGCGACTGTACACCCGTTCCGGATGGCTGGCGAAAAACCGCAGCAAATTATATTCAGTGGGGCCTAGCGAAACTTCCTGCTCCAGCACCATCACCCGGTGGCTGGCCACGTTAAGTCGCAGGTCCTGCACGGTGAGAACGTCTTGCTCGCCGTGATCGACGGTGCGGCGCAGGAGCGCTCGCACGCGCGCGTGCAGCTCGCGGACGGAGAACGGCTTGGTCATGTAGTCGTCGGCGCCACTGTCCAGACCGCTAATTTTGTCGTGCTCGCCATCGCGGGCCGTTAGCATGATGACGGGTAGCTCGCGCGTGATCGGATCGGCCCTCAATGTGCGCAGAAATTCAACGCCACTCATGTCGGGCAACATCCAGTCGAGCACCATCAGGTCCGGAAATTCATCGGCAATGACGGCACGTGCCTCGGCGCAGTTGGCAGCCTTCAGTACGTCAAAGTTGGCCCGGTCCAGGCCGAAGGCGATCATTTCTCTTATCGCCTCCTCATCCTCCACCACAAGTATGCGTGGATTCGCGCGTTCGTTGGTGCTGGTGGTGGGCTTGCTCATGCGAGGTGTGTAGGCTTGTTGCTGGTTAATCTCATCACTCTACTCGTCCTAATAGGGCGTGCTGACATTATGGCAGTGTGGCCATTGTGCCAGCCAGCTCGCTGGCGTGTGATTGGTGTCGCTTAAGCGTGTTTCCATACGTGTAAGGGGCACGCAAATATGACAATATGTGGCTAGGCAGATAACAGATACGGCGCCATTCTTAATGGAAACGAGCGATTTTTCCCACCATATTTCCCGTCAGTTTGACGAGGAGTTATCCGACCTTCGTGCAAGCGTGTTGGCGATGGGAGGACTAGTTGAGGAGCAGGTGCGCCACGCGATGCAAGCGCTGATCGACAACAACGGCGAGCTCGGCAGCCAGGTGGCGGCCAACGATGACAAAGTCAATAACGCGGAAGTGTCGATTGACGAGGAGTGCAGTCGCATCCTGGCACTGCGCCAGCCTGCCGCCAGCGACCTTCGCCTGGTGGTGGCCATCATCAAAACCATCTCGGACCTGGAGCGGGTAGGCGACGAGGCGCAAAAGATCGGCTATCTGGCGGCCCGTCTGGCCGAGCAGCAAACCCATTCCAGTACCCACAAGCGGATTAAGCACCTTGGCCGGCAGATTATTCAGATGGTGAGCGGCATGCTGGACGCGTTCGCCCGCCTGGATGCCGATTCGGCGCTTGAGATTCTGGCCAGCGACGATAATGTGGACGAGGAGTATGAAGCCATCATGCGCCAGTCCATCACCGTGATGATGGAAGATCCACGCAGTATTCGCCAGGTGCTGGATACCATGTGGGCCGCGCGCTCACTGGAGCGTATCGGCGATCACGCCTGTAACGTGTGCGAGTACGTTATCTATATGGTGCACGGGCAGTCGGTAAGGCACGGCACGGTTGAGGAAATCACCCGCCAGATCGAGAAGTTGACCGCAACCACCTAGCATCCGGTCGCGGAGCGTCCGCCGCCACGCGCCCGCGCCTGCGTCGACACTCCCCGCACACCCGCGCCTGCGCGTACGTGCAAAACATGGTGCCATTTTCTGATCGCCCGTCGCTTGTAACAAATCTGAAATACACAGGGCCTACAGTACATTCGGCGCTTGAGTCGCGGCTGACAATCAGTCTGGCCATTCGCCTGAATGTTAAGATATATGTGGAGTAGGCATGAATATCAGAGCTGTTCTCGGGTTAGCTGTACTTAGCCTCGCCGGTGTTGCATCAGCGCAGGGCGCGCGCGATTACATCTATGTGGTGGGGTCCTCAACGGTTTACCCGTTCTCGACCGTGGTGGCTGAGACGTTCGGCCAAAAGACGGACCACAAGACCCCCAAAATCGAATCAACCGGTTCGGGTGGTGGGTTGAAGTTGTTTTGCGCCGGCATCGGCGTGCAGCATCCGGATATCACCAACGCCTCGCGCCGCATCAAGGCCTCTGAGGTTGTCAGCTGTGCTGCCAATAATGTGCACCACATTATTGAGGTAAAGATCGGTTACGACGGCATTGTGCTGGCCAACTCCCGCAAGAGCGAGCCATTGCAATTATCACTGCGTGACATCTACCTGGCGCTCGCCGCCCAGGTCCCCAATGCAGAAGGCGAAGGGCTGATCGAAAACCCCTTCACCACCTGGCAGGAAGTGAATGCCGATCTGCCCGCGATGAAGATTGAGGTGCTTGGGCCGCCGCCGACCTCCGGCACGCGCGATGCCTTTGTTGAACTTGCGATGGAGGGCGGTTGCAAGACCTTCCCGAAGATCAAGGCGCTAAAGAAGACAGACAAGCCGCGCTACAAAGCCCTGTGCCACACACTGCGCGAAGACGGCCACTACATTGAGGCGGGCGAGAACGACAACCTAATCGTGAGCAAGCTGCAAGAGAACCCGGCAGCGCTGGGCATCTTCGGCTTCAGCTTCCTGGACCAGAACACCGACAAGGTGCACGGCGCACGGGTTAACGGGTTTGCGCCCAGCTTTGATGCGATTGCGGATGGGCAATACCCCATCTCACGGCTGCTGTACTTCTACGCCAAATCGGCTCACGTCGACGTCATCCCAGGCATGCGTGCATTCCTGGCGGAGTTCACCAGCGATGCGGCAATGGGCGAGGAGGGCTACCTGTCCGACCGTGGCCTAATCCCGATGCCCGAGCACGAGCGTGCTGAGGTGGTAGCCGCGGTGGCAGAGCTTATCCCGTTGAAGCTGGCTGCTGAGTAAGCATCAGGCGACATAAGGCCTAGTAAGAAGTTGTTGGCGGCGCGGGCGGCGCCGGACGGCACCAGCGGATCACAGGTTCGCGGGTCAATCGGGCGATTAATGTCATGTTTACCCCCAACACCAGCGCGTATCCCAGTACAATCCCCCAGGAAAGTGCGGCGACACGCACAAATGACTTGCAGGGCGAACTCTGCAACCTCTGAGGACGATCCAGCGGTCTTCATCAGAGTTCTATTTCATTGTATTAACTTCATGCTAAAGGGGATTTACATGAGCCCTCGTAAACTGGCGACTTCGTCTATCGGGCCCATTGCGCTCGGCTTGTTGATGGCAGGCGCCGCGCACGGTATTGAGATAGGGATAGTTGACGCTTTTGAAAGCGGCACCACGGATAACTGGGAAGAGGGCAACATTAGCTCCAACCCACCCATGGTTACTGCGGGCTGCGGCGTGGGCGGCAGTAACTGCCTGTCTAACGTGTCCAGCGGTGGTGGTGGCCCGGGCAGCCGACAGGTGACGTACAACCGTGAGCAGTGGACCGGCGACTACGGCACCGCCGGGGTCACCCAGGTGCAGATGCAGCTCTCCAATGGCAGCGCTAGCGAATCACTGTTTGTGCGCATTGGTATTACCGACGGCACCACCTGCTTTGTGTCCAGCGATGCGCTTGTGATCCCGGCCGGTGCGTCGGTGTTGCAGCAGGCCAGCTTCTCACTGTCTGCGACGGATATGGGCGAAGTGGGCGGCAACTCCTGCGGTGTCGGCGGCGGCACCTTCGCCGCAGTGCTGGCCAATGTGACGGAGCTGCGTATTATCTCCTCCGAGCTTGCGGACTGGCGGGGTGATGCAGCGAATAACCTGATTAACGTGGACGAGATCCAGTCCCTCGGCGCCGCTGCGGATGAGGACATGGACGGGGTCAGCGACGATTCAGATAACTGCACGTTGGTCGCAAACCCGAATCAGCAGGACACCGATATGGACGGCTTCGGTAATGCTTGCGATGGCGATCTGGATAATGACTGCCAGATTAACTTCAGCGATCTGGCCATCATGAAGGGCGAGTTCTTTGGCAGCGGCGATCTGGTCTCGGATCTGGATGGCGACGGCACCACCAACTTCAACGATCTGGCTCTGTTGAAGGCCGTGTTCTTTGGCGTGCCGGGGCCGGGCCTCGGCGTGTGTGACGCCTAACGGTCTGGGCTCTTTCGTATCTACACCCGGCGCGGCTGCTCGTGGGTGGCCTCAGCGTCTATACTTGGAGATCCTTAGATCTGCAGGAGGTGAGTATGGGCCCGAACAAACAAACCGTCACCGGCTATCTGGCGACGGTCAAGAACGAAAAACGCCGGCGTGACGCGAAGGCAGTGATGAAGATCATGCGCGAGGTTACCGGCAAGCGTGCGGTGTTGTGGGGCAGCAGCATCATTGGCTACGACACCTACCACTACAAATACGAGTCCGGCCGCGAGGGTGATATGCCGATGGTTGGGTTGTCGGCGCGGGCCCAGAATCTGGTGGTGTACATCATGCCCGGCTTCAGCAACTACGATGGCCTGATGAGCAAGCTGGGCAAGCATAAGACCGGAAAATCCTGCCTGTACATAAACAAACTGGAGGATGTGGACCAGGCGGTGCTACGCAAACTCATCGCCCAATCCTATGCGCACATGCAAAAGAAATACGCCTGACGTGTCGCATTGACGCTACCCCCCTATTGTCGCTTGTTGTATGGTAGCCCACTGGGGCGTCGCCGCCGTGCCTGCCCGTGCAGGCGCCCGACGGCAACGACCCGAATGGTGTGTTGATTTGGTGCGGTCCGGGGAGTTCTACGCATGCGGGATACAAAGAAAACGCTGATGTCGATTGATGCGCGCAAGCGCGCTCTGGCACAGGCCGTCTCTTTGGCGTTGGTCAGCGTGGGTGCCGCGCCTGTGGCCTACAGCCAGTCTCTGGAAGAGGTGGTCGTCACCGCTACCAAGCGCAGCGAGGATGTGCAGGACGTGCCGCTAGCAATTACCGCATTCTCCGGAGACTTCACCCGCGACGTGAACCTGGATGACGTGAAGGACTTGATCACCTTCACCCCCGGCGTGACCGGTAACAGTAAAGACAGCTTTATCGACGCGGTGAGTATCCGTGGCGTTCGCACCCAGGACTTTGGCGTGGGCGGTGATCCTTCCGCCGCGTTTTTCAAGAACAACATGTACGAGGGTCGTAACGGCGTGGTGGTCACCAGCCTCTACGACCTGGAGCGTTCCGAAGTGCTGCGTGGCCCGCAGGGCTTTTTGTTCGGTCGCAACGCTATTGGCGGCGCGTTCAGCGTGCACACCCGCAAGGCCGACCCGGATGGTGGCAACACCGGCTATATCGATCTGGATCTGGCCGAGCGCGGGCACTTCACCACCGAGGGCGCGATTAACGTGCCGGTGAACGATACTTTTGCGATGCGCTTCGCCGGCTACTACTCCACCGAAGACGGCTACGCAGGTAACCCGGCGGGCGGCCCGGACCGTATCGCGCACGACAAGGGCGCGTTGCGCTGGTCCACCACCTATGAAGCGGACAAGTTCACGGTTAATACGCTGGCCGAGTTTGAGAGCCGCGAGCAGTCCGGCTCCGTCTATCGTGCGATTGAAGATGACCGCTTTGCCGACATTCAGGCCGCGACGGGTCTGGACTATATCGTTCCGGGTGATCCGCGCGATGCCTCAGCGGATAATTCCGATCCGCGTGACGATTCCGACATCTTCACCTTAGGTATTGAGGTGGAGGTCGATCTCGGTTTTGCTGAGTTGCAGTCCACGACCGGGTACAAAGACCACGACTACTTCTACACAGAAGACTACGACGGCACCAACCTGAACATCAGTAACTACCAGCAGGACCAGTCCGGCAATTACTTCCAGCAAGAGTTCCGACTGGTCTCGCAGGACGACGGCCCGTTGTCCTGGTACGCGGGTGTTTCGTTTTACCGCGAAGAGGTGGACGTTAACTTCCGCAACTTCGGCTCGGAAGAAATTTTCTGTTCCTACTATGGCGCGTACTACGGGCTGAACGATTGCAACGCTTACGTTGGCTATTGGTCCTACTACTACGGCATCCCCGCCTTCAGCCCCAGCTCCAACGGGCTGCTGGATGAGAGAAGCCTGGCGCAGGGCGAGTACAACGGCTGGGCCGCCTACGTGGACCTGAACTATCAGATTAACGATCAGTGGGACATCGGCCTGGGCCTGCGCTACACCTACGATGAAAAAGAGTTTTCCAACACGGTGTTTGATGTGGAGAGCGCGCTGAGCTCTTACTTCCTGTTCGGCTTTACCACCGATGGGGCGCTTACCGACACCCAGGACTGGGATGACACCTCACCGCGCCTGATCGTGCGCTGGCAGCCCAACGACGACACGCTGCTCTACGCTAGCGCGACGCGCGGCGGCAAGTCCGGCGGCTTCGGTACCTTCTCTGCGCGCAGTTTGAATGACCCGAACGAAGACCTGTTCCAGTGGTATGGCGACGGCGCTGACGACCCGCTCACGCAGGCGGGCGGTTACCGTCCAGCGACCTTCGAGCCGGAGACCGTGTGGTCTTATGAGGTCGGCTACAAGGGCAGCATTCTGGACAACCGCGCCAACCTGAACATTCTGGCCTTCGCCTACGATTACGAAGACCTGCAGGTGAACTTCTTCGACCAGGGCGCGCGCGTGGGTAATACCGACAAAGCCGAAGGGCAGGGCCTCGAAGCCAGCCTTACCGCTGCGCTGGGCGACAACTTTGACATGTATCTGAGCATGGGTTGGCTGGATACCGAAGCGTTCGGTCTGGACTTCGTCTGTGCGGCGCCGGGTGCCTGTGAAGGCAGCTCGTTGTTCTGGGCGCCGGACTTCTCCGGTGCGCTGGTAGTGAATGCCGATTTCCCGATCAGCAATGGGTCGATTATTGGTGGCTTCGAGATTTTCTGGGAGACCGACCGGGGTCGCGGCTACGACAACATCGCTACCTCCGCGATTGATTCATTCCAGGATCTGTCGTTCCGCGTGGGCTACCGCTCGGACGACAACTGGGAAGTGGTCGGCTATGTCGAGAATCTGACGGATGAGCTGTACTTTGACGGCTCGGCCAACAACAGTGCGATCACACCTGGGTTTTTCTTCGGGCCCAGCCGCCCGCGTACGGCAGGTGTGCGGTTTAACTACATCTGGGAGTGAGTCTCCCGGGCGCTCGTTATGCATGCGCTGGTGTTACGGAATTTTGTCTCGCCGGCTGAGCAGGCACACCTGCGCGACGCCGCTTGCAACTATCACCTGCGCGGGCTGCTGCAAGCCAATACCAGCGGCCCGCATCGTTATCGTCTGAAAATCCATCAATCCGAGTATTGCGATGACATGATGCAGGCGCTGGGCCAGCGCGTTGCAGGCACGCTGGGATTTGACGGCGCCCGCGTGGACCCGTACCTGGGATGGATCATCTCGCTGATCGAGCCGGGCGGGTTCATCAAGCCACACATCGACCGTCACGAGCACTACCAGCAAAGCGACGACCGCCACTTGCGCTGCAATGTGCTGGTGCAGGGCGATGATGAGTCGGCCTATCCGATCATAGCTAACCGCCGTTACCGTGTGCGTGAACGCGGACTGTGGGCGTTCTTTGCCTCCGAGCATCCGCACGGCACGCAAGTGATTGAGGGCACGCAGCCGCGCATCGTTTACCAGTTTGGATTTACTGTGCCGGCCACGTTTACCCTGGCCGGCGCGCAGCAGCGGGTGCAACGCCCGGTAGCGCGGGCGTGAACGCGAGCGCGTTGGGTTTGTGCCCGGGCGCGGCGCCGCAATGACGGGCGAGTCACCCCCGCACGGGCCCAAGCAATGGCTGGCGCACACGTTGCGTCGGGGCTTTGCGGCGTTACAGGCGA
>CBDUQI010000216.1:0-9948 GCA_965369325.1 uncultured Gammaproteobacteria bacterium
ATTTCGGGCGGATCATTGGCTCCAGCCCCGCCCTGCAAACCTTGCTTGAACGGCTGGACGCGGTGGCGCACACCAGTGCAAGCGTGCTGATCGTGGGCGAATCAGGCACCGGCAAGGAGTTGGTGGCGCACGCCATCCATACCCGCAGCCCGCGCGCTCAACGCGCCTTGGTAAAGGTTAACTGCGCATCCATCCCGCAGGAGCTGTTCGAAAGCGAGTTCTTCGGCCATGTGAAAGGCGCCTTTACCGGCGCGCACCGGGATCGCGAAGGGCGGTTCAAACTCGCCGACGGCGGCACCCTCTTTCTGGACGAAGTGGGCGAGATTCCGCTGAACCTGCAAAGCAAGCTGCTGCGGGTGTTGCAGGAGCAGGAATTCGAGCGGGTAGGTGATGATAAAACCATCAAGGTGAACGTGCGGGTGATCGCCGCCACCAACCGGGATCTTCGCGAAGAAGTGAAAGCCGGACGTTTCCGGGAAGACCTCTACTACCGCCTCAGCGTGTTCCCGGTGGATGTGCCACCACTGCGCAATCGTGGCGATGATGTGATTCAACTGGCCACGCATTTCCTGGCGCAGATCTGCCAGGACCTGGGTCACCCGCCCGTCACCCTCACCCAGGGACAAGTCGATGCACTTAAGGCCTACGAGTGGCCGGGTAACGTGCGCGAACTGAAGAGCGTGCTGGAGCGGGCGGTGATTCTCTCGCGCGGCGGCGACATTCGCCTGGGACGGATGGGCCCGCTGCCGCAGGAGCCGGTGCGTGAGGAGCGCCCCGCGCTCACCAGCAACTTCATCACCGACGCACAATTCCGGGCACAGGAACGGGAAAACCTGATGGCCGCATTAGAACACGCAAGCTGGCGCATCTCAGGCCCGGACGGCGCGGCGAAACTACTGGGGTTAAAACCATCCACGCTGGCGCACCGAATCAAGACGTTCGGCATCGAAAAACCACGGGCCAAGCGCGGCCGCCCAAGGCGCCACGCGTAACCCGCTGAGCATACCGCCGCACCTGCCACCGCATTCACTACGGAACCCGTTTGGCATCCCGCACGACGGGCGCCTGCACCCGGCCGCGCGGCGCATTGGCTACATCTTTGTTAGAATCCGCCCGCATCGCGCCGCGAGCGCGGCCCAATCTGGATGACATGAACCTATCGCCTGCGGGCGAGGAGACACGCAATGAAAGCTCCTGTAAGAGTGGCCATCACCGGTGCTGCCGGGCAAATCGGCTATCAGCTTTGTTTTAGAATCGCCTCCGGCCAGATGCTCGGCCCCAAACAGCCTGTGATCCTGCAGCTGCTGGAAATTACCCCAGCCCTGGGCGCACTGAACGGCGTGATGATGGAACTTGATGATTGTGCGTTCCCCACGCTTGCGGGCATCGTCGCCACCGACGATGCACAGGTCGCCTTCAAAGATGCGGATTACGCGCTGCTGGTCGGTGCCAAACCGCGCGGCCCGGGCATGGAGCGCTCCGATCTGCTGCTCGGCAACGCCAAGATTTTCTCCGCCCAGGGCAAAGCGATGAACGCCGTCGCCAGCCCCAACCTGAAAGTACTGGTGGTGGGTAACCCCGCCAACACCAATGCGCTGATCGCGGCGGCCAACGCGCCGAACATCAATCCGGCCAACTTCACTGCAATGACCCGGCTGGACCACAATCGCGCACTGGCTCAGCTGGCCGGCAAAACCGGCGCCAGCGTGAACGACATCACCCGCCTGACCATCTGGGGCAACCATTCGGCGACGCAATATCCGGACATCTACCAGGCCACCGTCAACGGCAAAGCGGCTGCGGATCTGGTGGATGAAGCCTGGCTCGCCGACGAGTTCATTCCCACGGTACAGCAGCGCGGTGCCGCAATCATCAAGGCACGCGGCGCATCCTCGGCGGCCTCGGCGGCCTCCGCAGCCATCGACCATATGCACGACTGGGCACTGGGCACCGCCGAGGGCAACTGGGTGAGCATGGCGATCCCATCCGATGGCAGCTACGGCGTGGAGCCGGGCATCATCTACTCCTATCCGGTGACGTGCAGCAGCGGTAAATACGAGATCGTGCAGGGGCTCGAAGTGAATGCCTTCAGCCGTGCCCGGATGGATGCGACGGAGACAGAACTGCGCGAGGAACGCGCCGCCGTGGCCGATCTACTGTAGTTTCAAAGAGTTCTTGTCGGGACATCCAAACCGTTCGGTATGTGATTGTCCCGACAATGAATTTCCCTTATTTTCATGTAGTTAACAGTGGCCTCAAACACCCAAAATGAGGCATGCCGCATTGCGCCACAAGCAAATTTGAGGTTAAGGTGGGCCTTAAGGTTTATGCTGCTGCGCGCCTGAGCCCGTCCGGGCTGTGCCCACTACCCGTGGGCCCGACTGCTGCCATGCACAGGGCTCCCTGCGCTCAGCGTTGATGCCGGCGCTTACCCGCCGGCCAGTAAAATAAGTCGGATAAATTTAGAGGTCAGACCATGGCGTTTGTATTTTGGCTACTTGTTTGTGTCGGTGGCGCATTGGCGCTGGCGTATCGGCGCGCTACCCTTCGCCAGGCCACCATTGCGGCAAGTTTTCTGCTTGGCGCCTACCTGCTGTTCGCAAATGGCAGTTGGCTGTGGAACCTGATCTGCGCAGGCACCGTCGGCGCACTGTGGGCGCTGAACATGGAAGACCTGCGCCGTGACCGGGTAATACGCCCGCTGCTGTCGCACTTCCGCCGCATCCTGCCCAATATGTCTGACACCGAGCAGGCCGCGCTTGATGCCGGCACTGTGTGGTGGGACGGTGAGTTGTTTAGCGGCGCGCCGGACTGGAACCAATTGCTTTCTGTGCCAGCACCAACCCTGAGCGACGAGGAGCAGGCGTTTCTGGACGGCCCGGTAGAGCAGCTCTGCGGCATGCTGGATGACTGGGAGATTACCCATGAGCGCGCCGATCTGCCGCCGCACATCTGGCAGTTCCTAAAGGATCAGGGCTTTTTCGCCATGATCATCGAGAAAAAGTACGGCGGCAAGGAATTCTCCGCACTGGCGCACTCCAGTGTGTTGGCCAAAGTGGCCGGTCGCTCCGCCACTTGCTCGTCAATTATCGCCGTACCCAACTCACTAGGTCCCGCCGAGTTGCTGCACAAATACGGCACCGAAGAACAAAAAGACTACTACCTGCCGCGGCTCGCGCGCGGTGAGGAAATCCCCTGCTTCGGCCTCACCAGCCCGCGCGCCGGCTCGGATGCCACCTCGCTCACGGACAGCGGCGTGGTCACCCGCGGCATGTGGGACGGCGAGGAAGTACTGGGCCTGCGCCTGAACTGGGACAAGCGCTACATCACGCTGGCACCGGTCGCCACGGTGCTGGGGCTGGCCTTTCGCATGTACGATCCCGATGGCTTGCTGGGTGATCAGCAAGACCTTGGCCTCACCTGCGCGTTGATTCCAATGGATCTGCCCGGGGTCACCCATGGCCGGCGGCACTTCCCGTTGAACGTTCCGTTTCAGAACGGGCCGACTCAGGGCAAAGATGTGTTCATTCCGCTGGAAGCGATTATTGGCGGCGTGGAGAACGCCGGTCAGGGCTGGCGCATGCTGGTGGAATGTCTGTCGGTGGGGCGCTGCATCTCGCTGCCGTCCTCGGCTGCGGGCGGCGGTGTCGCCGCCGTTGGCGTCACCGGCGCCTATGCCCGTGTACGCCGCCAGTTCGGCATGCCAATCGGCCGCTTCGAAGGGGTTGAGGAGGTGATTGCACGCATGGCTGGCCGCGCGTACGCGATGGAGGCCACCCGCGTCATGACCGCTGGCGCTGTGGATCTTGGCGAAGCACCCGCCGTCCCCTCGGCCATCGTCAAATACCATCTGACCGAAATGGGCCGGGACATGGCTAACGATGCGATGGACGTGCACGGCGGCAAGGCCATCATGCTCGGCCCTAAAAACTACCTGGCACGTGGCTATCAGGCGGTGCCGATCGCGATTACCGTCGAAGGCGCGAACATCCTTACCCGCAGCATGATCATTTACGGTCAGGGCGCCATCCGTTGCCACCCCTGGGTGCTGCGCGAGCTGGAAGCCGCGCGCGATGAAGATACCGAGCGCGGCCTGCTCGCGTTTGACACCGCGCTGCTCGGGCATATTGGCTACACCTTAAGCAGCGCCGCACGCGCCTTCGTCAGTGGTCTCAGCCGCTCACGTTTTGTTGATGTACCGGTGGCCGGCCCCACTCGCCGTTACTATCAGCACGTTAACCGCTTTGCCGCGGCGTTCGCGTTGGTCTCGGATGTCTGCATGCTCACACTGGGTGGCAAGCTGAAGAAAAAGGAATCTATCTCATCGCGCCTGGGCGATGTTCTAAGTTACATGTATCTGGTGTCCGCGGTGCTCAAACGCTACGAAGATCAGGGTCGCCCCGAGGCAGATCTGCCGCTGGTGGAATGGGCATGCCGGGATTTACTGTACAAATGCCAGGAGCAGTTGCACGGCATTCTGCGTAACTTCCCCAACCGCTTTGTTGCAACCGCGCTGCGCCTGCTGGTGTTCCCAACCGGACGTGGTTATAGCGCGCCATCGGACCGTCTGGGCCATCGTATCGCAAGCCTGATGATTCACGACACGCAGTCGCGCTCACGACTGATCGCCAACCAATACCAGGGCGAGCAGGGCGGCAACGCGCTGGCTCAGCTAAACGAGGTGCTGACCCTGGCCGACATGGCCGAGCCACTGGAGAAGCGGATTCGCCGGGCAGTCAAAGACGGCGTCATTGTTGAGGGCCCGCTTGAGGACATGATCAGCGCCGCGAATACAGCAGACATTCTGAACGACGCCGAGGCCCGCCAGTTACGCGATTACGACCGCAAGGTGATGCGTATCATCGCGGTGGATGACTTTGAATCCAGCGAAATGGCAGCGGGCGACATCAGCGAGCGCGACACACGTGAGGCGCCCCGCCTGGTGAGCTAGGCAGCACCTTCGCCAGCCGCCTCCCCGGAGACCGGGTCGAGCGGGAAAAACCCGCACCTCAGCGGCGTGGTTGGTGTAGTCTTTGGTGCACTGGATGATTGCTGGAGAGCCACCGTGTCTCGGATTGTTGCGACTTTGATTGCTGCGCTGTTTGTGGTCGCCGGGCTCGCCCTGGCGCAGGTCTCTGGGGTGTCCCCAGCGCAGGCCTCAGGCCTGCCACGTTCGGACTCCAAGCCCGGCACTGAGGTGTACATCGTCTCACCCACAGACGGTGCCAACCTCACCAGCCCGGTACGCGTGGTGTTTGGGTTGCGCGGCATGGGCGTCGCCCCCGCCGGCGTGAACACACCGGGCACTGGCCATCACCATCTGATGATTGATACGGAACTGGCCAAGTTTGATCAGCCGGTGCCCGCCGACGATCAGCACAAGCACTTTGGTGGCGGACAAACGGAAACTTCCATAAGGCTCGCACCCGGCGAGCATACGCTGCAGCTGGTGCTGGGTGATTATCTGCATATCCCGCATCAGCCGCCGGTCGTTTCCAAGACCATTACCATCACGGTGCGTTAGTACGCGCCGCGCAAGCGGCACTGCGGCCCAGCTTTGAGCCACACGCCCCCGTCAGCTACACCGCGCGCTATCATCCATGTGGACATGGACGCATTTTTCGCGTCGGTTGAGCAATTGGACAATCCTCAACTGCGCGGCAAACCCGTGGTGGTCGGCGGCAGCGGGCCACGTGGCGTGGTCGCGGCGGCAAGTTACGAGGTGCGTGAATTTGGTGTGCGCTCCGCGATGCCAATGCGCGAGGCGCTGCGGCGCTGCCCGCATCTCATCGCCGTTCGCTCACGCATGCAGCGCTACTCGCAGGTCTCCGCGCAGGTGTTTGAGGTTTTCGCCAACTACACACCGATTATTCAGGGCCTATCGCTGGATGAGGCTTATCTGGATGTCACCGAAACACAAACCCTGATGGGCGACGTCGAACAAATCGGCCGGCGCATCAAAGCGGCTATCCGCGATTGCACCCAGCTCACCGCCTCGGTCGGCATCGGGCCTAACAAACTGCTGGCCAAGATCGCCTCAGACATGGACAAGCCCGACGGCTTTTTCCACATCCATGCCGAACAGGCGATCGAGATTTTAGATCCCCTGCCCGTACGCACCATCGGGGGCATCGGCCCGCAGACTGCCAAACGGCTCAACCGGGCGCGCATTCACACGCTCGGAGAACTGCGCATGGCCTCACCCTCGCACCTGCAACCGATCTTTGGCCGCTATACCGCACGCATGCAGCAACGTGCCGCCGGCATCGACGATCGGCCTGTGCAATCGCTGGTGGACGACAAGTCCATCAGCGCGGAGGAAACTTACGACACGGATCTAACCGATCGCGCGCAGATATCCTCGGCACTGGTCGGGCTGGCGGACATGGTGGCCGAACGGGTACGGAAAAAATCGCTGGTTGCCGGAGTAGTGCGAGTCAAAATCCGGCGCGCAGACTTTAGCACTTATACACGCCAAAAACGCGTCAGCCCGCCCACCGATGAAACACGGGTAATCAGCGAAATCAGCAAAGCGCTGCTGAACGACTGGCTCGCGGAGTTCCCAGGTGCCGCCGTTCGGTTGCTTGGCGTGGGTGTGGCCAGCTTGCAGACCAGCAGCCAGCTGGGGCTATTTGAGACCACACCACACGATCCGCTGGACACAGCGCTGGATAACATCCGCAAACGCTTTGGCCAGGGTTCAATGAAGCGCGGCGGAAAACTCCGCCGCGACTAGCCGGGTGTTGAAAAAGTCTCAGGCGAGTGCGAGGCAAGGCGGTAGTGGCAAAAAAAGCGGAGTGTACACGCCACACATGGGACCTTTCTGGCCATTGCCAACCTAATATCGTGCCGGCCGAGACTTTTTCAACACGCTGCTAGGCAGTGGTGCGGGCTATCGCGATAATGCCTGTGCCTTACGCAGAAATGGAATTGGATCGATCAAGGCGAAGCCCGGCGTTTGTTCCACCAGATGTTCCAGCCAGTGCTTGTGACCAGCACCGTAGACGATCACCACCCGATCGCCTGGGTTAACCACGTCCGCGAGTTTTGAGAATATTTTGGCGTTGCGCATAAACCAGTATGCGTTCAAATCCGCACCCGGCTGGCGCTCGCCCTCATCGAACTTAAGCAATTGGTAGTAGAAGTCCGCGCCACTCATCGGCAGCGAGTTGGTTTCGATCAGCAACCCAGCCACGGATTCGGTTTTCTGCTTCTCACTAAATGCCTGGACCATTGTGCCGCTCTGCGCAATCAGCGCGTCCAGCAGTGGTTTTTGATCAGTGCTTTCCACGTGCGCTGCGACGGCATCAAACGGAAAGTAGTCCGGCTCAACATCGACAGGTTGCTCGTCGATACCATAAACAACCCTCAGCCCTAATTGGCGCGCCAGGCGGTACCCTATTTGTTGAATCTCGTTCGGCTGCGTGGCGAGGTCCGCGGTTTGAAACTGCGCATAACCCGGATCGACAAAGTCCGCCGAGCCCGGTTGTCGCTCAACAGCAACCACGGTCGGCGCAAATTCTGCCAGCGTATCGGCGACAATTTTGAGTTGTCGTTGTCGCTCAGGGGCAAGCACGTTGTCAGCTTCAACGTTGTGCAGGTCCTGTCCCGGGTTGCCAAAATGGTACGTACCCAACACCATAACCTGAACCGTATCGGGAGTGATCGCGGGTACGGCCGTCGGCTCCGGCATTGGAACGGTGGAGGAAAACGGCTGGCATCCCGCCAGCAGGCTCACACATGCAGTAACCACGAGTTTGTGTTTCATTGAAGAGGCCTTTGTGCGTATCGCCCGGTGGGAGCGGTAAGTGCAAATGATATACTCATCGCTCACAGGAGCACACGATATGCACAAGAGTCAGCTAGGTGGATTTATCATCGACTGCGAAGCCTCAGACCCGGGGGAGGCCGCACAGTTCTGGTCGGCAGCCCTTGGAATGGTGCAGGAAACAAGAGCCGGGGAAGAGGGCGAAAAATATGTCGGCCTGCTCGACAATACCAATGACCTCATCATTGAAGTACAAGCAGTGCCCCATCCCAGTCGTGTACATCTGGACATCGAAACGGACGACATTGACGCCGAGGTATATCGGCTCGAGGCGCTAGGCGCCCGCGCAATTAGAAGAGTTAAATCGTGGTGCGTGATGCAGGCGCCAACGGGCCAGCGTTTTTGTGTGGTCGAAGCGCAGAATGCAGGATTTGGTAAAAACGCCAACGTATGGAACGCGGCTGAGGACTCTCAAGGTAGTTAGTTGTAGTGCTAGCCCAGGTGGGTGAGCATTCCATCGTTAAGCCAGGCGCTCAGAAGTCCGAGTGCTTTGGCCGCGACGTCGACCTCTGGGTAGTACTGCATGAGGGTGGCACACATCTGAGTAAAATCACCGCTTTGACGGCAACAGTCGATCGCGGCCCGTTCTTGCTCACCGGCTGAACGGAATGCAGTAAGTCGCTCGGCATTGCGCCACAGCAGCCACGTACCCGCGCCGGTCGCGGCCGCTTCGGGTGGCGTTTGCCCCGCTTTAATCGCCTGCCAGATCTGCACGGTGTTTAGGCTTGCGCGAAACTGGCTCAGGCTTGGGTGAAAACCAACGCTCATCGCGGGCCACTGTTCGGCCGGTAACTGGGTTAGCACTGCGGGCTCGATTCGCGGCGCGCTCGCAGCATCAAAAGCACCAAGCAGCGCGCGCTCGAAGCCCGCCAGCTCACTTAGCACCGGATGATCGTGGAAAGGCGCGTGCCTTGCCAGGTAAGCAGGCAGCGCGTCGCAAAACTGACGCAAAGACGGCGAACGGGATGGCGATGCCGCCAAGTAGCCGTCTACCAGCGTTTCGAACAAAGCATCGCCCAGGTACGTCCCCAGGACGGCATGATCGGTTTGTATGGTCGCGCGCAAGCGCTGCCGGTAGGCACTTTTATAGATACTAAGACGCTGCTCGCCTGACAGCGCCTGGTCGTGATTGACGTGTTGCTCGATGCCATCTTCGCTGCGTAACACGTATCCAGCAAAGGCACGCTGCAACTCTCGCAGATTTGCCATCGGTCAGAGCGGCCGCGCCGCGGGTGCCGCTGGCGGCTGCCCCTCGGGCAAACCGTGCGCGCCGGGGGCCGCAGGCGCAAGCGATGGCAACACCTGTCCGGCGTGTGCTCGCGCGATTGCAAGTTCAGCCCGTAAGTCATCAAACGGTGGAATGTTGTCGTCACGCTCGATCATGGTGCTGACCGCACCAAAGCGACTAAGGGCATGACCATACAACGCCCAAACAGTGTCGGGCACATCTTGGTCGTGAGTGTCGATCACGTGATCGCCGTTGTCCGTGTGACCCGCCAGATGGAACTGCTGCACGCGATCGGTCGCGATACTGTCCACGTATTGCCGTGGATCAAAACCGTGGTTGCGAGCACTCACGTAGATATTGTTGATATCCAGCAAAATCAGACAGTCGGCACGCTCAACCACTGCATTCAGAAACTCCCATTCAGGCACCCGTGAGGTGGCGTAGGTGACATAGCTGGAAACGTTCTCAAGCAAAATCCGCCGACCGAGAAAGTCCTGCACCTGGCTCACACGATCCGCAACATGTGCCACCGCCTCTTCCGTGTAAGGCAACGGCATGAGGTCATGCGTGTTCACCCCATCGAATGCAGTCCAACACAGATGATCCGAGATCCACGCAGGTTGCACCTCGTCGGCAAGCTGTCGCAGGGCGCGCAGATACTCCGCGTCCAGCGGATCAGTGCTGCCGATGGACATCGATACACCGTGCATGACTACCGGGTAGTGCTCGCGAACACGCTGCAGGTAGTATCGGGGTTTGCCGCCCGCCACCATGTAGTTTTCGCTCAGCACCTCGAACCAGTCGACGTCACCGGGACGGCGCCCGATCACATCTTCGTAGTGATCGGTACGCAGCCCCAGGCCGAAGCCCAGAAACGGATAGTCTGTTTGCA
>CBDUQI010000217.1:0-9920 GCA_965369325.1 uncultured Gammaproteobacteria bacterium
CCCTAAACATAAGGAGTGCGCGAAACTGCGCTTTGCCCTGAGATCACGATGAGACGCAATACTTGAGGATCGTTTGGCGCAGCCGTGACCGCCGCCAAAATGAGCTGATTGGTGACAGGCGGTAGTCTGAGAGTCCCTATTTTGAGGTCGCACGGGCGGAGTGGTTGTTTACCTCGCCCAGTCCGGGCACTCTTACGGCACAATCGGTCCCAACCAGTAGTGAGGAGATGGGCTTTGGATTTCGAGTACAGCGATAAGGTGCAGACGTTGGTGGATCGTGTGCGCACGTTCATTGACACGAATGTGGTCCCTAACGAAGCCCTGCTACACCAACAACTGGCACGCAGTCGTTGGCGTACACCTGAGATCCTGGAGCAACTGAAGGCCGAGGCGCGTGCGGAGGGGCTGTGGAATTTTTTCCTGCCACCGGACCATGGACCCTACAGCCCCGGGCTGACCAATCTTGAGTATGCGCCACTGGCCGAGCAGATGGGACGGGTGGCCTGGGCCCCGGAAGTATTCAATTGCTCGGCCCCCGATACCGGCAACATGGAGGTGCTGGCGCGCTACGGTAACGCCGAGCAAAAAAAACAATGGCTGGAGCCACTGCTAGCGGGGGAGATTCGCTCTGCCTTCGCCATGACCGAGCCGGATGTGGCCTCAAGTGACGCCACCAATATCGAGACCAGTATCGTTCGCGATGGTGATGAGTATGTGATCAACGGGCGCAAGTTCTACATTAGTGGTGCCTGCCGCGAAAGCTGCAAGATCATGATCGTGATGGGGAAGACTGACCCGGAGAATCCCAAGCGTTATCTGCAGCAATCACAGGTGCTGGTGCCGATGCACACGCCGGGCGTAAAAGTGGTCCGCCCGATGACCGTGCTGGGTTATGACGATGCGCCTGAAGGTCACGCCGAGGTGTTGTTCCGCGACGTGAGAGTCCCGGTCGGCAATCTGATTCTGGGCGAAGGGCGCGGCTTTGAAATTGCGCAGGGACGTCTTGGCCCAGGCCGTATCCATCACTGTATGCGTGCCATTGGGGCGGCCCAGCGGGCGCTGGAGATGATGTGCCAACGAGCCAACGAACGGATCGCTTTTGGCCAACCTCTGATCGAGAACCAGTCGGTTCGCGAGGACATTGCAAAGTCCGCTTGCCAGATTGAGCAGGCGCGTTTGATGACGCTAAAAACCGCACAGAAGATGGACACCCACGGGAATAAGGAAGCGAAAGACCTAATCGCCATGATCAAGATCGTGGCGCCGAACATGGCACTGGATGTGCTGGACCGAGCTATGCAGTTGCATGGGGCTGCGGGTGTCTCTCAGGATACGTTTTTGGCGCATTCCTGGGCGGGCCACCGCACGCTGCGACTGGCGGACGGGCCCGATCAGGTGCACATGATGCAGCTAGGTCGGAACCTGGGACGCCTGTACGGCAACAAGCGTTAAGCGATCGCGCCTGCGTCGCCGCGGTGCTACATGCTTGGGAGTTCGTCGACCGCGCACGCGTGATGCTGCAGGGTGGGAACGAACTGGCGCATTTGCGGGACGATGTTTTGCTCGTATAAGTCGCGACAGCTCTGCGCGAGCAGGGCCGGCACTTCCCCCAGTTCCTGCTCACGTGCCACCAGCGTCATGTGACGGGCGCTGGCGCCGATTTGGTCCAGAATAACCACGCGGACACCGGCCAGCAACTGGGGCTGTTGCAACAGGCACAACCCGGTGGAGACGGCCCAACCTTCCCCATTTTGTACCAGCCGAATCAACATCGCCGAACCATCCAATTCGTACATGGAGGTGGGTTGTACGTGCAATCGGCGCAGGATGATATCTGCGGCCATCCCCACCTGTGATCGACGGTTGTAGCGGATATAAGGTACTTTCTCGGCCAGCGCCTCGAGCGTCGGTACGTTATCGTGGCACATGCGCTCTGGAATCAGCATCACAAACGGATCACGCAGCAGCGGATGCCGTTCCAGTCCAGGGCGGGTGAGCATCGCATCGCTGGTAATCAGCAGGTCGAGCTTGCGCTCCAGGAACTCCTCGGTCAACGGAGTTACCAGACCGCTGCGCATGGCAATTTTGTCCGCATGTCGCCTGGCCTGATGCATCAAGGCCACACCTGCAACTTCCGCGAATGAATCCACCAGCCCAATATTCAGTTGACGCAAACCTTTGCCGGAGGCCATCTCCACCGCTGCCATTAGCTTTCGCGTATCGGCCAGAATTCTATCGGCATGCTCGCGCAGTGTCTCGCCCGCCTGAGTCAGGCGAATAGGTCGCGATCGCCGCACCACTAAATCAGCATCCACCAGCGTTTCAAGCTGCTTGATGGCCTGCGAGACCGCGGACTGGGTAATTCCCAGACGTTGCGCTGCGTGCGCGAGTGTTTGTGATTCGGCGACCGTGGCGAAGGTGCGCAAGGCGCCGAATTCGATGCTTTTTTCGTGCTTCATGAACACGGGAGTGTATGTCATAGCATTGGCTGCCAGCAATGCTGTCCGAGCGGCGCAGGGTTAACGGTTAGCTCCAGGGGAACGGGCTATTTGACGCCGGGTGCAGCTGGCCCTCGGCATAACGTGAAAAGCGAAATGGTGAAAGCAGGGTCTGGCTGTCGCCACAGATCTCCTGTGCGACCAATTGTCCAACACCCAGCATCTTGTAACCGTGATTGGAATCGGCCACTACGTAGCAATTTTCGTGGAAACAGTCGAACACCGGGAAGCTGTCTGGCGTGAATGCACCTATGCCACCGGATGGCTCGTGCTTGTACAGCGCCTGGGTGCCCGAGAAGCGACTCTGGCAGTGGGCCAGCGCAGAGACCCACATGCGTTCAAAATCCTCCCCGACGACAAATTCCGCAGAGGCTGGCCCGTAAGGGTCCACGGCCACATCATCTGCAGCTTTGTCGACGATAAACGGTGCCGCACCGCCCTGCACGCCGCCAAAATGAAAGTCGGGTTTATAATAGATACCCCACATACTATCGGTAATCAACTCGCCATCTGCGTCGCTGTACAGCGGGGCATCTGTATCGACATGAATCACCGGCGGCAATGTACCCTCGTTTGTCACCTGCAGCCGAGGGTCGACACCAAGTGTCCCCTCCTGCAACGACCAGTAGATCCACATGGGGACATCGTTGGCCACTTTGCCGGTTTTTGTGTCGCGGATGTCGATGCTTGAGGGCAGCTCAAGCATCTTCCAGACTTGTGGCATCCAAGGGCCGACACAGATCACCACATAGTCCGTCTGTATCGTGCCTTGTGAGGTCTGCACGGCGCGGATCGCACCGCTTGCATCGCGAACAAAGCCGGTCAGTTCCACTCCCTCATGGATGCTGACCCCTTCGTTGGTCGCTTTGGCCGCGATACCCTGCATGGCCAGGGTGTTGTTCGCGTAGCCGCCGCGCTTTTCATGCAGCACCGAGGTAATGCCCTGAGCGCGCCAGTCATGAAAGATATTTTTCATGTAGGCCGCACAGTCCTGCCCGCCTTCTATAAATGTCGAGTCGTAACCGATGGCCTGCTGCTGCTGATAGATGCTGGCAACGTCGTCGTGCATCGATTCACTGCTGATCTGCATGTAGCCGACCGAGTGGTAACTGTAGGCCTCCCGGTCGCTCTCCCAGACGCCCACGCTGTGGGCCATCAGTTCACGCATGGCGGGTTGGAAGTAGTTGTTCCTCACCACACCGCAGGCGATACCGGTGGCGCCAGCGCACACATGAGCTTTGTCGATCAGGTGGATGTCACGGCCGCTGCCCTGGCCACGCGCTTTGAGTTCCTGAGCAAGATGGTAGGCGGTGCTGAGGCCGTGGATGCCTGCGCCGACGATGAGATAAGGTGCACTGGAGGGGAGATGCATGGAATACCTTTGCCTTGCCCAGTGGGACTGAAGTGTTGTGTATCATTTCACTGTGCGGTGCTGCAGCGGTCAATGCACTAGCCTCCAATTAAGCGATTCTAATGAGCGCTGCAAGCAAGTGTTGGTGGTGATGATGGCGCGCGACTAATGCGCTAATGGGCATGCTTGCGCAGCGGCAGCCGCGTACCGCCTGCCTATCTGGACGATGAGAGCATCAGAGCAAGTTATTGGTAAATTAAGTTGCAGTAATGTTCGGTGCGTGAGCGGCTGGACTGTTGCCAGCATCGAATCTGCTGAAATATAGTGCACGGTAAGTGCGTAGTCCCCGCTCTGTACCCGTAGCCAATGGGCATCGCGAGCGTTAGTTAAGAGAGTAGGTTTGAACGCCAATAATAACGTCCTGACACGCGAGCAACTCGACCGCGTACTGGCTCCGATTGCCGAGGCAACCGGCATGCCAAACATGTGCTACACCAGCCCCGGTTTTTTTGTTGAGGAGCGCGAGTGTCTGTTCGCCCCCAACTGGACGTGTATTGGATTCGCCTCAGACGTTGAGCAGCCCAAGGCGGTGAAGCCAGTGAATTTTATGGGGCTGCCCTTGCTGATGGCGCGCGATAGCCAGCGCTGCTTGCGGGTGTTCCACAACGTGTGCAGCCATCGAGGAATGCTGCTGGTCAACGAGCCTTGCCAGGCGCGCGGCGGATTGCTGATTTGCCCTTACCACTCTTGGTCGTACGCACTGGATGGCCGCTTAAAGGCCACCCCGCATATCGGTGGGGTGGATAAGCATACTGACGAGCAGTTTCAGCGCGAACGCCACGGTCTGCGCGAGGTGCGCAGTGTTGTCTGGATGGATATGGTCTTTGTGAATCTCTCCGGGGATGCACAACCGTTCGGTCAGTACATGGAGCCGCTGTTGGCGCGTTGGGATAGCTTCCTTGGCCGGGAATGGCCTACGCAGCTGCGAGTGGCTGAGGATAGCCCGGATATAGGCATCGAAGTGGCGGCAAACTGGAAGCTTCCGGTGGAGAACTTCTGCGAGGCATACCATCTGCCGTGGCTGCATCCCAACCTTAATGAGTACTCCAAACTTAGCGATCACTACGACATCATGTTCGCTGAAACGTTCTCGGGGCAGGGAAGTCTGGCGTATAACTTTGCGGAAGTGGCCGGTACCCGCCTGCCCGCATTTGAACAATGGCCGCCTAGCAAGCAACGCCATGCCGAGTACGTATCGCTGTTTCCGAATGTGCTGCTCGGCATTCAGGTTGACCACGTGTTTGTCATGGTGCTAGATCCGCTAGATGCTGGGCGCACGATGGAGACGCTACGAGTGTTTTTCATAGGCGAGCAAGCCACCACCCAGACGTACGCCTCGGCGCGCGCCAGTACCATGGCGGCATGGCGCGAAGTGTTCGGTGAGGATGTGGGGGCGGTTGAAGGCCTTCAGCGCGGACGTCACTCGCCGGCCTATGAAGGCGGTGCTTTCTCGCCTGCAATGGATGGGCCCACCCACTACTTCCACAAGTGGTTAGCGCGCGGGCTGTATCCTACACTGGTCTAGGCCGCAATCGAGTGTGCTGTCCAGGGGCGGCTGTTAGGTGCAACATCCTGATTGTAATCTAGTTGTATCCCTTTTTGTGATGCGCATTGCGCTGCTGCGACGGGCGCACTGGAGTGCAGGCGGTGGCTCGGGCACTCTATAAACCTTTCGCCATGCTGCCGAGGTTGCGGCGGCCAACATGAGGCGCCACCATCGAATCAATAAGAAATGCAGCGGTAGCCGATACACGCGAACACTCCCGGGCTTTGCGCGACGTGCTGGGCGCGTTTGCGACCGGCGTGACTGTCGTGACCACCCTGGATGCCTCGGGCGTACCGTGGGGATTTACCGCTAATTCCTTTACCTCCGTGTCGCTGGATCCGCCATTGGTGTTGGTGTGCCTGGGCCGCGGGGCCGAGAGTTGCCAGGTGTTTGAGCAGGCCGGCGGGTTTGCGGTGAACATTTTGTCCGCTTCTCAACGCGGGTTGTCAGAGTGTTTTGCCTCACCGGCGCGGGACAAGTTCGAGACCGTTGCCTGGTCGGCCGAGGCTACTGGCAGTCCGCTGATTGAGGGCACGGTGGGTTGGTTGGATTGTGAGTCTCACCAGTGCTTTGACGGAGGTGATCATGTGATTATCGTCGGCCGCGTTGTCGCATTCGCGAGCACTGAGCGTCGTCCGCTGGCTTACTGCCGCGGTAAGTACGGTACATTTTCGCCCGCCGCGGATGGCTAGCTCGACAGGCGATCGTCGCATGGCTTGCGTGTGGTTGAGGCTGCGCAACTGATGCGATTGGGCCTGATTCGTGTAGCGCGGGTGTGGCCTTGGTGCGTGCTCAGTCTGGTATCCGCCGCCGGCGCGTTGCCGGTGTACGCACAACCCAGCGCGGGCTGCGGGACTACTGTGCCGGGCACACCTGGGCAGACTGACGTTAAACATATGTCGGGCGCGTTTGGGCATCGGGAGTATCGGCTGCATTTGCCGCCCGATTACGATAACAAGACGCCCACGGCGTTGGTGCTTAACTTCCACGGCTACAACGGCCATGCGCTGGAGCAGGAGGTGACTACCTCCCGGATGAGTCCGCACGCGGATCGCCACGGTTACATTGTGGTGTACCCGCAATCCACGTCATTCCCTTCCGCGACCGGCGCGGTGACCTCCTGGAATGATCTAAGCTGCAACGCCGGCCCAGGCCCGGCAGGGCCCATCTGCGCTGACAAAGCGTTCGACTACCCCAAACCAACACAATGCCAGCAAACAACCCGCTGCGACTGGTGTAGTTGTCAAGACGACGTGCGCACAGTGGAGAAATTGCTGGACGTACTAGAGGGTACGTTGTGCATTGATCGGCACGCGGTGTTCGCGACAGGGTTTAGCAATGGTGGCATGTTTGTGCAGCGGCTGGGGTGCAATCTGGGCCATCGCTTCGCCGCGGTTGCCGCAGTCTCAGGTACGCTTGCCAGAGGGTATGCCTGCGCGGCACCCAGACTGCAGCCAGTGTCCGTGATGAACATTTACGGGCGCGAAGACACCATTGTGCCGCAAGACGGCGCGCTCAGTTCGGATGGGTATTTTTACACCAGCGTGGATGACACCGTCGCCTTGTGGGCCAGCCCGCTGTCGCAAAGCTGTGAGGCGCGGGCCACGCCTTACCCCACACCACACGATGGGGTGAGAGGGGTGCGCTGTGAGCAATACGCCTCCTGCCGCAGCGGTGCCCAGGTGGTGTCATGCGGCTGGGATGCCGGGCACGTATGGCCTTCGGTCAAAAAGAGTCCGGATTTCGGCAACGATCTGATCTGGAATTTCTTTCGCGGGCACACTTCGCCGGCCCGTCGCTGATCCAACAGGCCTCCGAACGTGTATCACCCCGCATGCGAATGTAGTGTTTAACATGTGGTTGCGATGACGCAAAAGTGATAGCCCCGGTCGTGTCAGGGCAGCCGGTATGGTCGAGCCTGAATTAGACTGCCTAAGCATTTGTACCGCATCAATATTGCACTATCGCTCCGGGGCGCGGGGCGGACCAGGAAAGGGGCTTACTGGGCGGTGCCTGTAGATGTCTGAACGCGACACGGTTGGAAGGCTTATACGGGGCTGGCCCTTGCAGCGTGTTCCTCAGTGAATTTGTTGGGTGAAGGTGAGCGGATTGAAAACACAAGCAAAAGTGGTGGTTATTGGTGGCGGCGTGGTCGGCGTCAGCACGCTCTACCATTTGGCTAAAAAAGGTTGGGGCGAGGACTCGGTTCTGCTGGAGAAGGCGGAACTGACCTCCGGCTCCACCTGGCATGCCGCCGGGCTGCTACCGCTGTTTAATCTGAGCTACAGCGTCGGCCAACTACATAAGTACTCCGTTGAGCTGTATAGCCAACTCGAGGCAGAGACGGGTCAGCCAGTGGGCTTCAGCAAAGTAGGCAATCTGCGACTGGCGATGAATCAGGCCCGCATGGATGAGTACCGTCAGTATGCTGCGACCGCCCGCACTATCGGGGTAGCCGTGCAGTTCCTGAGCCCCGATGAGGTCAAGGCCATGTGGCCGTTGTGTAATACCGGTGACCTGGTTGGGGCGCTGTATCACCCCGATGATGGCTATATCCAGCCGGCGGATCTGACACAGTCGCTGGCGAAGGGCGCGCGGGCTAACGGCGCCACCATTTATCGCAACACCGCAGTCACCGGGATTGAACGTACCACCGATGGCCGCTGGCGCGTGTCCACCAACAAGGGTGAGATTGAGTGCGAACACGTGGTGAGTGCTACTGGCAACTACGCCCGGCGCACCGGTGCAATGGTGGGGCTGCAGGTGCCGGTGATCCCCGTCGAACATCAATACATCGTTACCGAGCCGCACCCGGATGTGGTTGCGCGGCACGCCGCGGGCGAACCGGAGATGGCCGTGCTGCGCGAGTCCGACGGCTCGTGGTACCTGCGCGAGGAGAACAAGGGCTACATTCTGGGCCCGTACGAGAACGGCGCGCCATGCTGCTACGTGGACGGCCCTTCGGATGAGGCCGAGTACGAACTATTCCAGGAAGACCTGGAGCGGTTGGAGCCACACATTGAAGCCTGTATGAGCCGTGTGCCAAGTTTCGCTGAGGTGGGCATCAAGAACGTGTACAACGGGGCGATTGCCTACACCCCCGACGGCAACCCGATTGTCGGCCCGGCCTGGGATCTGGATAATTTTTGGCTGAATGAAGGCCACAGCTTTGGCATCACTGCCGCCGGTGGGGCCGGGTGGCAGCTAGCGGAGTGGATTGTGGACGGTGAGCCCACCATCGACATGCTGGGGGTGGACCCGCGCCGGTTTGGTGACTACGTGACCAAGGGTTATCTGATCGAGAAGAACGAGGAGGCGTACGCCAACGTCTTTACCATCCACTACCCGGATGAAGAGCGCGAAGCCGGAAGGCCATTGCGGATGGCGCCATGTTACGAGCGACTCAAAGCGCTGGGCGGCGTATTCGGTCAGAAGTTTGGATGGGAGCGCGCCAACTGGTTTGCCGGTGAGGGCGAGGTGCAGGAAGACGACTGGTCGTTCCGGCGCTCGAAATGGTTTAAGCCTGTGGGGCGAGAAGTTAAGCATGTGACTAATAACGTTGGTCTGCTCGATATGACGGCGTTTGCCAAGTGTCGTATCAGCGGCCCGGGCGCGGAAGCCTTCCTGGATTACTTGGTTTGCAATCGCGTGCCCAAAAAGATGGGTGGCATCGGTCTGTGTCATGCGCTTAATCAGCGCGGCGGCATCCACTCTGAGTTTACGATCCGGCGCGAGTCGGCAGACAGTTTTTATCTTGTCTCGGCCGGAGCACTGCAGCGCCTGGATCATGACTACATTCGTCGGTACATGCCGCGCGACGGGTCGGTTCAGTTTCAGCAACTGACCGGTGCATACGGTGTGCTGGTGGTGGCGGGGCCGAAATCGCGCGCGCTGATGCAGCAGGTATCGCGGGATGACTTCAGCAACTCGGCGTTTCGCTGGCTAACCTCACGCGAGGTGGTGATTGGCAGCGCACCGGTGGTGGCGATGCGGGTGAACTACGTGGGTGAGTTGGGTTGGGAGCTGCATCATCCCATCGAATACCAGAACCACATCTTCGACACGCTGATGCGGGCGGGCGAGCCGCTGGGGTTGAAGCCGTTCGGTATCCGGGCGATGGACGCAATGCGTCTGGAGAAGTCTTACCGTATGGTGGGAACGGAGCTTTCGATTGAGTACTCCGCGTACGAATCTGGGATGGAGCGCTTCGTGCACCCGGACAAAGGCGATTTCCTGGGCCGCGACGGATTGCTAGCGTGGGAGGCAAAGGGGCGCGCATGGCAACTGGTGACGTTGCAGGTTAACGGCGTACGTGATGCTGACGCGCTGGGCAACAATGCGCTTACGCATAACGGCCAATTGGCCGGCCGCGCGACCGGTGGCGGCTACGGATTTCGGGTTGGTAAATCGCTGGCGCTCGGGATGGTCAACCCGGCGTATGCGGTGCCGGGTACGCAGCTGGATA
>CBDUQI010000218.1:0-9907 GCA_965369325.1 uncultured Gammaproteobacteria bacterium
CACCCAGTGCTGGTGATTTTCGCTGTGATGGCAGGCGGGCAGCTATTTGGCTTTTTCGGCGTACTCATCGGCTTACCTGCGGCGGCCGTGGTGTCGGTGATGGCGCGTTTTGCCTATGGCCACTACCTGCAGGCCCGTGCCGGTGACTCGACGCTCGCTCACGCCGAGGCTCACCCGCACACGCCATCGGATCTGCCCTCAGACGCTGCCGAGCACGCACCGACGCATGGAGCCGTTGCGGCAGTGGCGCCGGATGAGGACATGCCCGACGACGCACCCGCGTAACTCGGGGCTAGCATGCGCCAACTGCCATTAGGGGTGAGCCTGCGCGATCAGGCAACCTTCGATACTTTTCATCCTGGCCCGAACGCCGCGGCGCTGGCACTGTGCCAGCGCGTGGCGCAGGGTCAGTTTGCCGGCGCGCTCGCCCTCAGCGGTCGTGAGGGCAGCGGCAAGACTCATTTGCTGCAGGCGGTCAGCGCAGCCGCCGCGGGGGCGGATCGCCGTGCCGGATACTTGCTCGTGGCGCCGCAGATCGCCCCCGAGGTGCTGGACGGCTGGGAGGCGCTGGATGTGGTGTGTCTGGATGAGCTGGACGCGGTCGCTGGCGATGCCCGCTGGGAGCAGACGCTGTTCGCGCTCTACAACCAGCTGGCAGATCGCCATGCTAGCCTGCTTACCGCATCGCGTCGCACGCCGGGCGAGCAGCCGTGGGCGCTGGCCGACCTGGGCTCACGCTTGCGCGCGGGTATGATGCGTCGGCTGCAGCCACTGGATGACCAGGACTGCATCGCTGCGCTGCAGTTGCGGGCAAAAACGCGCGGGTTGTCCCTGCCGGCGGAGACCGGACAATTTCTGCTGCGCCGGTGTCAGCGCGATATGCACTCGCTGTATGCGCTACTCGACAGTCTGGACCGCCAGTCACTGGTGGAGCAGCAGCGAACCATCACTATCCCGTTTGCCCGGCGATTGATCATTGGCCAGCGCTGAGCGGCGATCCGCACACGAGTCTACTCGGCCTCGGCACGGCACCCGATTATCCAATGATGTCCAGCACGTTCTCTGGCGGCCGCCCGATCACAGCCCCTTTGGCGGTGACCACAATCGGTCGCTGCAGCAGTTTTGGATAGCGCGAAATGGCCGCGAAAATCTGCGCTTCGGTGGCCACGTCAAGATTCAGTCCAGATTCGGCGAATTCTGTCTCGCCTGTGCGTATCAGCGCGCTGGCCGGCAGCCCAAGCACTTGCAGCACTGAGCGCAGCGTTTGCGCGTCAGGCGGGCTGCGTAGGTACTCCACAATATCGGGCTTGATGCCGCGCTCGCGCAGCAACTCAAGGGTTTTGCGCGATTTGGAACAGCGTGGATTATGGTAGATCGTGGTGCTCAAGGTGTTCAGTCTCCGATACAGGTAGGATTAGGCGCGGGCCGCACGGTAGGGCCCCGCAGGCGCTATTGTCGATCATTTGCACGCCAGGTACGAGCGCGTCGCGGGCAAGCAGATGTTCTACGTAGCTTGACGCTGCGGTGCCGTGCTTGCTAGCGTCAACTAAAAGCTCGGGCACACAAGATGCGTGAACCATGAGAACTGTACGGTGGCCAAAGGTGATGACCCGGCGCTGCGCCCTGGGCGCGGCGCTTTGCGTGCTGGTACTCGCCGGTTGCGCGGGCGCGCCCGTGCAGGAAATGAGTAACGCACGCCAGGCCGTATCGGCCGCCGAAGAGGCAGGCGTCGAAGCGGTGGCGGGTGAGCAGATAGCGCGCGCGCGTAGGTTGCTTGAGAGCGCTCAGACCAAACTGCAGGAACGCGATTATCGCGGCGCCCGCCAGGACGCCGTCAGTGCCCGCATGAACGCGGTACGCGCGCTGGAAATCGCAGCGCCCAAAATCCCAGAAACCCCCTGATCCGATGCCGCAATCCCGTGTGTGCCGCCGGTTTTTCGTCAGCGGTCGGGTCCAGGGTGTCTACTTTCGTGCCAGTACTGCACGCCAGGCGCGTCGGCTTGGCCTGAGCGGTAGCGCCGTGAACCTTGCTGACGGGCGTGTGCAGGTGGTGGCCTGCGGGTCTGCGCAGGCAGTGGATGCGCTGGCGCAATGGCTGGCTCGAGGGCCCCCGCTGGCGCGCGTGGATGAACTGGAGGCGGCACCCGCACCCGTGCCGGAGAACGACGGCTTCAGTACCGGCTAGCCGGTTGAGAGTACGGTTGGTCGCCGCTGCTCAATACGCAGTCCAGTCACTTTTCCGGGCAAACCCGGCTACAGCCGATACCACTTATCGTTCAGTTTGCTCAACACGCGCCGCGGGTACCAGTATTTGCCCACGCTGCCGTTGTAGCGGGCCAAGCCTTTGGTCAGACTGCCGTTCTCACGATCCAGATAGAAGCGCAAAATCGTGCATCCCATGCGCAAATTGGTTTGCACATGAAATAGGTTGTCATCCGGACGGCCAATCTCATCCAGCCAGAACGGCATCACTTGCATGAGCCCGCGGGCGCCGGCTACCGAGATCGCAAAGCGGTCGAAATTGCTTTCTGTGTCGATCACTGCCAGCACCAGCTCAGGTGCCAGGTTGGCGCGGCTGGCCTCCAGGTGCACCAGCTTGAGCAGTTCCAGGCGTTCCCCGGTGTCTGGCATTTGGCGGGCGAGGCGGGTGGACATGTCCATCAGCCACACTTCCGCGTGAAAGCGGTCGGAGAAACTCTGGGCTTCGGCGGCGGCCTGCGCCAGCAATTGGCGCAGTTGCGGATCGGGTGTAGGTGCATCCTGAGCGGCCGGCCCGATAGCCGGTTCGGCGTACCCGGCAGCACCGCTCAGCCCCAGCAACAGCCCTAGGAGAATGATTGGCATGAATACTGGCAGCCTGCGGGCCTGCCACATACTGTATTGCGGTGCAGTTGTTGGGGAAGCTATCTGGCTCATGACATCCGTGCGCGCAACTGTTCCATTATGTCGTCGATTGGCAGGCTCTGCGCCTCACTCTGGCAACGATGTTTGTACTCGTATTGCCCGGCATCGATGCCGCGCTCGGAGATCACCAGCCGGTGGGGGATGCCCAGCAATTCGCATTCGGCGAATTTTACGCCGGGGCGGGCGTTGCGATCATCATAAAGCACATCCACACCCGCACAGGTCAACGCCTCATAGAGGGCGTCGGTTGCTTCGCGCACGCGGTAAGACTTGTGCAGATTGATCGGAATCAGGCTCAGCGCGAAGGGCGCGATGGCGTCGGGCCAGATAATACCCGACTCGTCGTTGTTCTGCTCAATGGCGGCTGCGACAATGCGGGTGATGCCGATGCCGTAGCAGCCCATCTGCAGGGTAATGTTACGCCCGTTCTCATCCAGTACCGAGGCGGCCATCGCTTCGCTGTACTTATCGCCAAGCTGGAACACATGCCCCACCTCAATGCCACGTACGATCTGCAGCGTGCCGTGCCCGTCTGGACTGGCATCGCCATCCATCACGGTGCGTAGGTCGGCGCTGGGCGGTTGCGGCAGATCGCGCTCCCAGTTTACACCGGTTAAGTGCATATCCACTTCGTTGGCGCCACAGACAAAATCGGCCATCGCCAGCACTGCCTGATCGGCAATGATGGGACAGTTCAGGCCTAATGGTCCAACAAACCCGGGCTCGCAATTAGCGGCGGCGTGCACCTGCTGTGGGCTGGCCAGTTTGAGCGGCGCTGCCACCTGCTCAAGTTTGCTGGCTTTGACTTCGTTCAACTCGTGGTCGCCACGCACTAGCAACGCCATTGCGCTACCGTCGGCGGCTTCGACAATGAGCGTTTTCACGCATTGAGAAGGCTGGACGTTGAGGCGCTCGCACACTTTCTCAATGGTGCGGTCTTGCGGTGTGGGCACCTTGTCCATCGCTTGTCCGGCAGCCGGCCTTGGCTGGGCGGGGGCGGGGGCCGCAGCGCGTTCTACGTTGGCAGCAAAATCGCTGCCATCGCTGAAGGCGATAGCATCTTCGCCGGAGTCGGCCAGCACGTGAAACTCGTGGCTGATCGCGCCACCGATATTCCCGCTGTCCGCCAGTACGGCGCGGAACCTAAGCCCGATGCGCTCGAAGATCGCAGTGTAGGCCCCGTACATGATCTCGTAGGTTTCCTGTAAAGAGTCCGCATCAAGATTGAACGAGTAAGCGTCTTTCATGATGAACTCCCGCGCGCGCATCACGCCAAAGCGCGGGCGTATCTCGTCGCGGAATTTGGTTTGAATCTGATAGTAAGTAACAGGCAACTGGCGATAGCTGTTGATATCGCGTCGCACGATGTCGGTAATCACCTCCTCATGCGTCGGCCCGTAACAGAACTCACGCTCGTGCCGATCGCGCATGCGCAGCATCTCTTTGCCCATGCTTTCCCAGCGGCCAGTCTCCTGCCACAGTTCTGCGGGTTGCACTGATGGCATCAGCAGCTCAAGGGCGCCGGCGCGGTTCATTTCCTCACGCACGATGTTCTCGACTTTGCGCAGTACCCGCAGGCCTATGGGCATCCAGGTGTACATGCCTGCGGCCAGCTTGCGGATCAGCCCTGCCCGCAACATAAGTTGGTGGCTGATGATCTCCGCATCGGCGGGCACTTCTTTAGAGGTTTGTAGGGGTAGACTTGAAAGTCGCATGTTGCTCTCGTGCGTGGGAAAACTTTGAACCGAGTCAGCATCCTCACGCGAGCATGCAGTTTAGGCGTGCCGCGTGCGAGTGAACCGCCGACTCTTTCACATATATTTACCCGGAATGCAAGCGCGCCCGAGGCGACGCTCATGTTGATTTTCCCGGTTGATGGGCTTAGCGTAACTCCCCCCGATGAATATTGCTGCCATCAATTCTCCTCTCTCCATCGTGCCCTGCCAGTTGCGGGCCGGTGATCAGCAGGCATTGCGCACCGAGTGACATGGCTGGACACCGCTATCCGTTAATCGCTCGTGAAGGCTGGCCGTTGATCGGCGCAGTGGCGTTGCTGGCCGTCACCGCCGTACAGGTGCTGCACAGTGTCTGGCTCGCGACGCTGAGCTTGGTATTGCTGGTATTGCTGGTATTGCTGTTTCGCGACCCCACGCGCAAGCCGCCGTCACGTCCGGATGGGATCGTCAGCGCGGTTGATGGCGAGGTGGAGTCGGTACGCCCGACCGATCGTGGGGTGATTGACCGCGAAGCGGTGCGTATACGCGTTCGGGTGAATCCGCTGGGGGCCTATACAGCGCGCAGCCCGGCGGCCGGGAAGGTGCTGGATCTGCGCGAGAATGTGCGCAAAGGCTCGCGCTTGCGCGGCGTCGGGGGACTGTGGGTGCGCACCGACACCGATGATGATGTGGTGCTGCTGATGCACGGGCCGCGCTTTATCGGCAAGCCAGGGGCGTTTGTGGGCTACGGAGAGCGGGTCGGGCAGGGGCAGCGCTGTGCCTATCTGAGGCTGGCCAGGTACGCCGAGGTTTATGTACCCTTGAACAGTCGCGTGCTGGTGAAAGAGGGTGACTATGTGCACGCAGGCTTCGATACATTGGCACAACTGGTGAGCAAGTAACGCTATGGCTGATAAAGGAAAACCGGATATCACCGTGCTAAAAGACGGCTCGCGGCTGCGTCGTGGTATCTATATTCTGCCCAATCTGTTTACCACCGCGGCGCTGTTCGCGGGGTTTTATGCTGTGGTGGCCGCGCTGGACGGCAATTTCGACAAATCCGCGATCGCTATCTTTGTGGCGATGGTGCTGGATGGCATGGATGGGCGGGTGGCCCGCATGACCGGCACCGAGAGCGTCTTTGGTAAAGAATACGACTCGCTTTCCGATATGGTCTCGTTCGGCCTGGCGCCAGCGCTGGTGGTGTACCAGTGGGGCGTGGCAAGTCTCGCCGACTACGGTTGGATTTGGGGCAAGCTCGGCTGGCTGGTGGCCTTTTTCTATGCCGTTGCTGCCGCGCTGCGGCTGGCGCGCTTTAATGCCCGCATCGGCATGGTGGATAAACGATATTTCGAGGGACTGCCCAGCCCGGCTGCGGCAGGCCTGGTAGGCGGCGCTGTCTGGCTGGGTACAGAGCTCGATCTGGTCGGCCTGCCAGTGTTGTTCGTCGGTTTTTTGATTACCGCGATCGCCGGTGCACTTATGGTCTCCGGTTTTATGTACTACAGCTTCAAGGAATGGACGCTAGGCGAGCGGGTACCGTTTGCCTATTTGCTGCTGATTCCAGCCATGTTTATGCTGATTGCACTGAACCCCTCGGTGGTGCTCTCAGTGATGTTTGGCGCATATGCGCTGAGTGGCCCGCTGGTCTCCATGTGGCGGCGACTGCGCAGACGGCACAAGCCCGCCCAACCCAAAGACGCTGATCCGCGCAATGATTCGGGCAAAGCGGCCGGTGGTGATGTATGACACCACGCCAGCGTCAGCTTCTGGCGGCGATGGAGATCGATGTGTGGGTGAGCCGCGATGCGCCCGATCTATCGGCTGAGATAGCCGATGTGCCGCCGCTGCGTGAGCGCCAGATCCTGCCGTCAGCCGCTGAGCGGACGGCCCAGGTCGAGCGCGCCGACACATCGAGCGGGCGTCAGGCGGCTGCCCCTTCGGTACCTTTGGTTCAACCCGTCTCGGTGAGTGCATCGCCACCTGCAGTGGACGACGCTGTGGCGGCGATGTCGTGGGAGGCATTGCAGGCGGCGGTGTCCGGTTGCCAGGCGTGCCCACTGCATGAGACACGGACCCAGACGGTGTTCGGCACCGGCAGCGAGCAGGCCCAATGGATGTTTGTCGGCGAGGCGCCAGGGGCTGAGGAAGACCGCCAGGGCGAGCCGTTCGTTGGCCGAGCAGGGCAGTTGCTGAACGCCATGTTAACTGCCACCTCACAGGAGCGACGTAGCGTCTACATCGCCAACATCTTAAAATGCCGCCCCCCGCGCAATCGCGATCCCAGTGCTGCCGAGGTGGGCCAGTGCTCACCGTATCTGATCCGGCAGATTAATATTGTCGCGCCGAAACTGCTGATTGCACTAGGACGTATTGCTGCGCAACGATTGCTGCAGACCGATGCTCCGCTGGGGCGCTTGCGCGGAAAGGTGCATGAGTACGATACCGGCGAGCGGCGAGTACCCCTGATAGTCACCTATCATCCCGCCTATCTGTTGCGCAGCCCGCGCCAGAAAGCCAAAGCGTGGGAGGATCTGCGTCTGGCGATGGACCTTACCGCGTGAGTGCCGCCCGCGAAGCGGTGCAGCCGCAGATCCGCCGTATGCAGCCGCAAGATATTGATCAGGTGCATGCGCTGGAGCGCGACTGCTACGAGTTTCCCTGGAGCCGGGGGATTTTCCGCGATTGTATGCGGGTCGGCTATGCCTGTTCGGTGATGCTGCTAGACGGGCAGCTAGTCGGCTACAGCGTGTGCAGTTGGGCAGCGGGGGAGGCGCATCTGCTGAATTTATGCACCAGCAAGACGGTGCGCAGTCGTGGCTTGGGGCGGGAGTTGCTGCGCCATGCCTTGCGCAGCGCATGGAATGCGGGGGCGCAGGAGATGTTCCTGGAAGTGCGTCCTTCCAACAGCAAGGCGCTGTCGCTGTATCACTCGGTAGGCTTCGTATCGGTCGGTCGGCGCCCCGACTACTATCGCGCCCCTGACGGGCGCGAGGATGCGCTGGTCCTCAACCTACCCCTGGGTGCCTGGGTTAACTGATGCGCCCAGGCGCTGGGCCCAACTGAGATCGATCGGCGGGGCCGTCGCGGCTCTTTAACCCGGCGCGTTTGCCTGATTCGTTCGGCCGGTGCACTTAGCCAAGTGCCTGGGTGAGCGAGCGGATCTCTTCGTTTGAATCATCAATCAGCGCCACCACTTTTTCAGGTGTGATGCCCAGCCGTGTGCACGCACCCATATTGCAAATGGCTTCCAGATCCGCATCACCATCATGGGCCTGTTCAAGCAAGGTCGCCGCTTGCAGGATATCGCCCAGATCGGCGCGACGGGGCTCCCGATCGAGCATTTGATATTCCTTCACTGCCGTCGCTTGCTCTTCGGAGAAGCCCCAACCTTCAACGATCAACCCGGCAATTTCTCCATCCCAGCCGTCCAGGGCTAACAGCAGGTTTTCCCGATCGCGCAGAAACGCTTCGCTCTTATGGGCCTTGGTCAGAATGTAAAGTTTGCCGATGTTGTGCATCAGGCCGGTCAAAAATGCCTCATCCGAAGACAAATGCGGGGCGCAGTCCTGCGCGAGCACGCGGCTGACTGCTGCGACCCGCGTGCTGCTTTGCCAAAGCCGCTCCACCGAATCACGTGCCCAGCTGAACTCACGCGCGTTGAACAGTTGCTCCATCGCTAGGGCGATGGCCGCGTTGTGCACCATCGTAAAACCCAACCGCTGCACGGCCGAGCCGATGTCCGTCACCGAATCGCCGCCGCGCTGGATCAGGGCCGAGTTGGCTAGCTTGAGCAGGCGCCCGGCCAGCACCGGCTCAGTGCCTGCAATTTTGGCCAGCTTGTTGTTGGTACAATGCTCGTCTTCCAGCGCTTTGCGTACGCGCATAACCACATCAGGACAAGAGGGCAGCGCAACGTCGTTTTTGCTCAGGTCGAACGCCAGCGATTTAATAAATTCGTAGGCGACATTCACGGCATCTTCGCCGTCTTCGAGGGGAGATTGCTCGGTCATAGTGGGGCACGTCTGGTTGAATGTGACCACTGATTTATCGGGCTGACGACCCTTAACTTGACATCATCCCGCGTTGGTTCTTCTGTCGTTGGGTCTGAATTGGGCGGTGGCGCACATTATGAGAGGTGCGCGGGCTGAGAGGTGCACGGGCTGCTACAGCAACAGCTCCTGGGGGTGCGGGTGACCCAAAAAGCCGAGCGGGCTGGCGGTGAGCCCGTAAGCCCCCGACTGCATTACCGCGACCAGGTCGCCCACATCCGCCTCGGCCAGATCCATCTGATCAGCCAGCAGATCCAGTGGTGTGCACAACGGCCCTACCACCGAGGTGATCTCGCGCGCCGCGCCCTTCACCCGATTGGCAATTACGACTGGGTAGTTCTTGCGGATCACCTGCCCGAAATTGCCCGATGCCGCCAGGTGATGATGCAGGCCGCCGTCGGTGATGAGGAACACGCGCCCGCGTGAGATTTTGCGATCGATTACCCGTGCCACGTAGATGCCGGCCTCGCCGACAAGAAAGCGTCCCAGTTCCATCATCAGGGTGGCGCTGGCGAGCCGCTCATCCAGTTGCGCCATCTGCGCACCCAGTGCCTCGCCGATAGGGGCTAGGCGGATCGGCACTTCGCCGGGGAAATAGGGGATGCCCAGACCGCCGCCGATGTTGAGCTTGCGCACCGGTGAGGGGGCATGTTCGGCCAGCCGCGCGGCCAGCTCCAACGTATTGTGCTGTGCTTCGATAATCGCCTCGGCGCGCAGATTCTGCGAGCCGCTGAAGATGTGAAAGCCGACAAAATCCAACGCTAACTCGCCGATGCGCGCTAGCATTTGCGGGACCCGCTCGGCATCCACGCCAAACTGTTGTGGGCCGCCGCCCATCTTCATGCCGGAGGTTTTGAGCTGAAAGTCGGGGTTCACCCGCACGGCGACGCGTGCTGGCTGACCGGCCTGGTGTGACAGTATGGCAGCGCGTTCCATCTCACCCTCAGATTCCAGATTGAGCGTGATGCCGGCACTGATGGCCGCCGCCAGCTCCGCGTCGCGTTTGCCAGGCCCCGCAAAGCTGATGCGCTCGCGCGGCATGCCGGCATCCAGCGCAATGCGCATCTCGCCCTCGGAGGCGACGTCCAGGCCGTCCACCAGCGTGCTCATGTGCTGGACCACCAGCGGCATCGGGTTGGCCTTGACGGCATAGTGCAAGTTGAGCGCGTCGGGCATGGCTTTGCGCAGTTGCGCGAAGCGGCGGCTCATGGCCTCGCGTGAGTACACATAGAAGGG
>CBDUQI010000219.1:0-9898 GCA_965369325.1 uncultured Gammaproteobacteria bacterium
GCACCCGCGAGAATGTGCGCACTCGCGCAATGGCCATCGTTGGCGCGACGATCGGTGGCTCGTTCATCCTATCGCTAGTGCTTGGGCCATTGCTGGCCGCGCAAACTGGCGTGCAGGGGTTGCTGTGGTTGACCGCCGCGCTGGGGGCGATCAGTTTTGTGCTGGTCGCCGCACTAGTGCCGGCAGCCGCGACTGGCCTGGCCCCGGACAGCGGGCTGTCGCTGGCTCGGCTGGGCCGGGTGTTGGGCAATCGCTCGCTCGCTGTCCTTAATACCGGCGTCTTCGTGCTGCATTTTGCGCTGACTGCAGTGTTCGTGACCGTGCCACTCGGCCTGCATGACGTAGGGATCGGGGCGCAGCTGCACTGGAAGATCTATTTGTTCGCCATGCTGGGCTCGCTGCTTGGTACCGTCCCGCTGATTTTGCTAGGCGAGCGACGCCCCGGATTCGCGGCCGGGCCGGTTGCCCTGCTGGCCCTGGCCACTGGCTGTGTCCTGATGGCGCTGTCGGCACCGGGCTGGTCGAGCTCAACGTTGGCCCTGGGCATTTTCTTTGCGGGTTTTAACTACGCCGAAGCCCGTTTTCCTGCGCGTTTGTCGCAGCTAGCGCCCGCTAGTGAGCGCGGGGCGGCCTTTGGCGTCTACGCGACTGCGCAATTTTTGGGGGCATTCGTGGGGGGCTCCGCGGCTGGCGTGCTGCTCGGTAGCCTGGGCCCGGCGTGGGTACTTGGCCTGTGCGCGGCGCTGTTTTTGCTTTGGCTGCCGCTGTCAAAAGTGCTCTAGGCAACTACGGGTTGTTTGCTCAAATGCGCCCATTGAGCGGGTTGTCAGGTGCAAACGGTTGGATATCCGGCAACTTGTCGTCATTTGAGCGTGTTTTTTGCGATCCAGATGCATAAAATAGCGGGTTCTTCGGTGCATGCTTGTCAGGTCTGTGATCTCAGGTAGCGCGCATGCCCTCCTAACGGCGGGCGAGCAGCGCTGGTTGATCCGCCGGAACGGTCCCCGGACCATCTCCTGACAGGCCCGAAGGCGACTTCAAATAGGTTGAAGTCCACCCTCATCAGCCGCGCCGCGACTGTTGAGGGTTCCGCAGGTGGCGCATTGGCGTCGCTTCGGCTTTAGCGGTTTGTTTTACATAGCATCGGCAGTAGGCTGCCGGGCTACGCAGGAGAGGTTATGGCTAGGGGCATTAATAAAGTCATTCTGGTGGGCAACTTGGGCGCAGACCCAGAGACCCGTTACATGCCCAGCGGCGGTGCGGTGACCAATGTGCGCCTCGCCACCAGCGAGTCATGGAAAGACCGTAACACCGGTGAGCAGCAAGAGCGTACGGAATGGCACCGAGTTGCGATGTTTGGGCGTTTGGCGGAGATAGCCGCTGAGTATCTGCGCAAGGGTTCGCAGATCTACGTCGAAGGACGCATACGTACACGCAAATGGCAGGACAACCAGGGCGCCGACCGTTACAGCACCGAAATCGTGGCCAACGAGATGCAAATGCTCGGCGGGCGCGGTGGCGGTGGTGGCATGTCAGATTCTGGCTTCCCGCCGGACATGGGCGACCCCGGTCCGAGCGAAGCGCCCCGGTCGGGTGGCGGTTCAGCACCGTCAGCACCAGCACCAAAAAAAGACGAATTCGACGACGATATCCCCTTTTAGCGTATCTGCACGTACTGTCCGCAGCCGACCGTTGGCTGGGTGATTGGGTGGTGGCCGCCCTGGGGTTTGGCCGCCACGGGCGGATACGCGCTAACTTTGATTCACTGCACAAAATAACGATAGACCTCAAGGAAGCCAGCAATGTCTGACCTGATCCAGCCGCACGGCGGCGTACTACAGGACCTGTACCTCCCCGACGACCAGCTCGATGTCCAAAAACAAAAAGCGCTGGAGTACCCGTCCTGGGACCTGACCCCCCGCCAGATTTGCGATGTCGAACTGGTATTGAACGGTGCATTCTCACCGCTTAATGGCGTGCTCGGGCGCGCTGATTATGAGAGCGTGTTGAACGAGATGCGCCTCACTAGCGGCGTGCTGTGGCCCATGCCCATCACCCTGGATGTGTCTGAGGCATTTGCCAAGACCATCGGCGAGGGCTCGAGTGTGGCCCTGCGCGACCAGGAAGGCGTGATGGTCGCGGTGCTCGAAGTCAGCGATATCTGGGAGCCGGATAAAGGGCTGGAGGCGAGGAAGGTATTTGGGTCTGATGACCTCGCGCACCCTGCAGTCGCCTACCTGATGGAGCAAGCCAACCCGGTTTACATAGGCGGCCGCCTGATTGGTTGCCAGCCGCCGATGCACTACGACTTTAAACATTTGCGCGATTCACCCGCTGAGTTGCGCGCCCGCTTCGAGAAGCTGGGCTGGCGCAAGGTAGTTGCGTTCCAAACGCGTAACCCCATGCACCGTGCGCATCAGGAGCTGACCTTCCGCGCGGCTAAACGGGTTGAGGCCAACTTGCTGATCCATCCGGTGGTCGGGCTGACCAAACCCGGTGACATCGATCACTTCACCCGCGTGCGTTGCTATGAGCACCTGTTGCCGCAGTATCCGGACCAGACCACCGCGCTGTCATTGCTGCCGCTGGCCATGCGTATGGCTGGCCCGCGCGAGGCCCTATGGCACTGCCTGGTGCGCAAGAACTTTGGTTGCACGCACTTTATTGTGGGTCGCGATCACGCCGGCCCGGGCAAAGACAGCACCGGCGAGGATTTTTACGGCCCGTACGACGCGCAGGAAATGGTGACGAAGTACGAGGACGAGATTGGCATCGAGATGGTACCGTTTAAAATGGTGGTCTACGTCGAGAACAAGGCGCAATACGTGCCGCAGGACCAGACCAGCGAGGACGATACCATTCTTAGTATCTCGGGGACCGAGGTGCGCCGGCGTCTGGCCGAGGGGCTGGATATTCCAGAGTGGTTCTCCTACCCGCACGTGGTCGAGGAGCTGCGCAAGACGCACCCGCCGCGGCATAAGCAGGGCTTTACGGTGTTTTTCACCGGTCTGTCTGGTTCGGGCAAATCCACGATCGCGAACGCCTTAATGGTGAAGCTGATGGAAATGGGAGGCCGTCAGGTCACCCTGCTGGATGGCGATGTGGTACGTCAGCATTTGTCCAGCGAGCTGGGCTTCTCGCGCGAGCACCGCGATTTGAACATCAAGCGCATTGGCTACGTGGCCAGCGAGATTACCAAAAACGGTGGTATCGCGATCTGTGCGCCGATTGCCCCGTACACCGCAACCCGGCGTCAGGTGCGCGAGATGATCCAGGCGGGCGGCGGCTTTATCGAGGTGCATGTGGCTACCCCGCTTGAGGTTTGTGAGGCGCGTGATCGCAAAGGGCTTTACGCCAAGGCGCGCGCTGGCATCATCAAAGAGTTCACGGGCATTAGCGATCCGTACGAGGAGCCGAAGACTCCGGAGTTGGCCATCGATACGGTGGGCACAACCCCCGACCATGCGGCCCACCGCGTGGTCGTCAAGCTCGAGAGTCTGGGCTTTATTAAGTAAAATCCACAAGCGTCATTGCGGGCGCCAGCCATCGGGCTGGCGTATGAAAATGCCCGGGCCAATGCAGTGGTTCGGGCATTTTTCTTGTATATTTAGGCGCCTATCGCTACATTGCGGGCGCACGAGCCCGCCCAGAGCACCCCTGGTCTGGATCAGGCCGGGCGACGGTCGGGGCCTGATACGCCTAAGATAAGATCAAAGCCTTCCAACAGAGATACCGCAGATCACCGCTAGAGGACGCCATGCCAGGCAAGTTGTACATCAAAACTTATGGCTGCCAGATGAACGAGTACGATTCTGCGCGCATGCTGGACGTATTGCGTGAATCGCACGGTCTGGAGTTAACCGATGAGCCGGGCGAGGCCGATGTGGCGCTATTTAACACCTGCTCCATTCGCGAGAAAGCACAGGAGAAGGTGTTCTCTGAACTGGGTCGCTGGCGTCAGTGGAAGCAGGCGCGGCCACATCTGGTGATTGGTGTCGGCGGCTGCGTGGCCAGCCAGGAAGGCGAGGCAATTACCCGGCGCGCGCCGTTCGTCGACATGGTGTTTGGTCCGCAGACACTGCACCGCCTGCCCGAGATGCTGAGCGATGCCCGCAAGGGTCGCCAGGTGGTGGACATCAGCTTCCCGGAAATCGAAAAATTTGACCGCCTGCCCGAACCGCGGGCCAGCGGCGCGACGGCGTTTGTCTCCATTATGGAAGGGTGTAGCAAGTTCTGCAGCTTCTGTGTGGTGCCCTATACCCGGGGCCAGGAAGTGAGCCGCCCGTTCGATGATGTGATCGCCGAGATTGTGGTGTTGGCTGAGCAGGGCGTGCGCGAGGTGAATTTGCTGGGTCAGAACGTGAATGCGTATCTGGGACCGATGCATGACGGTAGCAAAGCCGATCTGGGGACACTGATTTACTATACTGCCGGTATCGACGGCATTGATCGGATCCGTTTTACCACCTCGCATCCGGTCGAGTTCAGCGATTCGCTTATCCGTGCGTATGCCGAAGTGCCGCAGTTGGCCAACTACCTGCACCTGCCGGTGCAGAGTGGGTCTGATCGGATTTTGAATTTAATGAAACGCGGCTACACCGCGATCGAGTACAAAAGCCGTATCGCGAAGTTGCGCGAGGTACGTCCGGATATCTCGATCTCATCGGATTTTATCGTCGGCTTCCCGGGCGAGACCGACAAGGACTTTCAGGCCACCATGGACCTGATCGCGCAAGTGGCGTTTGATCAGTCGTTCAGCTTTATATACAGTGCGCGCCCCGGCACGCCTGCCGCTGGGTTGGTTGATGAGGTGCCGGCGGCTGAAAAAGCGCAGCGCCTGAAGCTGCTGCAGCAGCGCCTGAACACCCAGGCCATGCGGATCAGCCAGTCGATGGTCGGCACGGTGCAGCGGGTACTGGTTGAAAAACCGTCCAAGAAGAGCGATCAGCAGATGTCCGGGCGCACCGAGAACAATCGCTGGGTGAATTTCGATGCCCCCGCCTCAGTGATCGGTGAGTTTGTGGACGTGAGCATTACCGAAGCGCTGCCTAACTCATTGCGTGGTCGTATGCAGGCAGGTGCGCCGATCGGTGCCCCGTCTGCGCACGCCGACGTTGCAGCGACTGCTAACGTTTGAGTCCAGCGCACCGCCCGCCTTGCCGGGCCGCCGATGCATGAGTAAGCAAACAGAGTCGTACCTGACCTTAGAGCCGCCGGACAACGCGCGGCTGGCGAATCTGTGTGGCCAGTTGGATGAGCACTTACGCCAGATTGAAACCCGTCTGGGGGTACAGATTGGCAATCGCGGCAATCGTTTTCGCATCAGCGGTGAGGCGACGGCGACGGCTGCCGCACGGCGGGTGCTTAACCAGTTGTTCGCGCTGACTGAATCCGAAGACCTTAACCCCAGCCGAATCCACTTTGCATTGCAGGAGCACTGGATGGCGGACGAGAACACAACACCGGAGCACGACGCCCCGGCGGGCGATGCGCCACCGGCACAGCACGAAGCGCCGCAAGAGGAGGTGATCGTCCGTGCCGGTCGGGTCACCATCCGCGCACGCGGTCCCAATCAGCGGCGTTATCTGCAGAGCATTCAAAGCGCAGACCTGAATTTTGGCGTTGGCCCGGCAGGCACCGGCAAAACCTATTTGGCGGTGGCGGCGGCCGTGGCGGCGTTGGATGCCGATCAGGTGCGCCGGCTAGTACTGGTGCGCCCGGCAGTGGAGGCGGGCGAGCGGCTGGGCTTTCTGCCCGGCGACATGTCACAGAAAGTGGACCCTTATCTGCGCCCAATTTACGATGCGCTTTATGAGATGCTCGGGTTCGATCGGGTGGCGCGTTTGATGGAACGCAATGTCATCGAGGTGGCGCCGCTGGCATTCATGCGCGGGCGCAGCCTGAACGAGTCCTATGTGATTCTGGATGAAGCCCAGAACACCACCATCGCGCAGATGAAAATGTTCCTGACCCGTATCGGCTTTGGCACCCGCGCAGTCGTCACCGGCGATGTCACCCAAACCGATCTGCCCCGCGAGCACCTGTCCGGGCTGCGACATGCGCTGCGGATCCTGCCGGAGGTGTCCGGCGTGCGGGTCACACGCTTTACCGTGCGCGACGTGGTACGCCACCCACTGGTGCAGCGTATTGTGCGTGCGTACGAAGCCGATCAAAGCGGCCCGGGTGAGCGGCCGCGCAGCGGCGGTGGTCATTCCGGTAGCTCGGCATGATCACCTGTGGGCGAGGGCTGCCGCGCGCGTGGGTGGCAAGGTGTGGTTGCGCAAGCGGGTGGACCGGGTAGACGATGCACCTAAGTGTGGATATTCAGCTTGCACTGGTGGGCGGCGCGCAGGTCCCAAGCCGCGAGCAGACCATCGAGTGGGTGCACACGGCGCTAGCACAGGCAGCCACCGAGGCCGGGCAACCGCTGGCCGAAGCCGCACAGCTCAGCGTGCGGATCGTGGAGGAGGAAGAGTCGCAAGCGCTCAACCAGCGTTATCGGGGCCGCGAGGGCCCGACTAATGTGCTGTCTTTTCCGGCCGACCTGCCGCCTGAGGTGTGTACGCCGCTGCTAGGCGATCTGGTTATTTGTGCGCCCCTGGTCGCGCGCGAGGCGCGCGCGCAGGGCAAGTCCGAGTTAGCCCATTGGGCACATTTGCTGGTGCACGGCACGCTGCACCTTTTGGGCTACGATCACGTTGAATCGGGCGCTGCGCAGAAGATGGAAACCATTGAAATTACAGTAATGAATCGTTTGGGCTACCCCAATCCCTATATTTGACGTACATTATTAGAGATGTCCGAAGACCAACCTCCAAGTAGAAACGGGGCCAGGAACACCGGATGGCTGAGTCGATTGACTCGGGCATTAGGTTCTGCGCCCCAGGACCGGCAATCGCTGGTCGACGTGTTACAGAGCGCGCTCAAGCGCGGGCTGTACGATGTAGACGCATTCAGCATGCTGCAAGGCGTGCTGGAAGTCTCCGAGATGCAAGTCCGGGACATCATGATTCCCCGGCCCCATATCGTGGTGGTCGAGCGTGATGCCAGCCCGGAGGATGTGCTACCGATCATTATCGAGTCCGGGCACTCCCGCTTTCCGGCAATTGGTGAGGACCGTGACGAGGTGGTCGGTATTCTGCTGGCCAAAGATCTGCTGCGACATTTCTCGCAATCCACTCCGGGCGTTGCCGATATCGGTACGTATCTGCGCCCGGCCGTGTTTATCCCTGAAAGCAAACGACTGAACATCCTGCTCAAGGAGTTTCGCGATAGCCATAATCACATGGCCATCGTGGTGGATGAGTACGGCGGTGTCTCTGGCCTGCTGACGATTGAGGATGTGATCGAGCAAATTGTTGGCGAGATTGACGACGAGCACGATATCGAAGAGGACGAAGATATCCAGCCCGAATCCGACTCGCGCTTTCTGGTGCGGGCGCTTACCCGAATAGATGACTTTAATGACTACTTCAGCACCGACTTTTCGGATGAGGACTACGACACGATTGGCGGGTTAATACTGCATGAGCTTGGTCGCCTGCCCCGACGCGGTGAAACCCTCAGCCACGGTGGCCTGGAGTTTAAAATTCTGCGCGCCTCACGCCGTCGGGTGGACCAGTTGCAGGTTAGCCGCGCCAGTGAAGTGCAGGTTACCGAGGAGTAATGCGCAGCCCCGACGGGTACGCCGCCACCCACCCAGCCCCTATCGCGCGCTTGCTGAGGTTACTCGCTGGTCGGCCCGGCCATATGCTTGCGTTGCTGGCCGGGCTGAGTGTGCCGTTGGCTTTCGCGCCGTTCGCCTGGTACTGGCTGGCTCCGATCAGCGTGGCCTGCTTATTGTTAACCTGGGAGGGTGCCAGCCCGCGCACCGCCGCGAAACGTGGGTTTTTGTTCGGATTCGCGGCCTATCTGGCCGGCATGTACTGGCTTTACATCTCACTGCATCAATTTGGCGAGGCGCCGCTGCTGGTGGCGATTCCACTGATGCTGGCACTGATGGCCTGGCTGGCGCTGTATCTGGCTGCATTGGGCTACTTTGCCAATCGGTTGTTCGCCCCAACGGGCGCGCTGCGCTGGCTGGTGGTGCTGCCAGCCGCCTGGACCCTGCTGGAGCACACCCGCGGCTGGTTGTTCAGCGGCTTTCCGTGGCTGGCACTGGGTTACGGACAAATCGACTCGCCGTTGCGCGGTCTGGCGCCGCTGGGTGGGGTGTTCGCGATGAGTCTTGCCGTCGTGTTTACTGCCGGTGCGCTGATTAGCCTGCTGCTTGGACGCAGCGTGTGGCTCAAAGTGATATCGGTGCTGTTGGTGGCAGCGTTGTGGACCGGCTCAGCCCGACTGGCACAGGTGCCGTGGACCACCCCGGTGCGCGATGCGCTGGAAGTGCGGGTTGTCCAGGGCGGCATCACTCAGGATCGCAAATGGCTACCGGAGCAACTGGAAGCCACCAAGATTTTATATCGGGATTTAACCGAGCCACATTGGGGCGCCGATCTGGTGATCTGGCCGGAAGCGGCCATTCCCGCGCTGCTGCAGGAAGAGCAGGCCTATCTTCAACGGCTGTTCGACGATGGCGCCGCGCAAGGCACCGCCATGCTGCTAGGCATGGTGCATTTTGACTTTCGCGAGCGCCGTTATTACAACGCCGTGTTTGCTCACGATCAGGGGCGCCTTTCTCAGTACTACAAGCGCCATCTGGTGCCCTTCGGCGAGTACTTTCCGGTGCCGGATTTTGTGCGTAACTGGATGCGACTGATGAGCCTGCCGTACACCGATTTTACCGCTGGCCCCGAGCGGCAGATGCCGTTGGGCGTGGCAGGCGAGCAGCTGGGTATTTCCATCTGCTACGAGGATGTGTTCGGCGAGGAGCTGATTCGCTTTCTGCCCGAGGCCAGCGTGTTGGTGAATGTGAGCAATGACGGTTGGTTTGGCGGCTCGGTTGCGCCCTATCAGCATTTGCAGATCGCCCGCGTTCGCGCTGCCGAAGCCGGACGCGCACTGGTGCGGGCCACCAACAATGGCATCTCCGCGGTTATCGATTTCGACGGGCACGTGCAACAGACCTCAGCGTTGTTTCAGGCCCAGGTGTTGTCCGCGCAGGTGCAGCCACGCGAGGGGGCGACGCCGTTTACCCGCTATGCGAATGCCTTGGTGGTCGGGATCTGTCTACTGGCCCTATTGCTCGCAACGTTGATCAGCCGTTGGCCACGCGCCGCCGGTGCGTTGGCCCCCAATGACTCTGCTGCGCACGATTGATTCGGCATAATGCGCCGGCGAACACGGTGGGCCGATCTGCGACGGTGCGGTGCACTGATGTAATTCCCGTCAATTGCCGATTGCCGGTACTGCATTGCCGCGGCTTGGGGTATTCTCTGCGCTTCACCCACTACTGCCGATGGTTCCCGATGGACGAATTTTACGACGCGCGACTGATCGAGCCCGACGCCCAGAATTACTGGGCTGAGCACGATTCATTTGCCGCGCAAGAACAATCCGATAAAGAGAAGTTCTACTGCCTGTGCATGCTGCCGTACCCAAGTGGCAACCTTCACATGGGCCATGTACGCAACTACACCATTGGTGATGTAATCAGCCGTTACCAGCGGATGACCGGCAAAGCGGTGCTGCAACCGATGGGCTGGGACGCCTTCGGCATGCCGGCCGAGAATGCGGCGATCAAACACAAGCGCCCGCCTGCCGATTGGACCTACGCCAACATCGCGCACATGAAGCAGCAGTTGAAGAACTTCGGCTTCGCCTACGACTGGGACCGCGAAGTAACCACCTGTGCGCCGGAGTACTACCGGTGGGAGCAGTGGTTCTTCACCCGTATGTTCGAGAAGGGGCTGGTGTATCGCAAGACCTCGCCGGTGAACTGGTGCCCGGAAGATAAAAC
>CBDUQI010000220.1:0-9883 GCA_965369325.1 uncultured Gammaproteobacteria bacterium
TCTCGCCCATGTTCCAGAACACCGCGTTGACCACGTGTTGCGCGACGACATCCAGGTTTTCCGCATCGTCCATCACCACGCAGGGGTTCTTGCCCCCACACTCCAGTACCACGCGCTTCATATTACTGTCGGCCGCATATCGCAGAAACTGCTTGCCCACCTCGGTGGAGCCGGTGAACGACACCATATCGATTTCCGGGTGAAGACCAATGAGCCGGCCGGTGCTCTCGCCCACCCCGGGCAGCACATTAAAAACCCCGCGCGGCAACCCAGCCTCTACCGCCAGCTCCGCAATACGCAACGCCGTCATGCTGGTTTGTTCCGCGGGCTTCACGATCACGCTGTTACCTGCAGCAAGCGCCGGGGCGATTTTCCAGGCCAGCATCAGAATGGGGAAGTTCCACGGCAGCACGCTTGCGACCACGCCAATGGGCTCACGTACGATCATGGCGATGGCATCATCGCCGGTCGGCGCGACCTGATCGTAAAGTTTGTCTATCGCCTCGGCGTGCCATTGCAGGCAACCAATCGCCTCGGGAATATCAATGGTCTCGACGTCGTTGATGGGCTTGCCGCTTTCCAGCGATTCAAGCACCGCTAGCTCGCGTTGATGGCGGCGGATCAGCTTCACCAACTGAATGAGCGTTTGCTTACGCTGCGAGGGGTGGCGCTTCGCCCAGATGCCGGTGTCGAACGCCTTGCGCGCTTCGGCCACCGCGTAGTCCACGTCCGGGGCACCGCACTGGGCCACATCGGCCAGATGCTCGCCGGTGGACGGATTTACCGTGGCGAATGTGGCACCATCGCGCGCGGATTGCGCCTTACCGTTTATGTAGGCACCGACAGGCAGCACCAGAGTGCTGGCGATGGCTGCGTACTCATCGTGTGTGCTTAAGCTGGACATAGGCCGCCTCAGTAACAGGTCAATTCAAGTCAATCGCCACCCTGGATGCGGGCCACCGTGCGGGTGACGGTATCCAGCACCGTGTTAATTTCGCGCTTCTGCTCTTTGGTTAACGGGGCCAGCGGCGCACGCACCGGCCCGGCTGGCAGCCCGCGCATCACGCAGGCATGCTTGATCGACTGGATGAACTTACCGCTCTGTTCAAGAATGCTCATGAACGGCAGCAATGCCGACATGATGCGGCGTCCCTTGTCGAAATCTTTGTCGATCACACACGCCTGATACAGCGCCAGATGTTCCGCCGGCAGGCAGTTGCCGCCGCCGCACACCCAGCCCCTTGCGCCCCAGGCGAAGAACTCCAGCGCCTGATCGTCCATCCCACACAGAAGCGTGATATGCGAGTACTCACGCGCCAGCACATGCAGTTGATTTATGTCGCCGGACGACTCCTTGATCGCGCGAAAATTTCGACTGGCGCCGACACGATCTAGAAACTCCCCATCCATCATGGTGCCTGTGCGGTGGGGGTAGTTGTAGAGCATGATCGGCAGGTTGACCGCGCGATCAATGCTGAGCGCATGATTGGCCAGCTCCAGTTGTGTAGGCACCGCGTAGTACGGCGAGCCGAGCAGAATCGCGTCCGCACCGTTGGCCTTTGCGGCAAGCCCATAGTCGATGCAGTCTTCGGTGCGAATGGCGGATACACCGACGATTAACGGGCATCGCTGACTGATGACCTCCTGCGCCAGGCCCATCAGGCGCACGCGCTCCTCGCGCGATTGGCTGTAGTACTCGCCGGTAGTGCCACCCACGATGATGCCGTGCACGCCACTGCTCACCAGATGCGCAAGCATGCTCGCAAATCCATCGGTATCAATCTGGCCATCCAGGTGATGCGGGGTGATCACCGGCGGGTAGATTCCCTCGAACTTCATGTGTCTTAGTCCGTACGTCGCGTTGCCAATCGTATACAAACTGTATACATTAATTCCTAATCTGTCACGCCTTCGGTGCTGGCGCTTGGCGCCGGCGCCTAAGACCAAGGATATTCAGTGGCGAAACCAACCCAAAAAACCCGCGCGACCGCCCCCCGTGTCTACGACGAGTTACGTCGCCAGATCATCACGCTTGAGATAAAGCCCGGCGCGGATCTGGACGAAAACACGCTGGTGGAGAAGTTCGGCGTCTCCCGCACACCGGTCCGCGAGGCGCTCATCCGCCTGTCTGCCGAAGGACTGGTGGAAATCCGGCGCAATCGCGGCGCCACCGTGACCGTGCTGGACCTTGAGATGCTGCGCTCGATTTTCGAAGCCGGCGATTTTATCGAGCGCGCGTACACACGCCTGGCCTGCCTACGTCGCACAGATGCGGACCTTGAGGCCATGGGCCAATCGGTGGAGGAATTTGCATTGGCCATGCGCCGCGCTGATGTCGCCGCCATGGTGCAGGCCAATACCCGTTTACACCTGCAGGTCGCGAGCGCCTCGCGCAACAAGTACTTTATCGATTGCTATCGCCGCATCCTGGCCGACCACGAACGCATCGCCCAACTGTGGTACAGCCATACGCTGGAGCGGGAAGATGCATCAACCAACGCGAAGATTCTGGCCCAACACAATGCGTTGCTGACAGCAATTGCGGACCGCGACCAACAGGCGGCGGAAGCCGTCTCTCTGGAACACGCAGAACTGTGCAAGGACGGCGTGCACGGGCTCATCACCAGTGGTGTCAGGGTGCTGTCCGACATGGTGATTGAGACGCCAGGTGAAGACTGCGCGCGCGGCTTTTAGCCCCGCGCGCGGACCGAACCTAAAAAATGCCTAGCCCTACTCGGCCCTTACCTCATCGCAGAGCGTTGTCGTACCGCTTGGCCCGGGTGAATCGAAAAAGGCGGGCCTGAACAAGGCCACAAAACCATCGCTGCCATCTAACTGCGCCAGCGGCACTTCGGCCGGGAACTCGTCGCTTTGACCAAAGATCACGTACGTAAACGGCTGATCGCTATACCCGTAGGCCATCGCCCCACCTACCACGATATCGCCCAGACCGTCTCCATTACAGCTCATCGATACCGTCTCCGTTGATATCGGGGCCCAGCGCGATACTCTCGCCGGCGTAGCCAAGTTCCGGCTCGCCCACCAGAACAAAGCCCTCACTGCCGTCGCCGCCGTTTGTGGCTAGCAAGTCTGCCAGATCCACCTCCGCTAGGGTTTCGCCCGTGTACACCCATTGGCCTTGTGCCGGCGCGCTGGCACCCAGCGCGCTGCAGACGGCGGCGCGCAATGTATTTTTCCTAAGTAAAAACCGGTTCAACCCATTTTTTGTTCTTCATCAAGCGTCCTCTTTTGCACGATTTTCACCACACGTGGTTGTGAAACGAGTCCTGACAATTTAGTCGCAGCGGTCAAGTTACGCCAAACGCTCGTAATACATATTGATGATTATGATCGTCCTCAAAAGCGCCGCGCCCCAACAGCATAAGGCCAAGCTGACAATCAGGGCACCGCAGTGTAGTGCCCGTGTATGCACAACCAACGGGCGTCTTCGCGCACGAACACCCGTGTTGATTTACCACGGCTGGTATAGCGCTTGCCATCGGACATGCCGGCATCCGTCCAGTAGTACGTGATCCAGGCGGTATCGCCGCGAACGGTCACCTTCGGGTCATGCATTTCGGTGTGAACCTTGGATGAGCGCGTGGCCCAGTCGCGCATGCTGTACACCTCAAGCGCCTTGCCCTCAGCCAGATACACATCGGATTCGCCGAACGCGGTGAAGTCCGGATGCACGTGCTTGGCATAGGCATTGATGTCACCCACCTCGATCGCCGCCCACATCGCCACCAACGTATCTTTAATCGCCTGCTCGTCACTGGCCGTATCCGCCCGCGCGAGCAGTGTCATCGTCATCATCGCTAAAGCCAGCCATATCCGCATGCGGGTGTCTCCCCGTAACTGTAAACTGGATGTTTCGATGCAGGCACCATAGCGCAGCAACAGGAGCCGGCCAAGCACGCGCCACCGCTCGGCCGCGAATCCGCCGAGCCCGTACTAGAACCGTTAAACGCCGAACAACCCGCGCGTTTGGGCCACAACGGCTGCCACCAACCAGTTCACACTTCGTGCGAAGCTGCGCCCCCGACTTCGTTTCAGGCGACAAAACCTTCGGAACGCTCGCACATAACTGCTGAGGGGATCACACCGTTTCGCCGGGCCGCCCCGTACCCTTTGCTTATTGTTGCCCGCGCCCGACCTTGAATCTATGAATGCCCAGAATCCCCAACGTGCTGGCGCCACCACCACGGTGGAGGCCATCAGCGTCGACACCGCCCGTGCCGTTCCCCATCAGGTAATTGCAGCGAGCCCCTCCGCACACGTCGCGGTCAGCAACCGGCAGAACAAGCCAGACGCCGCGCAGGCACAGCACACTCAATCATCCGCGGACGCGCCCGCCGACATCGCGGCGATCACCGGGTGGCTGGTCTGGCAGTGTCAGATGGTTACCGGCGTCATTAGCGGTGCGGTATTTACCCCCGGCAAGACGGTGGCTTCGTGCAACGTTCTGGCCTCGTGGCCAGCCGCCACGCCAGCGCCCCTGTTGCCGGGCGCGGCAGCACAGGCCGCAGGCGAGAACAGGCAACTCGTGCTCGCCCGCCAACTCTGCGAGGGTGAATCCGGCAAGATCTGTGACCTGCTGTGCGTACCGGTATATCACGCGCAAACCCAGATCGCGGTGGTAGCTGTGATGATGAGCACACGCCCACCCCCGCAGCAACGCGCTGTGTTGCAACTAATCGAATGGGGGTCGATCTGGCTGATGCGCCTGATGCGCGGCGAGGTGGGAAAACCCTCGCACGACAGCCGCTGGCTGCTGCACGTCATGGCCCAATGCATCGGCGCCCGCGACGCGCTGGAGCTTGGGCGCAAAGCGGTGCAACTCATCGGCGCGCACATCCCCTGCCAACGAGCCAGCATCGGGCGGCGTGAGGGGTTACGGGTCGATCTTCAGTGCGTCTCCGACCTGCGTGACTTTGATCGCCGTCGTCATTTCACCAAGCGGATCGAGGCCGCCATGCAGGAGTCGCTGGATCGCAAGAGCGCTGTTCAGTTTCCCGGTGCCGATGCGTCAGGTCCCCTCATGCACGCGCACCAGGCGCTGGCCGAGCATGGTAAGCGCGCACAAGTCTTCACCTTCCCGCTCAGCAACAAAACCGACCTGGTTGGCGCGTTAACGATTGAGGCGGATGAGACCCAGCCCCTGGATGAGCCTGCCATCGCACTATGCCGGGAAGTGGCCGCACTGCTGGGGCCGCTGCTGGCCGCCCGCGTCCATCACGAGCGATCGCTGGTGGGAAGAACCGTGGATGCGGCCACCAGCGGACTGTTCGGTCGCAAATGGTTGCGCGGCAAAATACTCGTGGCCGTCGCCGCCACGTTACTGGTGGTTGCCGCGGTAACGCCTGGGAATTATCGGGTGACCTCGCCAGCCAGGTTGGAGGCCACCGTGCGCCAGGCGGTGACCGCACCCATCGACGGTTACGTGCAATCAGCCTCGGCACGGGCCGGCGATGTGGTGGAGGCCGGCGCAGTGCTGGCCACGCTGGACACGCAGGAGCTGAACCTCACGCGCGACAAGTGGCTCAGCGAACGCGCACAACAGGCCAGCGCCTATCAGGAGGCGCTGGCCACCCGGGACCGCGCGGGCGTTACCCGTCTGCGCGCCCGCCTGCAACAGGTGGACGCCGAATTGGCGCTGATCGATACGCAACTGCAACGCACCCGACTCACCGCGCCGTTCGCCGGTGTGGTCGTCAGTGGCGATTTGAGTCAGGCATTGGCGGCGCCGGTCAAGTTGGGTCAAGTGTTGTTCGAGGTCGCGCCGCTGACCGGTTATCGGGTCATCCTGGAGGTGCCGGAACACGGCGTGGCCGGCATCGAGGCAGGACAGCCGGGGCGTCTGGTGTTGACAGCCCTTCCCCGCCAGCCGATGGACCTCGTGATCAAGCAGGTGATTCCCGTGGCCGTCTCGGGCGACAGTCGTACCTGGTTCCGAGTGGAGGCCGAGCTGAGCACGCCAGGGCCCGCGCTGCGACCCGGCATGCGCGGCATCGCCAAGATCAGCGTCGGCGAGCGCTCGCTGATGTGGATCTGGGGCCACGCGCTGGTCGACCGTTTGCGCCTGCTGCTCTGGTCGATTGGCTTTTGATGTTGAACGACTCGCCCGTTTGGTCGCGCGTTCAGGGCCTGCGCCCAAAGCTGGCGCGGCATCTGCGCATCGTCGCTCAGGCATTCCGGGGTGAACGGTGGTATCTACTACAGGATGAAGTTGGCGGCCGTCATCTTCGATTAAATCGACATGCCTACGAAGTAGTGACGCGCTTCGAGGGCAACATAAAAGTCGCGAACATCCTGGAGCGGCTGACCGAAGAGCAGGGTGAGGATGCGCCAAACGCGCCGGAGCTGATTCATCTGTTACAACAGCTTGACGGCATCAACGCACTGGAAGGCGGGCTGCCCGGCGATGTACGGGAAATGCTCGGGATGCCGGCCACCACCGCCAAAGGCACACGCGGGCGTCGACTCAGCAACCCGTTAGCCCTGCGGTTTCCGCTGGTCGATCCTGATCGTCTGCTGACCTGGCTGCAGCCGTATTTCCGGTGGGTGTTTTCGCTCACCGCCGCGACCGTCTGGCTACTGGCGCTGAGCTTGGCTGTGGCGCTGGCCGTGCTTGAGCTGCCCAGAATCGAAAACGCCGTCAATCTCAGTCTGCTGTCACCACGCAATCTGGTGTTGGTGTGGTTGATCTTCCCATTAGTCAAGATTGTGCATGAACTCGCGCACGGCCTGGCGGTAAAACACTGGGGCGGTGAAGTCCATGAAATGGGCATCAGCCTGTTGGTACTGGTGCCCGTACCTTACGTGGACGCCTCGGCCTCGTGGATGTTCCGTGACAAGCATCAGCGTGTGCTGGTGGCCGGGGCGGGTATTGTGGCCGAGCTATTTCTTGCCGCCATCGCCACACTGGTATGGATGGCAGTGGAGCCGGGGCTGATCCGCGATATCTCCTTGAATGTGATGCTGATCGCCAGCATCTCCACCTTATTCATCAACGGCAACCCGCTGCTGCGCTTTGACGGCTACTACATCCTGCAGGACCTGGTCGAGATTCCGAATCTGGCCAGTCGCTCCTCGCGCTACTGCCTGTATCTGTTGCAGCGGTATTTGCTGCGGCTTCCGGATGCGTACTCACCGGTCACTGGCGTCGGCGAACGCGGTTGGTTGTTCGGATACGGCGTTTGCGCCGCTATCTACCGTTTGTTTATTCTCGCCGCAATTGCGTTGTTTCTGGCCGGAAAATACCTTATCGCCGGGGTCGCGCTGGCCAGTTGGGCGGTGCTGACTCAACTCATCATGCCGTTGCTAAAGGCTACGCGATTTCTGCTCACCGGTGCTCGCCTGCAAGGACGCCGTGCGCCGGCGCTTGCAGTGTGCGCCGCTCTGATCGCCGTGGTGGTCACATTGCTGGGCGTGGTGCCGGTACGTTACACCACCGCCGCGCAGGGCGTGGTCTGGTTGCCGGCGCAGTCGCAAATCTACGCACAGTCGTCCGGGTTCGTCACCGATGTGCTAGTCGCGAGCGGCGCGCACGTCACCAGTAACACCCCGGTGCTGCAGATGGACTCACCCCATTTGCAGTACCGACGGTCGGCGCTGGCCGCCCAACGCGAAGAATTGGCGGCCGTCCAGGCCGCCAACCATTTTACCGAACCTGTGAAAGCGCAAGCTGCCGCGCAGAAAATCGCCTCCCTCGATGCCGAGTTTGCGATTGTGCAGAACCAACTTGAGCAACTCACCGTGGTCAGCCCCGCACAAGGAACGTTTGTCTGGGCCCACGCCGACGCCCTGCGCGGGCGCCATGTCGCCCAAGGCGACTTGATCGGCTTCGTAGTCGATCCAAAAGCACTGATCGTGCGCTGTGTGGTCACCCAAGACGACATCGGGCGCTTGCACGCCGGCACCGATCAAGTGCAAGTACGGTTGGCGGAAAACCTCTCGCAGGTACTTGAGGCGACAATCATGCGCCAGACGCCGAGCGCCGATCGCACCTTACCAAGCGCAGTGCTGGCGGCCTCTGGTGGGGGGGCGCTGGTAACCCGCAGCGACGGGACAAACAACCAGGCACTTGAAGAGGTCTTTCATATCGATCTGGCCTTGCCACCCAACATCCCCATCAGCGGACTGGGAGCGCGAGCTTATGTAAGATTCCAGCACAGCTCGATGCCGTTGGCGCAGCAATGGATGCAACGAGCACGTCAGCTTTTGTTGAGCCGGTTGGCAGTATGACAAGCCGGGCGACGTTATGCTCCGCATTACGAGAGTCATAGGATTTTACTCATGACCCGGTTTACTACCGCTGGTCGTCGAACGACACGGGATGTCGGCAAGCTCGCGGGCGCCTGGCTCGGCGCGCTGCTGCCGTTTGCGCTGGAGGCGCAACCCGTCGCAGCCCCAAGCGGCGGGTTGCCGACGCTCGACTGCGTGATCCAGCCCAGTGAGATTATCGATGTTGGCGCGGCCGTCCCTGGCGTGCTTGAGTCCATTGACTTCGATCGTGGCGACATGGTCGAGCGCGGCCAGCTATTGGCTCGCTTGGAAGCGGGAGTGGAGCGCGCCACTGCAGAACTTGCACGGGTGCGCGCCACGCTCGATACCAGTATTGAGTTGCGTCAAGCCAATGCGCAGTTCTTCGGGCGTAACCAAAGTCGCAGCGAGACCTTGGTACGCGATTCCGCCATCTCGGCACAGCAGATGGATCAGCTTGAAACAGAGGCGCTGCTGGCCACATTGCAGGTACGCCAGGAGCAAGACAATCAGCGCCTAGCCAAACTTGAGCTGGTGCGCGCGCGCGAGGCCCTGGAACGGCGCATGATCAAGAGTCCGATTGACGGGGTAGTGATCGAGCGCTATCGAGGCGTGGGCGAGTACATTGAAGACAAGCCAGTTCTGCGGCTCGCGCAGTTGGACCCCCTGCATGTAGAAACACTGGTGCCGGTGGACTGGTTGGGGCGTATTGCCGCCGGCATGCACGCGCAGGTCACTCCGGCGGTTGCGGGTCAAGCGCCGCGCATGGCACAGGTGGAGCGGGTGGATCGGGTAGCGGATGCCGCCAGCGGTACCTTTAGCGTACGCCTGGCGCTGCCCAATCCCAACCACGACATCGCGACAGGCGTGCGGTGTTCAATGAATTTTCTGGCACAGCAGGCACGCAGTCCGTTGCAAGCGGCCGCCTACACCGCAGATGCAGCGCCGGACCCCGCAGTGAAAACAGCGACAATTGCCCAGGCGGTTAAGTCGCAGAGCCCGGTTCCTCCCCCACGAAAGCCCGCCCGAACGGCGGCGCCCGCGAACAATGCGTCGCCACCGGAGCAAGCCCTGTGTCGCACGGCTGGCCCGATCAGCACGCGTAGCCGCGCACTACGCATCCTGGACACGTTAGCGATTCACGGGGCCGATGGCAGCCTGCGCGAAGCTCATGAGCAAAACGCTGCTCAGCACATGATCCTGGCATTAGAGACACCACGGGCGGCGGATGTGAAATCTTTGGTAGCAAACCTGCGTGCAGCGAACTTGGATGACTTCCACCCATTGCGTAAGGGTCAGTATGCCGGCCGCATTTCATTGGGCCTGTACAGATCAGTTAAGTACGCGCAGGAGCGTCAGAAACTCCTTGCAGACGCCGGTGTTCTATCTGAACTCGTCCCGCGCCACCCTAGCAAGAGCACATGGTTTGTCGATGCCACAGTGCCGGCCAGCATCACTCACAAGCAAATTCAGAAAGCGCTACGTGAAGTCGCCCCCACGGCCACCCTTTCCGCAGTGGCATGCGACGTGATGCTAGTGCAAACCGATCCCGATTAACCCATACGGCGCGTGCCTAGCCCGTTTTACCTAACACCAGTGCACGCCGCGCGCGGCGTGC
>CBDUQI010000221.1:0-9875 GCA_965369325.1 uncultured Gammaproteobacteria bacterium
GGTTGGGGGTGACGGGCGCGGGCACGTTACAATTGTCCGACTGGCTCGTTCCGCGGGCGTGGGGAATGGCGATCATGGCTGGTCTCCGCTCGGTTGTACTGATTAATGCATCCAGTACACCCCCACAATCGGCCCGTGCGGCGGCACGGTGCTGGCGAATCGCGGACCGAATATGGCAGATTGTGGCAACAGTCACGCAGGATTCAGGAACACAACTTGAACAAACACATCGCCATCGTCGAGGATGAGCCCGCCATCAGGGCCAATTACAGCGAGGCATTCCGGCGTTATGGCTACCGGGTGGATGCCTATGCCGACCGCCTAAGCGCCATGCAGGCCTTTGGCCAGCGACTGCCCGATCTGGTCATCGTGGATGTGGGGCTTGGTGATGAAATTGAAGGCGGGTTCGAGCTGTGCCGGGAACTGCGTGGGATGTCGCAGCGCCTGCCGATCATCTTCCTGACAGCGCGCGAGAGTGAGTTTGATGCCATCTCCGGGTTGCGCCTGGGCGCCGATGATTATCTCACCAAAGATATCGGGCTGGAGCACTTGGTGACACGCGTGGTGGCACTGCTGCGCCGGACTGAGGCGCTGGCGGCCCAGGATGAAAAGAACGATGTGGTGAAACAGGGCTATCTGACGCTGGACACCGAACGCATGAGCGTTACCTGGAAGGATGCGCCGGTGCCGCTGAGCCTCACCGAGTTTTGGATTGTGCATGCACTGGCCCGTTATCCCGGGCACGTAAAGAACCGTCAGCAGTTGATGGAGGCGGCAAACGTGGTGTTGGATGACAGCACCATCACCTCGCAGATCAAACGTATCCGGCGCAAGTTTGCCGAGGTAGACGAGCGCTTTATCTGCATCGAGACCGTGTACGGCATGGGTTACCGTTGGGCGCCCTGAGGCAGGGTCACCGCATTTGCCCCGATGCGACTTAAGACGCAACTGCTGCTGGTTAGTTTATTGACGCTCGCCCTGCCGTGGGCCGGTTGCCAATACGTGCGCGAGATGGAAAGCGCTCAGCAGCGCAGCCAGCAGGACATTCTGCTCGGCAGCGCCTCGGTGGTGGCCACGGCACTGCGTGACCGGCCCGACCTGCTAGTTCCGCGCGCGCACCACAGCGCGGATCAGCGCGAACCCACCCGCGAGCTGTTCGCACACTACTTAACCAAACCGCCCTACCTGAACGGCAGCGCAACCGACTGGACGCCGCAGCCGCCAGCGATCAGCCTGCCCGAGAGTATTGATCCCTCCATCGCGGCATCGGATTTTGCAGTAAGCTACCGCGCCGCCTTCGACCAGCGTGCACTGTACGTCTTTGTCGAAGTGCGGGATCAGCAGATTGTCTACCGCGACCCGCTGCTGGGCGAACGCTCGCCACACGACCACGTGGTGCTGTCCAGCACACGTGGGGACGCTCGCGCGTTGTGGTTGTTTAGTACCGCCGCCCCTGGCGAATTCTCGGCCTTTGAGTATCGCGGTGCACGTGATGAACAGGACGACCCGCCGGTTACCGCCCAGCGCGTACGCGGCTATTGGCGCGACCGCGCTGAAGGCTACATTCTGGAGCTGCGCATTCCGTTAGAACTGGTGGGCGAACGGGTTGGGCTAGCGGCACTGGACGCTGAGGGCGGTGCCTACACCGGCGTTGCAGGCACCATGGCAGGGTTGGACGCCGCGATTGTGCGCAACGCGTCCCAGGTAAATTACCTAGCCGGGCGGCCAGACACGCTAGTGTTCACCTCGCTCGCACTCAACGACCGGCTGGCCCAGTTTCAGCAAACCGATAAGCGCCTGCGTATTGTCGACCGGGCGGGTTGGGCTATCGCAACATCTGGCTCGCTAAGTCCGCCTGACAGCGACCAGAAGCCGCAGTCGATCGCATTGGAGCGCATTTTCCGCGCCTTGCTTAATCGCGAACGCCAGGCAATGCCCAGCCTGGAGACCAACGGCCCGCTGCCACCCGTGCCGGCCATCGCGCGCGCGTTAAATGGCGAGCCCGTCGTCACCTCTTACCGCACCGTCGCCGACGACGAGGTGGTGATTGCCGCCGTGCATCCCATCATGGATCGCGAGCAGGTGGTAGGCGCCGCCCTGCTGGAGCAACGCAGCGATGCCATCCTTACACTGACCCAGCCCGCACTCACGCGGCTAATCAGCCTCACGCTGTTCACCAGTTTTCTGGCGGCGGGCGCACTACTTGGATACGCGACGCTGTTGTCCTACCGCATTCGCAAGCTGCGCAACGCAGCCGAGCGTGCGCTGAGCCCAGAGGGCACGCTTAGCAGCAATATGCCCGGTGATGCGGCCGGTGACGAACTGGGCGATTTGTCCCGCAGTTTTTCAACTCTGTTGGAGCGGCTGCGCGAACACAACGAGTACCTGCGCGGGCTGGCCGGCAAGCTTTCGCATGAGCTGCGCACGCCATTGGCCGTGGTGCGTTCGTCATTGGAGAACATGCAGCACGAAGCATTGCCGCCCGGCGCGGAGCCGTATGCACAGCGCGCCAGCGAGGGGATTACCCGGCTCAGCGCCACGCTTACCGCAATGAGCGAAGCCAGCCGCGTGGAGCAATCGCTGGAGTCAGCAGAGACCGAACAGTTCAACCTCACCGACCTAGTGAGCAGCATGGCTAATGCCTACCGCGACGTGTACACCGAGTGCCGCATCGAGGCGCAGGTGCCTGCTAGCGCGTGCCACATGGCAGGCGTGCCGGAGTTGCTGGTGCAGATGCTGGATAAGCTGGTGGACAACGCCGCCGACTTCAGTCCGGCGCAGGGGCGCATCATTATCCAACTCAAACCCATCGACAAAGGCTACGAGATCAGCGTGAGCAACGACGGGCCATTGTTGCCTGAGAAAATGCGCGGCAAGCTGTTCGACTCGCTGGTGTCCGTGCGCGAGAGCACTTCAGGCGACCGGCCGCACTTGGGCTTTGGTCTGCACATCGCGCGACTGATTGCCGAGTTTCACAACGGTCATATTCGGGCGAAAAACCGCGACGACGGCAGCGGCGTGGTGTTCACTACCTACCTTGCCGCTTAAGCAAACGATCAGCGCCTGATCGTTACAGGCACCGGATCACAGACATTTGGCAAGGATCGCCATGTCGTTCTCATAGGAGTCGGCTGACAGCGGGCCGAAAGAAAAGCGCACAAAGTTATCCAGCTGACTGGCCTCACCTGGCGCACGACGCATATCGCACAACCGCCCAGGCAGGATCCCCGCCTGATGGGCGAACAGTCGCTCGTTCAACTCATCACCGGTCAACCCCTCGGGCAATCGCACCCAGTGATAAAACCCGCCGGTGCCCGAGTGCAGCTCCAGGCCCAGCGCAGTCAAACCCTGCGCATAGCGCTTGCGCTGCGAGGTGTAAAAATCGCATACCGCCTGACGCGCATGCGCCACGCGCGCGGGCGCAAGCAACTCGGTTACCATGAGTTGCGACGCGCGAGACACGCCGCCCATTCCAAAAGAGGAGTAGTTGCGGAAAATTTCGATATGCGCTTTTGAGGCGATGGCCCATCCCACCCGCAGGCCGGGCGCCTGCAACCCCTTAGTCGCCGCGCCGATCACAAAAATGTCCGTCTGATCAATGTCATCAATGTAACGCAATGCACTGTCGGGCTCAGGCTCGGCAAAGAACTCATACGCCTCATCAATCAGGGCACCTCGGCCAGGCTGACTGAACTGCCCCACCAAATCGGCCAGCGCATTGCCGGCCACATGCACGCCCGTAGGATTACACGGGTTGCTCTTCACCAGCATGACCCGCTTGGTGCCGGCAGGCGGTGCGATGTCGTAATCGGACGACACTGGGCGAAAGCGATTCTGCGCATTGCTCTGAATGAGTTGCACACGCGAGCCAAGCACCTTGAGTACATCGTAGTAAGGGGTGTACTCGGTTTCCTCGATCACCACCGTTGTGTCTTCGAGCAAGAACGCCAGGGTCGCAAAGATAGCCGGGCGACCGCCCGCAAACACCGCGACATGGTCGGGTGTAATGTTCGCCTGATAGTGCTGGTTGTAGTAGGCGACGATGGCAGATAGAAGTTCCGGCTCACCGGTCGCCTTGGGGTATTTGAGATCGCCGGCGCCCAGCGTCACCGTCGTGGGCATAACCGGGCCGCCGGGGATTTGCGTGGTCAGCGGAAAGCCCTGCGCCCACGGATGGGTGCCGGCTTCGCCCATGTAGTTGCCCGTGGCGTCGGCAAACCGAAACAAAGTTTCATACACGCCCATGGGCGGAAACTGACGGAGGATCATGCGGTGGCCTTTATTCTTAGTGCTTCAAAAACCGCAGTGTACACGCTGGAAACCCCGTGTCGACAACTGCATACTCTTGCGGTTGTAGCGTTTTTATCGCCCTCCGACTGGCAGCCCTACCAACCTATGTTCGGGTTGAAACAGAGATTTCCGTCTATGCCGCTTGGGTTTTCTGCTTCATAGTCGACGAAAAACCAGCGTTTTAGTAGCTCCAGATCGAGGAAATTAACCGCACCGTCACCGTTCATGTCCTTCGGGCTATCGCCTTCGAAAAAGAACATATCTTTCATTGAGCGCAAATCGTCAAAGTCCACTCGACAGTTCTGATCGAAATCGCCATCGCAGAGATTTCCGATGCCGTCGTCGTCCGAGTCGAGCTGAGTTGGATTAAAATCGAATACACAATTATCGAATCCGTTCGGCACAAAATCCACATCCGCGTCACCGTCCGGATTGAGCATGCATCTAAGCTCTAAGGTGTAAAAGCCCGTAGTATCGGGGCTCGCAATGTTGCTCGACTGGATTCGTACGGTATAAGAACCATCTTGCGGCGCGGTAAATTCCTGGGTAGTCGAGCCGGATGAATCCACTTCAGCACTTAGAAGCACAAGGCCAGAGGGCGAAAACACGGTCACCACCGGCCCTTCATTTCCGGTACTGCTCCAGGGGCCACTTGTTTCATTCAGAATTAGCTTAAGTGTGTCACCCGCGCCTGCCTCCAATTCATACGTGTCCACCTCACCCTCTAGCAAAATGCCATCGCTGACGGTTTCGCCGCACGCTAGCAGCTGAGCAGGCTCCGATAGGCAGTAGAACCCAAGATTGTGGAAACCCGTGCTGTTGTCGTTGCCGATCGCACTGGGTGAGACTCTCACCGAATACGTTCCGGTCTCATCCAATATGTACTCCTCGAAAAAGCTGCCGCCCATCCCGACTTCGACGGGAGTTTGGATCACCAAGCCAGACGGTGACCAAACGGTCAAAACCGGCCCTTCGTTTCCGACAGCCGCCCAGTTCCCACTCGTCTCAGCCAATGTGAATTGCACCTGCTCGCCATCCACCCCATCGAAATTGAACAAATCGATTTCGCCGGGGACAATCAAAGACTCCGAATCCAGTAAGTCATTGCACACTAGATCCTGATGAATATCGCTCAGTAGGCAGTTTACTGAAATATTGTAGTCGCCAAATCCAGAAGCCGAGGCAATTGTTGAGGAGCGAATTCGAATGGTGTGGATGCCTGTTTCAGTCAGCTCGAACTCCCGGTTGATCACTCCGGACATATCGGCCTCCCCCTCGAAAAGCACTTGCCCATCAGGATCGTAGAGCGCGGCGACGGGGCCTTCGTTGCCAAGCGTCGCCCAGGTGCCGCCGGTTTCGACTACCGTGATCTGAACCCGAGCCCCTGCTTCGCCGAAAAACGAATACAAATCGGCTTCCGCCTCCTCGGCGATCTCCTCCGACACGATTTCGCCACAGGCTAGTGCAACATCGCCTGGTCCTTGTGTACAAATCAGTGACAGGTTATAGGTGCCTGTCGCATTGATGTCTCCCGGTGCGTTCGCGGTAACTTGCAACACGTACGTGCCGGTTTCGCTCAATTGGTCGCGCCGAATTAGGTCGCCCCCAAACGCAGTGGCAAGGCTGTACAGAATTATCCCGGAAGGTGTGGTTAACGTTGCCACTGGCCCTCGGTTACTGAAATTCTTCCATGGGCCGGTTTTCTCCGACAAAAGGACCTCGATCCACTTACCCGCCTCGCCCTCGAATTCGTACTGAATCGCGTCTGTGGGCTCGAACAGCTGGCCCATCACGGTGTCACTACAGCTCAGCGGGATGCCGCTTCCCCGCTCGGCAACTGGCGGGACCCCCAGTACGTAAGAACCGACAGGATGACTGACGGCCCGGTATCGTGTCTCGATGAAATTTTCGAGCGCCGCCGCCGGCCGGGCAACTGCCGAGAAAGCTATTCCCGTCAGAACCAGCCAAGCGAGTTGTTTGATCGTTACTAGCGAACCGTGCATATGCGGCATTGTCATTCTCGAATCTCCCAGGGTAAGCCCGCTCGTACATAGTCAACGCTAATCGCACGCCCACCCGGTACCAGGCCCGCAATCGCCCGGGCAACAGTTTGGCATTGTGACCAAAAACTCGCCGTCAATGCTTTCGCCGTCCGCGTGCTCGATAAAAGCGTATACAGTTAGCGCGTGGCGCTTCTGTGAATGGTAGGCAATATCCAATTTGCTTCTTACATCAACCAACATGGCTGTCGGGTCTGCAAGCACGCTGTCGGAGTATATGAGTTCCGCCTGATAAAATTGGCCTTCGTCATCGTACTCCAGCTGAGCGACCATTCGATTCCTACCTTCTCCTTGAATGCCGCGAAGGGACACCTCCGGGGTATGGATATGGCGAGCATTCATTTGGTGCTTAGCGAAATCGATAGCCAAGTACGGCCCAGATACCGGGCTCAGTTGCAAGCATTCTGCGCGTTCCGTTGCATGAGATGACCGTGAAGATGCCAGCATGTCTACGGAGTCCGATGACTTTCCTAACAGACTCCAATCGTCTGTCACCACTCGCAAACCACTGTCAAATATTCTCAACGAGCGAAGGACGGTCGGGCCACATGAGGAACCTTGCCTCAAAGCTGAGGGTGGCGCGGCCCAGTTTTCGGTACTTCCCAAATCGAATACCAATGTATCCGTGCTAGTCGCAGCACAGCCACCCCCTCCGCCGCCACTTACGGTGCAAACTCGGCAAGAGTTCCGGACATTACTCGCGCAACAAGTGCTCTGTGATGTCCCAGGCTGACAAAGATTTGGGTGCGTCGCGATTCCGCATACTATGCTGCCAGCACAACCCTCCAGGGCTTGGCAGGTTGGGCACCACAGCTGACAACCCGCATTCGCGATCGCATCGAACTGACCAGCGATTGCCTGGGAGACGATTGAGTCTGAATGATAGGACTTTTGCAGATCGTTGACGGATCTATCCCCTATGGTCCCCCCAAAAGAGGATGTCGAATCAGAGATCGATGCTTTCGGGCATCGATACATACCCTCTTCCCGCAAGCATGTGACTGCGATGACTCCCATCACTCGTGGGTCGCCCGAATTCCCAATCTTGGCGGGGAACGAGAGTTCAATTGTGTCAGTAGCGGCGTCATGGAATGTTCGTGGGGTCAGACTCGCAACGTTTGAATGCTTCACTTCAAATGCATTTGAGCCGGCCGACAGTACGCCAGAGAAACTCTCCACGTAGTTCACGACCCGCCCGTCACTCCCCTTTGCAGAAGCGCCCGGATAGAATTGAATCTCCAGTTGCCAGTTTTCCCCCCTCGGCGCTCCGTCATCGCCCCTCTTGGGCGCACCAGTGACCAGTACGGTCAGAGACTCTCTGTCAGCACTGCAGGCGGGCAATTCCACGTCCGCAGTACATAGCGTGTCCCGCACAACAGGAGAGTCCGTCAACGTGCCGAGAACCTGAGAGTTTCCGCTCCCCTCAAGGCTGATGACAGCAGGGGTGAATCTCATCAAGGGCATGGAGCGGTTTGCCCCCCGAGTCTCCGCTGAATCACCGAGTAACTGGGCGAGCTTGATATTCGAAGAAAGAGCGATGCGTTCGTTCCTGGTGCGGCGAATGATGAGGTCTTCTTCTTGCTGGATAGCGAGTGCGCCATTCTCGCCTTCGGAAAATACCATGTAGATTTGCACATGAAGTTTCGCGCCGGATTTCTCATGCTGAAGCATGGCCGGCACGTAAACTCGAACTCGCCCATCCACTTGGCTAGTTTGAAATGTCGCACCCATGATTCCAAAGTTCTCTTGGGTGACTGTCAGTTCCCACTCATGCCCCGCCCTACTTGATATGGTTAGACGCCCTCGCACATCAGCAAGAAACGATACCGGGAAATCGGGGCCTGCCACGATAGTGTTTTCGACTCGCCCTTGGAGCGCTAAAGAAAACACGTTAGTGAGTTCAGGCGCTGTATCCTCTGCTGTCAGGAATGCTGCGCCGGGGACCGTGCCACTGGCAGAGATAGCGAAGTCACCTCTGATGTGGTTGCTATCGCCCCGAAACAAGTCAGCGGTGGAAACATTACCCAAATCGAGCGCGGAGCGTTCGGGTGAAGTAAAAAAACGCCATTCCTCCGACGCAACTAAAGCCGCGTTGTTTCGCGTCGTCTCCTCAGCAGTCAACGACATTTCAGCGTTCTGGGAATCACCCTGCCCTTCCAAAATCGACTTGAGCGAATCTTCCGCAGCAAAAGATGGACTTGATGCGCCGCCCAATAGACAGACAAGTAAGTACGCCTTTACTGATGACCAAAGCATGGCGCGGGGAGGATTTCGTACGCTTGCGTACCCAACGTCAGAAGTGGATTCAATGCTTGACATGTTCATTCTCCCATTTGACTTATCGGCCATGCAGAAGGTCGGGCCATGCAGAAGGCTAAAACTGCTATCCGGGGGTCGCGTGCGGAAGGCCTTCTATTGGGGATATAAACATAATACCCGTCTGTTGAAAACGTCAAAATATCAGGTTTTTTGGCATGTTACGCTCGCTATTGGGTGCGCGTCAGCCAGGTTCGGTGGGGGTGTTATGAATAAGACAGGCAAAAGAAAAGGGCGACCCCGGAGGGTCGCCCTTTCTTCGCGAACAGCGCTGAAACAGCGCCTGGTCCGCGGGTTAGGCTGCTTTCAAATTACCAGCGGCCTGTCGACCGCGTTCGGTCACCACTTCGAATTCGACGCGCTGACCTTCAGCGAGAGTGTCCATGCCGGCACCCTGCACCGCACTGATATGAACGAAAACATCACCATCACCGTTCTCCGGTGCGATGAAACCAAAACCCTTAGTCGGGTTGAACCATTTTACAGTTCCAACAGCCATTTTAGGCCTCCATAACTTATTTCCCGCGCGCAAATCGGGCGCGGTAACGAACAACCTTATCGTAGTGGGGAACTTGAAGCGTGATGTCCGAGGACCGGACGGTCGGCCGAAAAGTGCAGCAAAACGTAGATCGCGCGCGAATATTACAGCACCCGCGCGGCAGATACAAGTTTAATTCGACCTACTTTGCAGTTTTTCGCTTTGGCGCTGTGACCAGTTGGACCCGGCCGCGTTTGCCCATCTGCCGCTGATTGGACTGAGCGACAATCTCCTCGACCTCTGTTGTGACCTCCCGCAGGTTGCCGCGGCGAAATCCGCTGATCGTATTATCGCCCTGAGATATCTCGTAGCGATACCAATTTGTGCCGCTGGCGCCGGATGGAGCTGCGGTTTTTTCAACAGAAAGGATCTTATAAGGCTCGCCTTTAGCCTGGGTTGGGTCGGTCATCTATATCTCGCGAGTGGCTATTCCATGCCAGTTGCAACGCGCTGGGCGTGAGGACTGACCATTACATCCGCTACGGTACCATGCGCGTGCTCGCACGCCTACCCGGAGCTGCGTTATGTCAGGTCCGCCGCGGCCGGAAAATCCCGCAAATTCAGTGCTTGGGCCGACCTTGTGAGGCGGATACAGCGGCGGCTAACGACGCACCGCGCCCAAGGCAACAACGTATCCTCTGTCCGGTATAGCCTTAGCCGGCTAAGGCTAT
>CBDUQI010000222.1:0-9666 GCA_965369325.1 uncultured Gammaproteobacteria bacterium
GATCTGGTGCGACAGGCGCTGCACACCAGCGAGTTGCCGGCGCGGGTGTTCAACCCCACCCACGTGAATCGTCGTAAGGCGCTGTTCGAGGAAGCGCTAGCCCTGGCCGGGCAAGGTAGCACCGTGGATGTCACCGCCTTCCCGGTTGCCAGCGATGAGGACGCCTGGTCGGCGGAAGACGCTTTTATGCGCTATCTGGATAGCGGCCAGCCGGTCGCCAATTTCACCATCAGCTCCGATGGCGGAGGCTGCCTGCCGCGCTTTAATGCGCAGGGTGAGCTGGTGGAGATGGACATCGGCACGCCGGATGCGCTGGCCAGCGCCATACACACATTGTGCGCGCGCGGCGTGCCGCTGGCGCAGGTGCTGGCACCGTTCACCGCTAACGTGGCGGCGATTTTGCGTTTACACCACAAAGGCCGGTTGGCGGCAGGTATGGATGCCGACCTGATCGTACTTGACGAGCACGCCAGGGTCAGCGATGTTATGGCTAGGGGGCGCTGGCACGTGCGCGACGGTCAGCAGACAATCGCCGGCTTTTTCGAATCACCTGAACACCGGGACTAGTCGCCCAGGGCCATCGGGCTTGCGGCGGCGTCGCCAACAGAAAGAGAACTATGCCAGCAAAATCGATAGACAACGTCAGCCGCGGTTACATCATCCCGATCGGCGGCGCCGAAGAAAAACTGCAGAATCCGCAGATACTTGAGCGCTTTGTGGAAATCTGCGGCGGCGCGCCGGCGCGCATAGCCATCATTCCCACCGCCTCTGAACTGGAAGACACCGGCCGTAATTACGAGAAGCTGTTCCGCCGCCTTGGCGTGGATCACGCGATGGTGCTGCCGTTCGAGACGCGCGCCGATTGTGAGGACCCGAAGTACCTGGAGTACCTGGACAACGCCACCGGCATCTTCATGACCGGCGGCAACCAGCTGCGGCTGTCGACCACACTGGGCGGGACGGTTGTGGCGACGACTATTCGTCGGCGCAATGCAGAAGGGGCGCATATTGCGGGTACCTCTGCTGGCGCTGCGTTTATGCCCGAGCATATGATCGCAGGCGGTCGCGAAGGCAGCACGCCGTCGCCCGATATGGTGACGCTGGCGCCTGGTTTGGGGCTGACCAATAATTTCATCATCGATCAGCATTTTCGTCAACGCGACCGACTGGGACGGTTGCTGACGGCGTTGGCCTATAACCCGTTCGCCGTCGGCATCGGGCTGGACGAAGACACCGCCGCGTTCATTCGCCCGGGGGATTCGCTGGAGGTGGTCGGCAGTGGTGGTATCACCATCGTCGATCCCAGCGACCTGAAGCATTCCTCCATGGATCAGGCCCGGCGCGGCGAGCCGGTCAGCCTGATTGGCGTGGGCCTGCACATTCTGGTGGATGGCGGCACCTTCGATATTCGCACGCGCGAGGCCAGCGCGTAACAGTTGATGGGTGACGGCCGGGGGCCGTCACATCAAGCGAGCGACGGCCACCTGTGGGGAGGCCGCGGACAACAAGACATCGTTGCCGGACCCGATTGAGGGCGGCGCGCCCGATGCAGTAGGAAGCTGGGGTAGCCATTGTGAAGATAGTCTCAACCAACATTTATGTAGGGCCGAATCTGTACGCCCATTTTCCGGTGATCCGCCATGTCATCGATCTGGGTGAACTGGAGGAGTGGCCTACCGGCCGGCTCGGTCCGGATTTTGTGGAGCCTTTGCTTGAGTACCTGCCAGGGTTGCATGAGCACGGGTGTTCGTATCGCGAGCCGGGTGGCTTCGTGCGGCGCTTGCGTGAGGACGAGGGCACGTGGCTGGGCCATGTGATGGAGCACGTCGCGCTGGAGTTGCAGAACGTGGCGGGCTCGCACGTGACCTTCGGCAAGACCCGCTCCACCGGCGAGCATGCGCACTACAATATGGTGTTCCAGTACAAAGATGCGGCTGTCGGTAAAGAGGCCGGGCGGCTGGCGCTGGATGTGCTGCATCATCTACTGCCGGAATCGCTGCGCCCGGACGATGCGCCCCCATCGGATTGGGACTTCCCCGACCGGCGTGACCGTTTTATCCGTTGGGCGCAACGCCGCGCGCTTGGCCCCAGCACCGGCTCGCTGGTGGCCGCTGCCGAGCAGCGGGAGATTCCGTGGATACGGCTGAATGATTACAGCCTTATTCAGTTAGGCCATGGCCGCTACCAGCAGCGCATTCAGGCGACCACCACCGGGCTCACCAGCAACATTGCCGTGGACCTGGCATCCGACAAAGAAGAAACCAACTCGCTGCTGCGCGATCTTGGCCTGCCGGTACCCGCGCAACGCATGGTGCGCAGTTCCAGCGATGCCAAGCGTGCGGCCGAACGCATCGGTTATCCCGTGGTGCTAAAGCCGCTTAGCGCGAACCACGGCCGCGGTGTATCGACCAACCTAATAACTCCTGAGCAGGTGGCCGAGGCGTTCGACAAAGCACGCGAGCACCACCGTACCGTCATTGTTGAGAGTTTTATTCTGGGCCTGGACCATCGCCTGTTGGTTATCGATGGGCAACTTGTGGCGGCGGCCAAACGCGTGCCCGGCCACGTGGTAGGCGATGGCGAGCACACCATCGAGCAGTTGGTGGACGAGGTGAACAGCGATCCGCGCCGTGGTGTGGGGCATGAGAAGGTACTCACGCGGCTGGAGTTCGATCACCAGGGCGAACGTCTGCTCGCAGAGATCGGCTACGATCGCAATACCGTGCCCCCACACGGGGAGGAAGTGTTCCTGCGCACCACCGCCAATCTATCAACAGGCGGCACCGCAATAGACGTGACCGACGTGATTCATCCGGATAATCGCGAGATGGCCGAACGGGCGATCAGCGCTGTTGGCCTGGACGTCGGTGGGGTAGATTTTCTCACCACCGATATCACGCAGTCTTACCGCGATACCGGAGGCGGTATTTGCGAAGTGAACGCCGGCCCAGGCTTCCGTATGCATGTGGCGCCTAGCCAGGGCAAGCCGCGCGATGTGGCCGGTCCGGTGATCGACATGCTATTTCCGCCCGGCTCGCCCAGCCGCATTCCGATCGCGGCGGTGACGGGTACCAACGGCAAGACCACCACCGCGCGAATGATAGAGAAGAGGCGCAACAGGGGGTGTCGCACCGTCGGGCTGACCAGTACCGATGGCATTTACATTGATGGTCGACTGAGTGTAGAAGGCGACATGACCGGGCCGTTCTCCTCCAACCGGATTCTGCGCGACCCGTCGGTAGACGCGGCTGTGCTTGAGACGGCGCGCGGCGGCATGCTGCGCTCCGGGCTGGGGTTCAGCAAATGCGACGTGGCTTGTTGTTTGAATGTATCAGCCGATCATTTGGGCATGCGCGGCATTGACACGCTGGAGCAACTCGCGCAAATAAAACGCGTCCCGATTGAAGTGGCGCAGGATGCGGCGGTGCTCAACGCGGACGACCAGCTGTGCCTGCAAATGGCGGATTACACCGACGCCAGCCACCTGTGCTACGTGACCATGAACGCGGCGCATCCGCTGGTGAAGGAGCATATCCGCGCTGGCGGCCGTGCCGTGGTGCTGGAGGAGGGCATGAACGGGCAGATGATTACCATCTACGACAACGAGAGCCATATCCCGTTGCTGTGGACCCATCTGATTCCGGCCACGCTTGAAGGGCGCGCCATGCACAATGTGCAAAACGCGATGTTTGCTGCCGGCATGGCCTTTAGCATGGGCGTGGGTCTTGAGAACATTCGCACCGGTTTGCGCACCTTCGATACCAGCTTCTTCCAGGCCCCGGGCCGTTTGAACATTTACGACGAGCATCCGTTTAAAGTAATTCTGGATTACGCGCACAACCCGGCAGCGGTACGGGCGATGTGTGACCTGGTGGATCGCTTTGAAGTGGACGGTAAACGCATCGCAGTGATCACCGCCCCGGGCGACCGGCGTGATGAGGACATCCAGGAGATAGGCGAAATTGCGGCGGGCCACTTCGATCACTACATCTGCCGCCAGGACGATCGCCGCCGCGGTCGGGATGATCTGGAGATTCCCAACATGCTGCGGGAGGTGCTGATCGGCAAAGGCGTATCAGCCGATAGCATTGAGGTGATTGGCGATGAGCAGGAGGCGACCCACGCTGCGCTGAGCTGCGCGAATACCGGCGACCTGCTGCTGGTGCTGGGCGATAACATCAAGCGCACCTGGAAGCAGATTATCTACTTCAACGCCGCTGGCCGCGAAGCGGAACAGGCCCAGCCGACTGCCAGGGCGGCGGCGGCGGATGCCGACGAGCCGGACTTCAAACTGGATGCGAGTATCGAACTGGTGCGTGATGAGCGCGGCGTGCGCATTGCGCGCGAGGTTGAGGAATCCGATTAGGGCAGGCCAGCATGAAGTTGCATGACACTCGACGCCTGACCGGGCCGAATCTGATCTGGGATTGTCCTGGGGCGGTGATTGATGTTGAGTTCGAACGCGCGCAGGCGGATGCAATTACCGCCACTTGGCGATCGATGGCTGGGGAGATGCTCAAAGCGGTCGGCTGGTCATCCCATCGCACCGCTGTGCATCGTTTTCCATACGGGGCTAGCCTGGCGCTGTCCGCGCCGATAGATGTGTTGTATGCCGCCACCGAAGTGGCCGAGTGGGCGTGGGATGCTACGGTGGCGACGCTGGCCGGTGGGCGCATGGAGCCGTTGAGGCAGGCCGCAACACGTTTGCGTGCGGTGATTGAGGAAGAACAAAACCCGGCCTGGGCCGCTCTGGATGCAGCGGCCGCCAAAGCGGGGGTGACGATGCTGAGCGACGACGATGAGGTGTCGCTAGGCCTGGGCTGTCGTTCCACCACCTGGGCAATGGCCGAACTGCCCGTGCCAGCTACGCTGGACTGGTCCGGCTTTGGCCGGGTGCCGGTCGGGCTGGTGACAGGCACCAACGGAAAAACCACTTCCGTACGCACGGCGGCAGCGATTGTACGTGCCGCCGGTCTGACGCCCGGCCTCAGTTGTACTGATTGGGTAGGCGTTGGCGATGAGATTGTTGAGCGTGGCGATTACGCAGGCCCTGGCGGCGCCCGCACGGTGCTGCGCCACCCGCAGGTTGAAGTCGCGTTACTGGAAACCGCACGTGGTGGCCTGCTACGCCGCGGCCTCGGCGTGCCGCAGGCAGACTGCGCGTTGATCACCAACGTGTCGGAGGACCACTTAGGCGACTTCGGCTCGCGCACGGTTGAGGAGTTATTGCAGGTCAAATGGGTGGTGTCGCGCGCTGTGCGCGCGCAAGGACAACTGGTGCTGTGCGCCGACGATGCGCGGCTGCTCGCGCGGGCGGCACAATACGATGGTGCGTTGGTGTGGTTCTCACCAGACCCGACCAATCGGGTGCTTAAAGCGCACGCGGAAAAGGGCGGCACGGCTGCCACGGTGATCGAGGGCATGGCAGGCTTTTGGCGCGATGGTTTCTGGCAGCCGCTGCTGGCGGTGAAAGAAATACCCATTACATTGCGCGGCGCGGCACGACACAATGTTGCCAACGCACTGGGTGCGGCTGCGCTGTGCGCCAGTCTTGGCATCGACGATGAGGCTATTTGCGAGGGGCTGCGCAGCATCACGGATGCGGATAACCCGGGCCGTTGCAATCTGTTTGAGGTCGATGGGGTGAGCGTGCTGGTGGATTTTGCGCACAACCTCGAAGGCATGAAGGCGCTGTTCGATATGGCCCGCGCGGTACCCGCCAAGCGCCGGGCCCTGGTGTTTAGTCAGGCTGGCGATCGGCCGAGTGACGACATCATCGCGCTGGGCGAGGCCGCCTGGCAGGTTGGGCTGGAGCGGGCGTATACCGTCGAGCTTGAAAAGTACGCGCGCGGCCGCGCGCGTGGCGAAGTGAAAGGCCTACTGGATCGTGGGCTGCACGCCAGCGGCGCGCAGCCCAGTCAGATTAGCCATCACGAAACCGAGATGCAAGCGCTGGATGACGCGCTAGCCTGGGCGCAGCCGGGCGATTTGATCATCATGCTCGCCCTGGGTGAGCAGCGCGAAGTCCTGACACGGTTAGGTGGGCACAATGGGTAGTTCGCCCGCGCAGTCTTAAGACCGAGACCGCAAGGGGGCATGATATGAAAGACGTACTGACGTCAATCTGCGTCGGCCAGAGTTTTCAAGTAAAGATGGCCCTCATGACCGGCGGTCTGTTCTTGTACTACTTGGCGGGGTTCATCGCTGAGCGGTATGTTGACGAACAAGTCGACACCGCAGATTCGCAATCGTTAGCCTGGACCGAGGCGGTGTGGTTGCTGGTATTAGATACGTTCTCCGGCGCACGCTTCAATCGTACTGGAAAGCGGTGGTGGTGGATCAAGCTCTGTTCACTCGTTGTCATTTGGTATGCGATCGCATGTTCGATTCCGGAGTTCCGAGAGCTTGCCGACCGGCATGAAATAGCTGCTCGCTTTCCCTGGTCCTCCAACTAGTTGAAGTCGAAGCTAATTGGTCGGGATTGATTCTCGGCCGGACGGCGCTCCGCCGAGCGGGACACCGAACGTTAATCTGCCCGGCTAACGTGCGGCGTGTGCGGGGACGAACGGTCTCGGTCCCCGCACCGCGCGAATTTATTGAGGTGGGCAATCTTCGTGCTGCAGCCCTACCGCGGTGGAAGGTACCCGAGCCTGCACCCCAGCTTGTACCGCAGACGTAGTGTCTAGGCCCATGTCGACGTTCAACATCGCCCACGGGCATTCGCCACCGAAGAGTATCGGACCTCCAAAAATGACGTAGCTTTGGCCAGCATCTACCGTGCCATGAGGCGCTGCTAACGTCGCCCCTATAATCAGGTCGTTCTTGTAATCACCATTGACATCGCCGAGCCCGCTTACGTCGTGACTGAGGTGATCGTTTTCGGCGATTCCCCAGATGACATATCCGGTGCTACCATCCAACTTAGAGACATCGATTTCTGATTCCGTCCAGTCTTTCTGCCCGTAGATAATGTAGGCCGCACCAGCTTTTTCTTTGCCGGCGGGATCGGCCCAATGGGCGCCAAGCAAAATGTCATCGACACTATCAGAGTTGATGTCGCCTACGCCGCTGACCGCATTCCCCGCATGGTCGTGTGCCTGGGTACCGGCGATGACGAACCCGTTGAGACCGTTCAGTGTGGATAGCTCAAAAGCCGGCCCGACGTTATCCGGCCTGCCAAATACCACGTATGCGCCGCCGCCGTTACTCTCCCCCATAGGGTCGATGCCGAAAGCACCTATCACGATGTCGGCGTAGCCGTCATGGTTGACGTCCCCTGCGGCGTTCACGTCGTGACCCATCCAATCAAATTCCGTTATGCCATTGATGGCAAACCCATCGATCCCGTCCAGGTCCGCCAGGCGAAGAGGGGGTAGTTCGCCTGCTTCGCGCCCATACACCAGATAGCTAATCCCTGCATCTTCGCGCCCGCTCGGGTCCCCGAACTGCGTCCCGATAACTAGATCATCCTTGCCATCGTCGTTAAAGTCCCCGGCGATGGCAACGGAGAATCCAGATTCATCGGTGGGACTCGCGCCTTCGATCACAAACCCGTCCGCGCCGTTGAGTACGGATAAGTCCAGGGGGTGGGGGTAGTTGCTATGACCGAAGCCGAAGATGATGTATGTGGCACCGGCGTTGTCCACGCCGCTTGGGTCTGCACCGAACGCACCGAGTACGATGTCGGGTACCCCATCGCCGTTGATGTCGCCGCCTCCCCCAACACTCCAGCCAAGCCGATCTCCCGGGTCTACCCCGTTGATAGCGAAGCCGTTGGTGCCATTGATGTCCGAAAGCGCCATGCTGGTCGGGAATGTATCGCTTCCGAAAATTACATAGGCTTGTCCGGCGTCCTCCCTACCCTCCGGATCGGCCTTATCGGCACCGATCAGTATGTCATCGAAGGGATCGCCGTTGATGTCTCCAAGCCCGATAACGCCTCGGCCCGAAAAGTCGTCCTCGTTAATACCGTATATGGCAAATCCGTTGGTTCCGTTAAGTTGCCCCAGCTCAACCGGACTATCCAAATCGTCCCCTCCGAAGACCACATAGGTAACGCCGGTTTCGCTGGCGCCGTTCGGGGTATCGGCCCAGGGTGCTGCAATGAGGATGTCGTTGGTACCATCGCCGTTAACATCGCCGGCCCAACTCACTGTATCGCCGGAGAGGTCGCCTGGGGCCTCGCCGTTCATTGCGTATCCGCGTGTACCTCTTAAGTTGTCCACTTCAACCCTGCTGGGTGAGGGGTGGCCGAGGGCAATCTGCATGTGGTCCAGTTCAAACCCGCCAAGTTCGGTGTCAATGATTACCGTCGAAATGCCGCCCGGATCAACGACGCCGATGAATCCTTCCAAGGCGTGGTCAGGTTCGCCAGGGTTCGCATCCAATATGGGCGATGTGACACCGTCTACGATCAGGCGCGCGTGGCTGACTTGACTGCCTTGCTCGTCGTAAATCCACGCGCCAAAACCATAGACGGGAGAGCTGAACTCAATGAGCATCTCCTGCCCCCGGTTGCCATCGGGCGACCGATTGAGGAGGACTTGATTGAATACCGTGCCCGGCTGACCATCTACAAAAAAATTCGACTGATGCACCTCCAATCCATCTGCTTGAGCTGATGTCAGAGACATGTGGCCCACCACTCCTTCCGGCAGGTGGTAGTACTCGAGATACTCGCCAAGGAGATAGTCTTCGAAGTCTTCTTCAATAAACTCTCCATCAACTGCAGTTTGCCATGCCATATCCCCATCGGGGTTTGGACCATTGCTGGTAAAGAACTCGTGAGTCGGCACGTATCCGCTGAGGATCTGTATCTGGTCCAAGTCGAACACGCCGTCCTGTTGCAGGACCTCCACGATTATCTCGGATATACCGTTCGGATCGATTACACCCAGGAAGCCCTCAACCGTGTGGTCCGGGTCGCCAGGGTTAGCATCAATGATCGCAGAGGCGACGCCGTCGGCGATCAGTTGTGCGCTGTTAGCAATGCTGCCTCCGTTGTCGTAGACCCATATGCCGAAACCCTCCACCGGCGGGGAAAACTCGATTCGCATCTGCTCTCCCCGCGCACCATTCGGCGCACGGTTGAGTATTGCGTGATTGAATACGGTGCCAGGCTGGCCGGTAACAAAAAAGTCGGAGTCACTTACTTCTAAGCCCGGTACGTCGGCGCCTACCAGCGAGAACGTTGCTGTACCGCCTGAGGCAAGCTGGTAGGTCTCAATAAAATCGCCAGCCGCAAACCCCTCGAAGTCGTCTTGTTCAAAGTTTACGGCGGCGGCTTGCCAGGCATCGTCACCCTGCGGATCCGGGCCACTGCTGGTGTAGAACGTTTGCGCGCCAACGATGCTCGACCACGCCAGTACACCGAATAGTAGCGCGGAGTTTCTCGTTCGACAGTAGTTGTTCATCGTTGTTCTCCATGAAGACCCAAATTCACAGCGAGCTCTCTGCGTACTCACTGTGTTCGCGAGATTGGATTCCCAACCCGTGATCGTTGTTGGACACGTGGCCCACAATACGGCCGCACGCGTCGTGGCCGTCTGAAGCTCACACTAGCGCGCTTAGGGAGGTCGCAGTGACCTCGCGCGTGCCAACAGTGGTGGTTGGTGCAGCTCAGACGCACCAAGTTCAACATTGAATGGGTGGGTGTGGGATGGGAGG
>CBDUQI010000223.1:0-9529 GCA_965369325.1 uncultured Gammaproteobacteria bacterium
CCGGGTCCAGCTTGCCCTGCTCGGCGCGCTCGGTAATGTCGATGGTGTAGCGCTCAAGCGCCTGGCGCGTATCCTCCGCATTCGGGTCGTCCACCGGCTCGCCGCCACGCAAATCTTCGATGGCTTTTTCCACCGCGCCGCGCACCACACCAGCGGCATCCAGCGCTCGCCCCAAATCGCCTTTGTCCTCGCAGGCGGCCAGTACGAACAGCTCGCTGGAAATATATTTATCGTCGCGTTTCTGCGCCAGCTTGTCGGTCATGTTAAGCAGTTTGCCCAGCGCATTGGAGACGTGCACTTCACCGGCCGTACCCTCTACCTGTGGCAAACGATCGATCGCCTCACCCAGCTTCGAGCGCAGCAGATTGGCATTGGATCCGGCCTTGGCCAGCAGACCACGCGCACTGCCGCCCTGCTGATCCAGCAGTGCCGCCATCAAATGCACCGGCTCGATCATCTGGTGGTCCCGCCCGAGCGCCATCGACTGCGCCTCTGAGAGTGCCATCTGGAACTTGGCGGTTAATTTGTCCATGCGCATGATGAATCCTCACCCTCTGAAGGGCGCCGCGGGTGGTGTGCGGTGCCCAAAGCAACACAATATTGCGGTCAGCCAACTCAGCGCCAACCCGGCTCAATACTCCACAGAGTTTGGGTCAGGGTCGGAATTTTCAACACTGGCCACGCACGGACGCTGGCGTTAGTGCGCGTGCAGGACATTTTGCAGCAGCAGGATGGCGCCCGCGCCCAGGCCGATCATTACCAACTGCTGGACCCCGGCCGCCAGTCCCAAGCGCCGGTGCAGGCCGGGAATGAGATCAGCGACCGCAATGTAGAGAAAGCTGGCAGCCGTGACGGCCAAGGCATAGGGCAACACTTCTTGCGCATTGTCCAGCCAAAGGTAACCCAATACACCGCCCACCACCGAGGCCACGCTGACCAGCAGATTCATCACCAGTGCACGGGCGCGGGACCAGCCCGCGTTTAGCAAAATGGCGATGTCGCCGACCTCCTGGGGAATCTCGTGCACGATCGCGGCCAGCGCAGTCACCACGCCCAGGCGGGTATCGGTGAGGAAGGCAGCAGCGATAAGCACGCCGTCCACAATGTTGTGAATGCCATCGCCGATCAGAATCAGGTTGCCGGAGGCGGCATCGCGATGATGGGCATCGGGCGTGTGCACCTCGCAATCATCGTGGTGGCAGTGGCGCCACAGCACTGCCTTTTCGAGCACAAAAAAGGCCAGTAGCCCGCCCAGCAGTGTCAGCCCGATGTCATTAAAGCCGTCGGGACCGGCTAGCTTCAAAGCGGCCGGCAGCTGGATGGTTAAGGCGGCGGTCAGCAGCGCGCCGGTGGCGAGCCCGATCAGATGCGGCAGCAGTGCCTTGCGCGTACCCTCTGACAACGCCAGGAACGACGAGGCTGCCAGCGCGCTTAGCGCGCCGCCTACCAAAGTCGCAACAATAATCCAGCTTAAGGTAGTCACAGCGCGCGCATGGTAACAGCAAAACTCATCGCTTTGGCCATCCGCGAGGATGCGGGCCGTTGATCCACCGTGGCAGCATCTAGCTCGCCTTCCAGATGAGGCTAACCATGCGCCCGCACGGCGCCTGACGACGGTGCGAGAAAAACCGCTTGGCCTGCGCGTAGGTACAAGCATCACCGCCGTAAATGTCCTGCACGCCCAGCGCGCGCAAACGCTGACGGGCAAGCTGATACAAATCGGCCTGCCAGCGCCCGCCAGCGTTGGCGACAAACGCCTCGGCCGCATCGGGGTCTTGCGCGCAAAAGGCCTCGCGCACCTCTTCACCTACCTCAAAATGAGCCTGCGAAATCGCCGGCCCCAGATAGGCGAGCAGCCGTCCGCCCGGCACTGCCGTGGCGTTGATGAGCGCCTCCAGGACGCCCGCTGCCAGCCCTCGCCAACCGGCATGCGCACCGCCAACGACTTCGCCGTCTTTGCTACATACCAACACCGGCAGACAATCGGCAGTCATCACCGCGCACACGCGCGCCGGACGTCGAGTAAAGGCCGCATCTGCTTGCAATAGCGGCGCCGGCTGGTCCAAGTCTGCCACCGTGGTCCCGTGCACTTGCGCCAACCAGCACGGGTCACCGGGCAACCCGGCTAGCTCGCGCAGGCACTGACGGTTGTGCATCACCGCCTGCGGGTGATCGCCCACGTGGGCGCCCACATTGAGGCGATCGAAAGGCGGCTGGCTGACGCCACCCAGGCGGGTACTGATTGCGATCCGTACGTTCGCCGGGGCCGGCCACTGTGGCTGCAGTACCCCTAAGACAGGCGGCGAGCTCACCGGTGGAGCTCGCGGGCAGCGTCTTCGCGCATCAGCCTAATCAGCTCGACCATGTCGGCTGGCACGGGGGCTTCGTAGCTCACCTGCTCGCCGCTCAGCGGGTGGACAAAGCTCAGCTGCCACGCATGTAGCGCCTGTCGGCGAAACTGACGCAACGCATCAGCCAACGGCTCGCTGACCCCGCGCGGCAGCGCCAGCCGGCCACCGTAGTCCGGATCCCCCACGAGTGCGTACCGCACGTGCGCCATGTGCACCCGAATTTGGTGGGTGCGCCCAGTCTCAAGGTTCACCCGGATATGCGTGTGCCCGCGGAATCGAGCCATCACCCGATAGTGGGTGACAGCCTCGCGCCCATCGTGGCGTACACACATGCGGGTACGATGGGTGGGATGACGACCGATGGGCTGGTCCACTGTGCCACCGCCCGTCATCACCCCGTTGGCCAGCGCCTGGTAGCTACGCGAGACTTGGCGCGCCTGCAACGCCTGCACCAAGCGGGTGTGCGCAGCGACCGTCCGCGCTACCACCAGCAACCCGCTGGTAAGGCGGTCCAGGCGATGCACGATGCCAGCCCGGGGCAGCGCGCCCAGGCGATCGTCATGCGCCAGCAACGCATTTTGCAGCGTGCTGTGGGGATTTCCCGCGCCCGGGTGCACCACCAGCCCGGGCGGCTTGTTAATAAGGATCACGCCTTCGTCTTCGTGCACGATCTGCAGGTCGATCGGCTGCGCCTGCACTTTTTCATCGCCGGCGATGGTGGCGTCAACATGTATCTGCTCGCCGCCCAACAGCCGGTCGCGCGGACGCCTGGCCGCGCCATCCACCAGCACCTGTTCGTCCAGCACCCATTTTTTTAGGCGCGAGCGTGAAAAATCCGGAAACATCTCCGCCAACGCCTGGTCCAAGCGTTTACCGGCCAGTTCCTCGGGCACCTGGCGCGAAAGTTCGATGTGTTCGTTCATAGGCGTCCCCGCTGCCCGCGAAAGACCGCAGGTCGGGTTGAGATTATGTAAATACAGTGCGTGTGCGAGTCGATCACGGCGGACATACTGAGCAACGGCGACCGTAGGTGCAAACCCACCATGATGCGGCCAGTCAATGCGCCCCGCACGGCGCCGCGGCAAGTGGTCGTACTGACCACCGGCGGGCTGGCACGCTGCGGGCCATCCTGTATACTGCGCCAACAGTTGCGTCCAACAGGTATGGATGGCGCTAGAGCTATCGATGGAGTTCAGGTGAAAAGTAAGTTCTTTCAGTTAGTTGCGATCCTATCACTCACCGCCCTTTGTGCCGCCTGCAGCGGCCCTAGCGCACTGGAGCGCATGGCCAGCCCAACGCTGATGTACGGCGAAGCGGAGCGGGCAATGCGCATCGGGTCCTACGACCAGGCTATCGCGATTCTCGAACAACTAGGCATCCTGCATCCCTTCACCGACGAGGCGCGCCAAGCCAAGCTGGACCTCATCTACGCCTACTACAAGGCCAATGCGCCCGAACAAGCCATTGACGCAGCGGACAACTTTATTATTGAGAACCCGCGCGACCCCAACGTTGATTACGCCTACTACCTACGTGGTCTGGTCTACTTTGATGTGGATCGCAGCTGGATGGAGAAGTTATTCAGGGTAGACCTTAGCGCCCGACCGCCTGCCAACGCGCAACGCGCATTCGCGTATTTTCAGCTGTTTACCCAAAAGTACCCGGACAGCCCATACACTGAGGATGCCCGCCAACGCATGAGCTTTCTGCGCAACATGCTGGCCGACTACGAGATGCATGTGGCGCGCTACTACATGACCCGCGGCGCGTACGTGGGCGCGGCTCAGCGCGCACGCTTTGTGGTGGAAAACTACGAAGACGCACCCGCTATGGTGGACGCACTGGAGCTGCTTGCCGACGCCTACCTGGTGCTGGGGTTGGATGATCTAGCGGTGGATTCCGAACGTGTGCTGGCCAGCACTTACGGCCCCGGGGCGATCCAGGATTCACGCCGGCGCGGGCTGTTCCAGCGTATTTTCCGACGGGATGCCCCGCAACAGCCGCCGACCGCCGGCACTCCCAGCGCCAGCGAGTAACCCTCGAGCGAGCCAAACGCTATCTGCGGCGTATCGCCGCAAGCCTATTGGAACAGTGTTGAGCTACTTGTGCTTAGCGTTCGGGCCAGATCTGCCCGGGCCGATAGCCTGAGGTAATGGGATAGCGCCAGTCGCGGCCAAACGCCCGCGGGCTTACCCTCACGCCCGGCGGCGCTTGGCGACGCTTGTACTCATTGCGCCTCACCATGTTCAGCACTCGCACGACAATTGCCTTGTCGAAGCCGCGCCCCACGATATCCTCCACCGAGCAGTTCTCTTCGATAAAAGCTTCCAGGATCGCATCGAGGATATCGTAGGGCGGCAACGAGTCGGTATCTTGCTGATCTTCGCGCAGCTCCGCGGACGGCGGCCGCTCGATCACCCGTACCGGAATCACCTCGCCCAGCGTGTTGCGGTAACGTGCAAGCGCGTACACGAGTGTCTTGCTGCAATCCTTAATCGGCGCGAAGCCACCCGCCATATCGCCGTACAGCGTGGCATACCCCACCGCCATTTCGCTCTTGTTGCCAGTGGTGAGTACGATGCGGCCGGTTTTATTCGACAGCGCCATCAAAATGATGCCGCGACAGCGGGCTTGTAGATTCTCTTCAGTGGTATCTGGCGCCAGCCCTTCAAACTGCGGCGCCAGCACCTCAAGTAATGTCTTGAACGCCGGCTCGATGGAAATCACATCGTGCTGTACGCCCTGGCGGCGGGACTGCTCGGCCGAATCGTGCACAGATATGTCCGCCGTATAACGCGAGGGCATCTGTACTGTGCGCACCCGATCAGCACCCAGCGCATCAACCGCAATAGCCAGCGTCAACGAGGAATCGATGCCACCGGATAGCCCGATCACCACGCCCGGAAACCCGTGTTTATCCACGTAGTCACGCACACCGCTCACTAGGGCACGATAGGCCAGCGCGATCTGCTCCGGCTCTGCGGCAACCTCAGCGGTGTGCGCCACCACGCGGCCGTCCTGGTAGCTAAAGTCCACCGGGAACACGCCCTCTTGCATATCCCGTGCGCGCATCACCAACTGGCCGGTGTCGTCCATCACCAGCGAGCGACCATCAAACACCAACTCGTCCTGCCCGCCGACCAAGTTGACATACACCATAGGAACGCCAGCGCTCGCGATGCGCTCGCGCACAATCCCGCGGCGCTGGCCATGCTTGCCCAGATTGAATGGCGAGGCGTTGAGATTTAGCAGCAGCTTTGCCCCCGCTGCGGAGGATTGCTCCGCCGGGCCCGGCTGCCAGATATCCTCACAGATAGTAATGCCCAGTGGGATGCCGTTCAGCGGCACTACACAGGGCTGATCGCCGGGACTGAAATAGCGTTTCTCGTCAAACACGCCGTAGTTAGGCAGTAGTTGCTTGCGGTAGCTGGCCAGAAGTCGGCCATCGCTGATCAGCGCGGCCGCATTGTAAATGCGGTCACCCTCGTACTCGGGATAGCCGACCAACACCGCGATGCCCGACAGCGCCCGCTGCACTTGTGCTACTGCGCCTTGAACGGCCTTGCGGAAGCCGCGATGGAGCAGCAGATCCTCTGGCGGATACCCGCATAGGGTAAGCTCCGGGAACACCACCAATTGCGCGCCCAGTTCATCGCGCGCGTGCGCGGCGGTCTCGAGCACTCGCGTGGTGTTGCCGAGCACATCGCCCACCACTAGGTTGAGTTGAGCGATGGCGATGCGCAACGTGCGCCGGTCCGAGGAACTCACGTGATGGGCCTGCCGCCGCGGGGCGTCTAGGCGCCGAGTCGCGACTTAATCGCCGAGCCCAGTTCAGCCGGCGAACGCACAGTGGTGACACCCGCCTGCTCGAATGCGGCAAACTTGGCCTCCGCCGTGCCCTTACCACCGGAGACAATGGCACCGGCGTGGCCCATGCGCTTGCCCGGCGGTGCGGTGACCCCTGCGATGTAAGCCACGACTGGCTTGGTGACCTTGTCGGCAATGTACTCAGCTGCCGCTTCCTCATCAGTGCCGCCGATCTCACCGACCACAATAATGCCTTCGGTTTGCGGGTCGTCTTGAAACAGGGTGAGGCAATCGACAAAGTCCATTCCGCGCACCGGATCGCCACCGATACCTACACACGTAGACTGGCCCAGACCATTGCAAGTGGTTTGATACACCGCCTCGTAAGTCAACGTGCCTGAGCGGGAGATAACACCAATGCGGCCGGGCTGATGGATCATGGCGGGCATGATGCCAATTTTGCATTCGCCCGGGGTGATGATGCCGGGGCAGTTAGGCCCGATCAGACGGCACTCGTAATCGGCCAACGCGGCGCGCACCCGCACCATGTCGTTCACCGGAATACCCTCGGTAATGCACACGATCAATTTGACGCCTGAATCAGCGGCTTCCAGGATCGCATCAGCGGCAAATGGCGCCGGCACCAGAATCATGCTGACATCTGCGTCCGTGGCGGCCACCGCATCATGACAGGTGTTGAACACAGGTCGATCCAGATGTGTCTGCCCGGCACGGCCCGGGGTCACACCCGCCACAATCTGGGTGCCATAGTCGATGCACTGCTCGGAGTGGAAGGTGCCCTGGCGGCCGGTAAAGCCCTGGCACAAGATGCGGCTCTCGCTGTTTACAAGAATACTCATGGCTTATGCTCCTGCCGCTGCGACGGCTTTGCGAGCCGCATCGGTTAAATCGTCCGCTGCAGTGATGGCCAGGCCACTTTTCGCCAGCAGGGCACGCCCCTGCTCTACGTTCGTCCCCTCCAGCCGAACCACAACCGGCACGCTCACGCCCACCTGCTGAACCGCCTTAATGATGCCCTCAGCAATCAGATCGCAACGTACGATGCCGCCAAAGATATTCACCAAAATCGCCTTTACGTTGGGGTTGGAGAGAATCAGTTTGAACGCCTCGGAGACGCGGTCGCTGGTCGCGTTACCGCCGACGTCCAGAAAGTTAGCCGGCTCACCGCCATGCAGCTTGATCAGGTCCATAGTCGCCATCGCAAGCCCCGCACCGTTGACCATGCAGGCAATGTCACCATCAAGCGAGACGTAGTTCAGATCGTGCTCATGCGCGATCCGTTCCATCTCATCTTCCTGGCTGGGGTCGCGCATCTCCTCCAAATCCTGTTGGCGGAACAGCGCGTTATCCTCGATGTTAATCTTTGCATCCAGCGCCACCACATCGCCGGCGCCGTTGATAATGAGCGGGTTCACCTCCACCAGGCTGGCATCTTTGTCGATGTAAAGCTGATACAGGGCCTGCACGATGCGCGTGAACTGGCGCAGCTGAGTCTTGTTCAGCCCCAGCGAAAAACCCAGCTGACGACACTGATACGGCTGCAGACCGGCCGCCGGATTCACTGTGATCTGGGTGATTTGCTCCGGCGTCTCCTCCGCCACCTGCTCGATGTCCATGCCGCCAGCGGCCGAGGCGATAAACACCACCCGCTTGGTTTCCCGATCAACCAACAAGCTCAGGTACATCTCACTTGCGATGTCCGAGCCTTCCTCGATTAGCACCGTGTTAATCGGCAGCCCTTCAGGGCCGGTCTGGTGGGTGACCATCGTGGTCCCCAGCATCGCCAGCGTGTGCTGGCGCACCTGATCGGCGTTGCGCGCCAGCTGCACGCCGCCGGCTTTGCCGCGACCGCCTGCATGGACCTGGGCCTTGACGACCCACAGAGCGCCACCCAGCGCGTCAGCAGCGGCTACCGCCTCATCAGCGGATTGTGCAGGTGTGCTGCGGGGAACGGGAATACCGTACGCAGCGAACAGTTTCTTCGACTGATATTCATGTAAATTCATGGGGCTTGAGGTCCAGTGGCTTGGATTGAAGTTCAAGATTCAAGTCGTGCATCGCACACTTAAGACAACCGCCAGCATCGAGCGCTGCCTGTGTGGCGGTGCAGTATTCTGGATGAAAGTCGCAGAATTGGCAAAGCACCGCTGCGCAATTCGGCGACAAGGATACAATACAGCGTATGCAAACCACCCCTATCGAGCCCTTATCCAGTCGCTACGGCGTATCGGTCGCCGAACCGCTGCGCGAAGATGCCACAGCCCGAGGCGACATCCCGGATCTGTCCTGGCGGGTGCTATCGCTGCTCAACGTGTTCCGATTGCTGGTGGCGCTGGTGCTGTTGGCGCTCTTTTATATCTCTGGGGAGCCGCGGGCGGTGGGCGGCCACGAGCCGGCACTGTTCCTTTTTACAGTGTTCGCTTACCTACTGCTCAGCATCGGCGCCGTTTACAGCCTAAGCCGGCGTATTCCGGCATTCGCCGTTCAGGTGTACTGGCAAGTGGGCCTGGACATCGTCGCAATCACTACGCTGATGCACGCCAGCGGCGGGGTCGAGAGCGGCCTGGGCAACTTGTTGATTGTGTCCATTGGTGGTGCCAGCCTCACCCTGCTGCAGCGAACGGCGGGCCTGTTTGCCGCGCTGACAGCCCTGGCGCTGCTGGCAGAGCAGGGGATTTCGCAGTTCGAATTCGCTGGCGGTCCGGCCGACTCCACCGCAACCGGCGTGCTCGGCGCTATCATCTTCATCATTGCGCTGGCGGCTCAGCCACTGGCACGCCGGATCCGCGAAAGTGAAGCGTTGGCCGTACAACGCGGCGTAGACCTTGAGAATCTGGCCGAACTGAATGACTACATTATTCACCATCTGCGCGAGAGCATTGTGGTGGTGGACAGTGACAACCGCATTCGGTTACTGAACGAATCCGCCGCGCAGATCCTGGGTTGCTCACGCCATGCCCACGGTCAGCAGCTGGCCAGCGTCTCCCCGCGACTGCACATACAGGTACTGAGCTGGCGCGAGAACCCGGAGCGCCAGCGGGCGACACCCAGCAGCTTTGTCGGCGGCGATGGCGCGACCAACATCATGCCGCACCTGGCGCGGTTGGGCCGCGCGGAGCCAGCGGCCATCCTAGTGTTTCTTGAGGATCTGAGCATGCAGGAAGAGCGTGCACAGCAGTCCAAGCTTGCGGCACTCGGACGCCTAAGTGCCAGCATCGCACACGAAATCCGTAATCCCGTCGGCGCTATGAGCCACGCGGGCCAGTTGCTGGCCGAGTCCCCGACGCTGGGCAGCCAGGAAAAACGCCTGACCGACATCATCCACCACAACGCCGATCGCATCAGCACCA
>CBDUQI010000224.1:0-9317 GCA_965369325.1 uncultured Gammaproteobacteria bacterium
AGATCACCCGCATCCTCAACCATTTGATGTGGCTGGGCGCGCACGGGCTCGATATCGGCGCGATGACCATGTTTCTGTACTGCTTCCGCGAGCGCGAAGATCTGATGGATTGCTACGAGGCCGTGTCCGGCACGCGTATGCATGCCACGTACTACCGCCCTGGCGGTGTGTACCGGGATTTACCGGACACCATGCCCAAGTATGAGGCCTCCCGCTGGCGCTCCCAGCGTGTGGCCGATGAGCTGAACGAGAAGCGCAGCTCGATGCTCGACTTTATCGAAGACTTCACAGAGCGCTTTCCGGGTTGCGTGGACGAGTACGAAACCCTGCTCACCGATAACCGGATCTGGAAGCAGCGCACGGTTAATATTGGCGTGGTCACCCCGGAGCGGGCCATGCAACTGGGCTTTACCGGCCCGATGCTGCGCGGCTCAGGCATTGCTTGGGATCTGCGCAAGAAACAGCCCTACGAAGTTTACGCCAAGATGGATTTTGATATTCCGGTGGGTGTTAACGGCGATTGCTACGATCGGTATCTGGTGCGGATTGAAGAGATGCGCCAGTCCAACCGCATCGTCAAACAGTGTGTGGATTGGCTGCGTACCAACCCGGGCCCGGTGATGGTGAACGATCATAAAGTCAGCGCACCCACTCGTACCGAGATGAAGGACGATATGGAATCGCTCATTCATCACTTCAAACTGTTTACCGAAGGGTATTGTGCGCCGGAAGGCGACGTTTACGCCGCAGTAGAGCACCCCAAAGGTGAATTTGGCGTGTACCTAGTGTCTGACGGTGCTAACAAACCTTTCCGACTCAAAGTGCGCGCCCCGGGCTTTGCACACTTGTCCGCGATGGACGAGATGGTGCGCGGTCACATGCTGGCTGATGTAGTGGCGGTGATTGGCACGCAGGACATCGTTTTTGGAGAGGTTGACCGATGAGTACGGCAGCCACTGAAAACGCCAAGCTCTCACAGCACACCACTGATGAGATCGATCATTGGATGGCCAAGTTCCCGGCGGAACAACGCCGCTCGGCCATTATCGGCGCATTGCACGCCACCCAGCATCAGAACAAAGGTTTTTTGACCGAGCAACTGATGAATGCGGTGGCTCAGTACATGGATGTGCCGGCCGTGCAGGTGTACGAAGTGGCGGCGTTTTACTCGATGTTCGAGACCAAGCCGGTTGGCCGTCACAGCATCTCGATATGCACCAATATCAGTTGCATGCTGCGCGGCTCAGACAAGATTGTCGGGCATATCGAAAGTAAGCTGGGCATCAAGACCGGGCAGAGCACCGATGATGGCAAGTTTTACCTCAAGCGTGAGGAGGAGTGCCTGGCGGCATGCGTGGGCGGTCCAATGATGATGGTGGATCACGTTTATCACGAGAATCTGACGCCTGAGAAAGTTGACGAAATTCTGGATGGCATCGAATGACGCAGCGCCAATACAATCAGGTCGCTTTTGAGACCTTCGGGCTGGAGAACTCCTGGTCGCTTGAGGCTTATCGCAGCATTGGCGGTTACCAGGCGCTGGAGAAAATTCTTCGCGACAAGGTGACGCCCGAGCAAGTGATCGACCAGCTCAAAGCTTCCGGGTTGCGTGGCCGCGGCGGCGCCGGGTTTCCGACCGGGCTCAAATGGAGCTTTATGCCGCGCACCGCCCCGGTGCAAAAGTACGTGGTGTGCAACTCTGATGAGAGCGAGCCGGGCACCTGCCATGATCGCGACATCCTGCGCTACAACCCGCACGCGCTGGTCGAGGGCATGGCCATTGCCGGTTACGCAATGGGCGCAACGATTGGCTACAACTACGTGCGCGGTGAGTTTATGGACGAGCCGTTCCCGCGCTTTGACGCCGCAGTCGGCGAGGCTTACGAGGCGGGCCTGTTGGGTAAGAACATCCAGGGCTCCGGTGTTGACTTTGATCTGTACGCCTTTTTGGGCGCCGGCGCCTATATCTGCGGTGAGGAAACCGGGTTGATCGAATCGTTGGAGGGCAAGCCTGGCCGTCCACGTTTCAAACCGCCGTTCCCGGCCAACTTCGGCCTGTACGGCAAGCCGACCACGGTGAACAACACCTATACCCTGTCCTCGGTGCCAACCATCCTGCGCAAGGGTCCGCAGTGGTTCGCCGATCTCGGGCCCAAGGGCTCGGGTGGTACGGCCATTTATTCGGTCTCCGGGCACGTGAACAAGCCGGGTAACTATGAGTTGCCGATGGGCCTGCCGTTCAGCGAGTTGCTTGAGATCTGTGGTGGCGTACGCGACGGCAACAAACTCAAAGCGGTGATCCCGGGTGGTTCGTCCGTGCCGGTGGTGCCGGCAGAGACCATGATGGGCGTCAATATGGACTACGATTCGTTGCGCGACATTGGCTCGGCCCTGGGCACGGGCGCCGTCGTGGTGATGGATGAGACCACTTGCATGGTGAAAATGCTGGAACGCATCTCGCGCTTTTACTACGCGGAGTCCTGTGGCCAGTGCACGCCGTGTCGCGAGGGCACTGGCTGGATGTACCGGGTAATCAAACGCATCGCGGACGGCCAGGGTAAGCAGGAAGACATCGACATGCTGGTGGATGTGGCCAACAAAATTGAGGGGCACACCATTTGCGCGTTGGGTGACGCGGCGGCCTGGCCGGTGCAGAGCTTCATTAAGCATTATCGACACGAATTTCAGTACCTGATCGATCACGGCCGCTCAATGGTGGGTGATCCGGATCAGGTTGCGGCCTAGAAGTAACGAGTGTGTGCAAAGCATGAGTGATGATGTCGTCAACATAGAGGTCAACGGCGAACCGGTGGTGGCCCGTAAAGGGCAGATGATCATCGAGGCGACCGATGCCAGCGATAACTATGTGCCGCGTTTTTGTTATCACACTAAACTGAGCGTGGCGGCTAACTGCCGCATGTGTTTGGTTGAAGTGGAAAAGGCGCCCAAGCCATTGCCGGCTTGCGCGACGCCGGTGGCGGAGGGAATGAAGATTCATACCCGTTCCGCGCGTGCCGTGTCAGCGCAAAAGGCGACGATGGAATTTCTGCTGATTAACCATCCGCTGGACTGCCCAATTTGCGATCAGGGCGGGGAGTGCGAGCTGCAGGATCTGGCGATGGGCTACGGCCGCGACATCTCGCGCTATGCGGAAAGCAAGCGTGTGGTCAAAGATAAAAACCTGGGCCCGTTGGTCTCCACCGATATGACCCGCTGCATCCACTGCACGCGCTGTGTGCGTTTTGGTGAGGAGATCGCCGGCACACAGGAACTCGGCACCATGGGCCGCGGCGAGAACATGGAGATCAGCACCTTTGTTGAGAAGTCCGTTGACCACGAGCTGTCCGGCAATATTATCGATCTTTGCCCGGTGGGCGCGCTGAACTCCAAGCCATTTCGGTTTCGCGCGCGTTCCTGGGAGATGACCCAGGCACCGCTAGTGTCACCGCATGATTGTGTGGGATCCAACATGTATGGGCATGTTCATCGCGGCAAGTTGCTGCGTGTGGTGCCGCGGGAGAACGAGCAGATTAACGAGACCTGGCTAGCCGATCGCGATCGCTTTGGTTACGCCGGGGTCTACGATGAGCAGCGGGTGTCCCTGCCCATGGTCAAACGTGATGATCAGCTGCAGGAGGCGGCGTGGGAAGATGCGCTGGAGGCTGCGGCAAGCGTGTTGCGCGAAAGCGCCGACCTGCGCGCCGATAGTGTAGGCGTGCTCGCCTCCCCGTCCTCGACCGTCGAGGAGCTGTACCTGCTGCAGAAAATCATGCGCAGTCTGGGCATTCACAATATCGACCATCGTCTTCGCAATGGCGATTTTCGTAGCCAGGACGCCGCGCCGTTGTACCCATCGCTGGGGACCAGCATTGCGGAGTTGGAGAATTTGCAGGCGTGTCTGGTTCTTGGCAGCAACGTGCGTCGCGAAGCCCCGATTATTGCGCACCGCCTGCGCAAGCTGGCCCGCGCAGGTGGCCAGATAACTTGTGTGAACCCGACAGGTTTCGAATACACCTTCTCGATGCATCGGTATCTGGAAGCCTCTGCGAGCCAGTTTGTGTCGCAACTGGCTGCACTGGTGAACGCGGCCGCATCGATCACTGGTAAAGCAGTGCCCGGCGCAGTGCAGGCAGCATGCGACAATGTAAACGCGGATGCAGATGCCCAATCGGTTGCCCGCAGTCTGATCGATGCCAGTGGCAGCGCGATTGTGATCGGCGCCCTGTTTACCCGCCATCCGGCTTACAGCGATCTGCGCGCGCTGAGCGATGCGTTGGGCGAACTTACCGGCGCCACCGTTGGTGAACTTAGCGAGGGGGCAAATGCCGCAGGCGCCTGTATCGCCGGTGTGTTACCGCACCGTGGCCTGGCGGCAAGCAGTACTGAAGTCGGTCTGAATGCGCAGCAAATGCTGACCGATCCGCGCGAGACCTATGTGCTGCTCAACACTGAGCCCGAATCCGACAGCCTGTGGGCTGAGCAGGCACTAGCTGCGCTTAAGAGCGCACGTCAAGTGATCGTGATCAGCCCATATCTCTCAGATGCCGCTCGTGAGTACGCGGATGTTGTGCTGCCGATCGGTACTTTCGCTGAAACCGACGGCACCTACGTGAATATCGAGGGGCGCTGGCAGAGTTTTGCGCAAGCCGCTCACGGCGTGGGCGAGTCGCGGCCGGGATGGAAGGTGCTGCGCGTACTTGGCAACACGCTGGGACTTGAGGGATTTGATTACATGAGTGCGCAGAGCGTGCTGGGCGATGTGGAGATCGCATTCGCAGACGCCCGCAAGGTTGGTGGCAACGGCGCACATCATCAGTTCGCAGACGTGCCGCAGGCGGTCGTCGTGGATGTGCCCATGTACGCGATCGACCCGCTGGTTCGCCGCTCCGAGCCATTGCAACAAACGCGTGACGGTCAAGCGACCGCGGCGACGTACTAAGCAGGGGCCGCTCAAATGATAGATACATTGATGGCTACCTGGATGTCTCTGCCTGAAGCGCTGCGCACGATGGTGGTCATCACTGCGCAAATAGTGATGGTGCTGGTGCCGCTGATTCTGGCGGTCGCCTACATGACCTATGCCGAGCGCAAAGTGATCGGGTTTATGCAGGCCCGTGTCGGCCCCAACCGGGTTGGCTACAAGGGGCTGCTGCAGCCGTTTGCTGATGTCATTAAAATGCTGCTCAAAGAAATCGTGGTACCGACTGCGTCTACCCGATTCCTGTTCATCATCGCGCCTATTCTCTCACTCGTCCCGGCCTTCGCCGCCTGGGCCGTGATGCCGTTAAGCCCGGAGTTTTCTCTGGCCAAAGTGGATGCCGGGCTGTTGTACGTGCTGGCGCTGACGTCATTGGGCGTGTATGGCGTGATCCTGGCCGGCTGGGCTAGCAACTCCAAGTACGCTTTTCTGGGGGCCATGCGTTCGGCTGCGCAGATTGTCGCTTACGAGATTGCGATGGGCTTTGCGCTAGTGGGCGTGCTGATGGTGGGTGGAAGTCTGAATCTGGGTGAGATAGTGCAACAACAGCAGGGCAGCATTCTGCACTGGTTCTGGTTGCCGCTGTTCCCCCTGTTCGTCGTCTACTTCATCGCGGGCGTTGCCGAAACTAATCGCGCCCCGTTTGACGTGGCCGAGGGCGAATCGGAGATCGTGGCCGGCTTCCATGTGGAGTATGCCGGCATGGGTTTCGCGGTGTTCTTCCTGGCCGAATACGCCAACATGATTTTGATTGCTGCGCTCACCGCCTGCATGTTCCTGGGCGGCTGGCTGTCGCCGTTTGAGGGGGTGCCGGTAATTGGTGAGCCCAGCTTTCTTTGGTTAGGGCTGAAAACTTCCTTGATGTTGTTTTTCTTCCTGTGGTTCCGTGCAACTTTCCCGCGCTATCGCTATGACCAGATCATGCGCTTGGGCTGGAAGGTGTTCATCCCGGTGACCATCGTGTGGATTGTGGTCGAAGGCGTCCTGATCCATTTCCGTGTTTCACCGTGGTTTGATCTGGGGTAACTAGCATGAGTGCTCTCGGCAACGTCGCCAAGACGTTCTTTTTGACTGAACTGCGCCAAGGGATGGGCGTGACCTTGCGCAACTTCTTCAAACGCAAAGTCACCGTGTACTACCCGGAAGAGAAGACACCGCAGTCGGTTCGCTTTCGTGGCCTGCACGCGCTGCGCCGTTATCCCAACGGCGAGGAGCGCTGCATTGCCTGCAAATTATGCGAGGCGGTCTGCCCGGCATTGGCTATCACGATTGAATCGGACATGCGTGATGATGGTACCCGCCGCACCACTCGTTACGATATTGATCTGTTCAAGTGCATTTATTGCGGGTTTTGCGAAGAGGCCTGTCCGGTGGACGCCATCGTGGAAACACGCATTCACGAGTACCACATGGAGAACCGTGGTGAGAACATCATGAGCAAGGACAAGCTGCTTGCTGTGGGTGACAAGTACGAGCCGATGATCGCTGCCGACAGAGCAGCCGATTCGGCGTATCGCTGAGGCGAAGGTGAGAGGTCGCAGGTGCTTCAGATAACGCTGTTCTATATTCTCTCCGCCGTGCTTCTGGCTGCGGCGATCGGGGTCATCACATCCCGCAACACCGTGTATTCGGCGTTGTTCCTGGTGCTGGCATTTGTGTGCAGCTCCGGCTTGTGGTTGATGGCTGATGCGGAGTTTCTGGCCATTGCGCTGGTACTAGTCTACGTCGGCGCAGTGATGGTGCTATTCCTATTCGTGGTCATGATGCTTGACGTGAACGTAGAGGAACTGCGCAAGGGTTTTACCCGCTACGCACCACTTGGTGTACTGACGGCGCTGGTGGTGATCGCCGAGATCGCCTACGTGGTGTGGCACAAGAAACTCGGCCTGCCGGATGCCGCAGTGGCGGCCCGGCCTGCGGGTTACAGTAATACCGAGGCGCTGGGCAGCGTGTTGTATACAGAACACTTTTACCCGTTCGAACTGGCCGCAGTCATCTTGCTGGTGGCGATCGTGGCTGCCATCGTACTGACGATGCGCCGTCGTCGCGGGCTGGTGCAGCAGGACATTGCGAAACAGGTGGCGGTGCGCGCCGAGGACAGAGTGCGACTGGTGAAGATGTCCGCTGAGGAGCCCAAGTCATGAATATGCTCTCGCACTATCTGGTGCTGGGCGGTTTGCTGTTCAGCCTTGCGGTGGCTGGCGTATTCCTGAACCGCAAGAACGTGATCTTGTTGCTCATGTGCATCGAGTTGATGTTGCTCTCGGTGAACTTTAACTTTATTGCGTTCTCGCGCTACACCGGCGATCTGGGCGGGCAGGTGTTTGTGTTTTTTATACTCACCGTGGCCGCGGCTGAGGCGGCGATTGGGTTGGCGATTCTGGTGGTCTTGTTCCGCAGTCGCCGCAGCATCAACGTCGATGATCTCGACTCGATGAAGGGGTGACGGCGCGGTGAAAGGCACATATCTCACAATCGTACTCGCGCCGCTGATCGCAGCCGCGATCGCAGGTCTCGCCGGCAAGCGCATTGGCCGGGCAGGCGCGCACTGGGTAACCATTGCCGGCGTGGGCATTGCCTTTGTGTTGTCGGCAATGGTGCTCAAGCAAGCCGTTGTGGACGGCGTGACCTTCAACGGTGCGGTCTACACCTGGATGGTGAGCGACGGCATCAAGTTTGAAATCGGGTTTCTGATCGACAACCTTACCGCCATGATGATGACGGTGGTCACGTTCGTCTCTCTCATGGTGCATATCTACACCATCGGGTATATGCGTGAAGACCCCGGGTACCAGCGTTTTTTCAGTTACATCTCGCTGTTTACCTTTGCCATGCTGATGCTGGTAATGTCCAACAACTTCCTGCAGCTGTTCTTCGGCTGGGAGGCGGTGGGTCTGGTGTCGTATTTGCTGATCGGTTTCTGGTACACCAAATCAACTGCCATTCACGCCAACCTGAAGGCATTCTTGGTGAACCGGGTAGGGGACTTCGGCTTCTTGCTGGGCATCGCGGGTATCGTTCATCTGACCGGTAGCCTGGATTACGCTGAGGTGTTTGCGCAGGCGCCGTCGATCGCTGATGAGACGATGGAGATACTTCCCGGTCGCACCTGGAGTGCGATGACCGTTATCTGCATTTGCCTGTTCATCGGCGCGATGGGCAAATCGGCGCAGGTGCCGTTGCACGTGTGGCTGCCGGATTCGATGGAAGGCCCCACTCCCATCTCTGCCCTGATTCACGCCGCTACTATGGTCACTGCGGGTATTTTCATGGTGGCCCGTATGTCACCGTTGTTTGAACTGTCGGTGACCGCGTTGAGCGTAGTGCTGGTTATCGGGGCCACGACCGCCTTCTTCATGGGACTGCTCGGCATCGTACAGAACGACATCAAGCGTGTAGTCGCCTACTCAACACTGTCGCAGTTGGGATATATGACGGTGGCGCTCGGGGCCTCGGCCTACGCCGCGGGCATCTTCCATCTGATGACCCACGCCTTCTTCAAAGCGCTGCTGTTTTTGGCCGCAGGTTCAGTCATCATCGGTATGCACCATGAGCAGGACATGCGCAAGATGGGCGGCTTGAAGAAGTACATGCCGGTGACGTACTGGACCTCGTTGTTGGGCTCGCTGGCACTGATCGGCTTCCCGGGCTTCTCAGGCTTTTTCTCCAAAGACGCCATTATCGAGGCTGTGCATGAATCGCATATTCCGGGCGCGGACTATGCGTACTGGTGCGTTCTGCTGGGCGTGTTCTTTACCGCGTTGTACAGCTTCCGAATGTTCTTCCTGGTGTTTCACGGCAAAGAGCGTTTTGACGAGCACAAGCGGGAGCACCTGCGCGAAAGCCCTGCGGTGGTGACGCTGCCGTTGATTCTGCTGGCGATCCCCTCGGTGATCATTGGCGGGCTTACCATTGGGCCGATGTTGTTTGGCGAGTTTTTCAAGGGCGCGATTTTTGTTGATCACAGCCGCGATGTACTGGCTCACATGGGCGAGGGCTATCACGGCGCGCTCGGGTTTGTGCTGCACGGGTTGCAGACGGCCCCGTTTTGGTTGGCCACGGCGGGCGTGTTCGTTGCGTGGTTTGTCTACATGAAGCGCCCGGAGATTGCGCAGCAGGTAAGAGACATGCTTAGCCCGCTGCACCGCCTGCTGGTGAACAAGTACTACTTCGACTCGTTTAACGAGAAAGTCTTTGCCGGTGGTGCACGGTTGTTCGGCCGAGTGCTGTGGCGTGCGGGCGATGAGGTGCTGATTGATGGTGCGCTTGTTAATGGCACAGCTAAAACGGTGGGGTGGTTTTCAGGCGTGCTGCGTCAAATCCAGACGGGCTATCTGTA
>CBDUQI010000225.1:0-9306 GCA_965369325.1 uncultured Gammaproteobacteria bacterium
ACTGGCTGCTGGTGCACTGGTGGGCGCACGGCGATATAGTGCTGGCATCACTGGCTTCGGCCGCGCCTTCCAGCACGGTGTTCGCCAGCCGCGACAACCGGCGCTTTCACGCGTGCGTGTGGGAGCAAACAGTCATTACGCACGAGCGCGATGCCTGGGTACGTACGATGATGAGCGCGCGCGGCAAAATCGACGATTACCTTGAGGATACTTTGCAAGATGGCTACTACTGAACCGGCGCGCGTTTGCGTGCGGCCATTCGAGCCCGACGATGTCCCGGCGCTTTATGCCCTGATGCAGGGTCTGGCTCGTTTTGAGGGATACATTGATCAGATGCGGGTAACCCAGCAGGACCTGATCACACACGGACTAGGCCCCAACCCCCGCTTCAGCGCCTTCGTTGGCCACACTCGCGGGCACACTAAGGCACAGGGGATGGCCGTCACCTACGTAATCCCCTGGACCTATGATCTTCGCCCAACACTGGTGCTAAAAGAGCTCTACGTCGATGAGTCAGCGCGCGGCTCAGGCCTTGGCCGGGCACTGATGCAGGCCGTCGCGAGGCAGGCGGTTGCCATCGGTGCGCCACGCGTCAACTGGACGGTGCTGCCGGACAACCACCCGGCCCAGGCGTTTTACCGCGAGCAGGGTGCGCAGGAAGACACGGTGTGGAAACCGTGGGGGCTGGATGAGGGCGCGATAGAGCAGCTTGCCGCCGCTCCATCGCGCACCTGAGCGGCCGCTAAAAGTCTCAGCCGGCACGATACTACATTGGCAATGGCCTGAGACTTTTTCAACACCCTGCTAGTCGCGCGGCGCGGGGAATACGCTGCGCAGGAACGTCACATCCGGCTCGTTGGTATTCGCGTAGCGGCGACTTAAGTAGCGCCGGTACCGCGGCTCGTCAGCAAGAAAACGCTGCATAAAGGCAACCACGTACAAGCGCGTGATTCGCTGCGCTTCAGCGATGGGAATCAGCTCCGGCGCGCAACCCTCATCCACGTTACCCAACAGAAAATCGATCAGGTCCTGCGGGATGCCGCTGGCCAACAGCGCATCAGCCAGATCGCAGATATCGGTAAAGGACTGATGACCGGCATCGGTAATGTCGGTGCGCACTACCGGGCCGCCATTGATCAACTGCCACGGACGTATGCTGTCCGGATCAATAGGCGTGGTGATATCAGCCGTACCGCCCAAAATCAGCGTCGGCAGGGTGATCGCAGCCAGCTGCTCATCCAGCAGGATGCCAGAGGCCGGCGCGAACGGCGCCAGGACCGACACCCGCGGGTCGGACGATACAGTCTCATAACCGCTGGCCATCGCAAGCGTGGTAAAACCGCCAAACGAATGCCCCGTCGCGCCGATGCGGGCCGGATCAATACGACCGAAAAAGCCATCTTCCGGATCCGCATTCTTCGCCAGCATCTCATCGATCACAAAACTCAAGTCCTGTGGGCGATCCAGCGCCGATTGCTCAAACGGCACGTCGGTGCCAAAGATCAGATCCGCTGCCGTGTTGCCCGTATGGTCAGGGGCGGCCACGATGAAACCGTGGCTGGCCAGCGCCTCGGTGAGAAAGAATGACTGGAAGCGAATGCCAAAACTACCGTGCGAGAACACGATGAGTGGCCGCGGTCCTGCGCTGAGTCCCGGCGGCGCATCCAGCGCATTGGGCGACTCTAGGGCAGCGAATACCAGATCGTAAGACGAAGGCACGGCATCAGCAGCATCCTCCGGGTCCACCGGATACCAGACATCCAGCGCCAGCGAGCGGCCCTCACGGGCCGGGTCGGTCAGGGTTAACGTGGTGCGCCCCACGGCCCAAGGGCCCAACTGATCCGGCGCATCGATGGCAAGGCCATCAGCCACCTGCATCGGGTTTGCGGCAACTGGCAACCTCGGGTCCGCGCCGACAATGCCGGCGGCAAAGGTGAGTGCGGTCGCGGCAACCCAGCGGACCACGCGCGCGATTGTTTTATCAGTATTTCTCACATTAACTCCTGATATGCCGCACACCGGGAGTTGCCCGTGCGAGCGACGCAGTATCTGTTACATGACCTCAACGCTACACCCCGTAGCGATGCCGGGCAAACCGCCTCCCGGGCGATGGAGACTACACCGGTGGAGAATGCGCCACAGCCACGGCGCCGCTGTAGCCTGCCGCGCAAAGATTAACCCCAAGACCCGTTGCGCAGCGTTTGATTACAATAGCGCAGCACAATCAGGAGCGCCGCCGCATGAATTCGCACCATCGACCACCCCGCATCACTGCACTCCTACGGCGCCAGCCTTGCTTGCTCGCATTACTTGGCACCTGGCTGGTTTTCAGCGCAATGGCTGCCAGCGCGCAGACACAACCGTACATGCCCGAACTGCTCAAGCCCTGGGCGCCGTGGGTGTTGCACGAGCGCGAGTACCTAGGGTGCCCCTTCTCTGCCAATCAGGTCTTTGGCACGCCCGCGGCTCACCTGTGCGCCTGGCCGGGCGCCCTGCAGGTGCGCACGGACGCCAGCGGCGCTGTTTTCGAGCAGCGCTGGCGAATGTGGCAGGAAGGGTGGGTGATGCTGCCGGGCGACGCCAAGCATTGGCCAGTTGAGGTGCGCAGTAATTCAACACCGGTCGCGGTAATGCTGCGCGATTCGCGGCCCCACGTGTGGCTTGGCGCTGGCGAGCACGAGTTGCACGGTCGCATCCGCTGGCAGCGCCAACCCGCACGGCTCACCATTCCGGCCAGCACCGGCATGGTGAATTTGCAGGTGTCTGGCAAGCAGATTGAGCAACCGATCTGGAAGGGTAATGCTTTGTGGCTGGGCGAGGCGGGCGTCCGGGAGGAAGACACTCAGCGCGCGGCGCTGCAGGTACGGGTCTGGCGCAAACTCAGCGACGGTCTGCCAATGACGCTGGAAACCCGGCTTAGCCTGAATGTCGCGGGGCCGGGACGCGAGGTGGTGTTGGGAAGACTGATGCCGGAGGGTTTCGCACCGATGATGTTGCGCAGCGCGTTGCTGGCGCGAGTGGAAGGCGATGGTCGGCTGCGTATCCAGCTGCGCCCCGGCGACTGGGAACTAACCTTTCTGTCACGAGCATTAACTTTGCCGCAGAGTTTGCCGTTCATCCCCGGCGAAGGCGACTGGGCGGCGCAGGAAATTTGGAGCTACGCCCGCAATGATCTGCTGCGCGCGACCGTGGCCACCGCGCCTAACCGGGTGGATCCGACGCAAACCGATGTACCTCCCTCGTGGCACCACCTGCCGGCGTTCGCGCTCGCGCCTGGAGATGCCATCCGCATAGAAGAGCAGACACGTGGGCAGGCGCAGACGCTGGAGAACCGCATTACGCTGCAACGGCAACTATGGGTGGATTTCGACGGCGGCGGTATGACTACCGTGGATGCCCTGTCGGGTGAGATGGTGCGCGACTGGCGGCTGGAGATGCGAGCGCCGTATCGATTGCTCTCCGCCAGTGCCTCAAATAGCAATAATCTATTGGTCACCACTGATAACGACGCGCAGCACACCGGGGTGGAAGTGCGGGCGCCGCGGCTTGCGCTTACCGCGATTTCCCGCATCGAGAAGCCCGACGCCAGCCTGCCCGCGACCGGCTGGCAAAGCAGCCTGAACGACGTCTCGGTGACCGCGCATCTACCCCCCGGTCATCGGTTGCTGGCAGTGAGCGGCGCGGACCTTGCCTATGGCACGTGGGCGGGCGCCTGGACCTTACTCGACTATTTCCTGGTACTGCTAATCGCGGTGACAGTGGGGCGCTTGTACGGCGTCCCGTTTGGGCTATGCGCCTTGCTCTTGCTGGTACTGATTCGCCATGAACCCAATGCCCCCCTGTGGACATGGCTAGGTGCGCTGACGTTTATTGCGCTGGTACGCAGCGCGCCGGAGGGGCGCCTGCGCACCGTGGCGCGGCTGGCGCGCGGGGGCGCCTTCGCCTTGCTGCTGGGGTGGGCTGTGCTGTTCGCCGCTCAACATTTGCGGCTAGCGATGTATCCGCAACTGGACACGGGTAGCATCCGCACCTACAGCACAGCCATCGTTAACGAGTTCGATCAGGCCGAGGCGCTGCCGGCACCCGCCTCAGACATGCAGGATGCGGGAGCACTGGCCAACCAACGTAAGGCGAGTGGCAAAATCAGCGCTCAGCTTGAGGAAGTCTTGGTTACCGGGAGCCGCCGTACGTACTCCGACAAGGTCTCCGGCTACGCACCGGGTGCGCTAGTGCAGACTGGCCCCGGCATCCCGACCTGGCGCTACCACAGCTACCGCTTCGAGTGGCGCGGCCCGGTCACCAGCGAACAAATGGTGCGCCTATGGGTTCTGAGCCCCTGGGTGTACACGCCACTGCGGGTACTGGGAATCCTGCTGCTGGCACTTCTACTCTGGCGCTTCGCCCGTGAGATCGCCGCGGAGGAACGGGTGATCACCTCCGCCCTGTTGCCCACACGCGGCACGGATAGCAATGCGGGTAGCGCCGCAGCGGTGCTGGCGGCCGCACTACTCGGGCTGTGCATGGGTCTGCCCGCGCCGGCCGACGCGCAGGATCGGCGCGCAGTTCTAGAGGATGGCGCGCAGATCCCAGATGCATCCTTGCTGCAGGAGTTACAGCAGCGTCTTGTGCAGCCGCCGCAGTGCGCACCATCGTGCGCGCAGATCAGTCGCGCCGAGGTGCAGGTGCGCGGCAACACACTGCGCATTCGCGGGCAGATACATGCCATGCAGCGTAGCGCCTTGCCCATACCGGGACGCGGCGACGGCTGGCGCGCAAGTGCCATCGCGCTAAACGGGCAGACGCAAAGGTTCTTCCGGCGAGATGCCGGGGGCGTGGTCTGGCTGGTGGTCGAAGCCGGCATTCACTCGTTTGAAGCCTCCGGGCGGATGCCCACGCAGAACGTGCTTAGCCTGCCGTTCGCCATGCGCCCGCACTATCTCACGGTGGATGCGCAAGGCTGGGAATTCTCCGGGGTGGACGGCAACACCTTACCAAGCGGCGTGCTCGAGCTAGTGCGTGTCACGCAAAATGAAGACGGTGCTGCGCTGGAGCCTACCCAGTTTCCGCCGTTCGTCACCGTGCGGCGAACGGTGGTTCTCAACGTCGATTGGGAGATGCAGACGATCGTCGAGCGCCGCGCGCCCCTGGCCGGAGGTTTTTCCGTACAGGTGCCGCTGATGGCGGGCGAATCACCGCGTAGCGAGACGCTGCAGATCCGTGACGGCCATGCACTGGTGGGCATGGGTGCCGGGCAGAACAGCGTTACCTGGGTATCGGCGCTTCCCGTACAGCCCTCGTTAACACTGGACGCTGGCGCGCATGAGCAGGGTGCGATCGCGCGCGAGGAGATCTGGTCCATCGTCCCCTCGCCGATTTGGCGAATCGGCTTTGACGGCACCCCCATTACCAACACCACCGTACCCGCCGGTGACCACTGGGTGGCAGAGTTCCATCCGCGACCAGGCGAGACGCTGCGCATCGACGTAGCGCGCCCGCAGGCCATTGAAGGCGACACGATTGCCTTTGACAACGTGCACTTAACCAGCGCATCCGGCAATCGCAGCATCGAGCATACGCTGGCCCTGCGGTATCGCAGCACGCGCGGTGGACGTCATGCCATTACCCTTCCGGGCAACGCCCAAGTGAAAGAGGTCATCGCCAACGGCAGCGCACTTTCGATACGTCCAGATGAAGGCGTACTGGAGTTACCCGTCGTCCCAGGCAGCGGACACACGCTGCAGGTACGTTGGGTAGAGTCCACCGAAACAGGATTTACTGAGCACACGCCGATGGTGGACATCGGCACAGAGGCCAGCAACGTCACCCTTAACATTCAGCCTAGCCGCGATCGATGGGTGCTGCTGACCCGCGGACCTGCGCTTGGGCCCGCGGTCCTGTTGTGGTCGGAGCTGGTCGTATTCGCGCTGATCGCCTTCGCGCTGGCCCGCGTACCGCACAGCCCGTTGAAAGCGTGGCAGTGGCTGTTGCTCGGCCTCGGTTTCAGCACCTTCTCCTGGGGCGTACTGATGCTCACGGGTATTTGGCTGTTCGCACTGAGTGCGCGCGAGCGAGTGGACGCGTTCACCAAACGCTGGCAATTTAACCTGATGCAGGTGGCGCTGGCACTGCTCACGCTGGTCACGCTCATCAGCCTGATCGCATCGGTACCCAGCGCTTTGCTGGGCCAGCCGGATATGCATATCGCCGGCAACAATTCCAGTGTGTTCGGACTGAACTGGTTTGCCGATCGCATCAACGGCGCCCTGCCCGTGGCAAGCATCCTCTCTGTGCCCATGTGGATTTATAAAACTGCCATCCTGGCGTGGGCGCTGTGGCTAAGCTTCGCAATGCTGGGCTGGTTGCGTCAGGCCTGGCAGGTGTGGAGCGGCGATGGCCTGTGGCGTAGTGCGCCGCCAAAAACGCGAACGAAAACTACCGACAGGAACATCGACGACACCCCGGCCAAAACGGCGGGCAAGTCGGCCGACGATCCCGGGTAGCTGTGGCTTTCAACCGCTAGTCGGTTCAGTTACGAACGGGAAGCAAGCGGTGCGGCCCCGCTAGGGATGCAACCCAGCAAGTGCGTCGCCTCGGTGAGTACGGCCGCGCTGGTGATGGCCTCGCCATTCCCTAGCTCGAGCGTCGCCCCTGCCTTGGATACCGCGACCTCGGGTCAGTTGACAAGCGCTCAACCAATATGTAACCATTTAGTTACATATGAAGCCCAACTCAATGGATAGTGTTTTCCACGCGCTCGCCTCTCCCATACGGCGGCGCATGCTGGATATCGTGCGGGATCAAGCCGGTTGCAGTGTGAGCGATGTATGTCGCTACTTTGATGTCAGTCGCATCGCCGTGATGAAACACCTGACGGTGCTGGAGCAGGCACAGCTGCTGGTCTCGCAAAAACGCGGCCGCACACGTCATCTGTACTTTAACGCGGTGCCCATTCAGATGATCCACGAACGATGGACCACGCAGTACAGCGCCCTTTGGGCAGGCCAGCTCACCGCGTTCAAGCACGCGGTGGAACAGGGGCAGTAACACGCGAGGAACGAACGATGGCGAAATCTCCCGAAGCCATGGCACAGGCAATGCTCGATAACATGCCTGAGAAAACCGGCAAGTCACTCAAGCAATGGCTGGCGCTGCTGAACAAAACGTCGCTCGAAAAACACGGCCTGATCGTGAAGCACCTGAAAGCCGAGCACGGCGTCACCCACGGGTTTGCCAACCTTATCGCCCACCATTTCCTCAAAGCAGCACAACCCGCGCCCGCTGGGGACGCTCATCTGGTGGACGCGCAGTACCAGGGCCGCAAGGCCGAGTTAAGGCCCATTTACGAGGCACTGATTGCGATGATCGAAGGCTTGGGCAAAGACGTTGAGGTCTCGCCTAAAAAGACCTACGTGAGCCTGCGGCGCAGTAAACAGTTCGCCCTGATTCAGCCCTCCACGCGCACCCGGGTGGACCTGGGCCTTAACCTCAAAGGCACGCCCGCCAGCGAGCGTCTGGAAGACTCTGGCAGCTTTAACGCCATGGTGAGCCATCGTGTGCGCCTCACCAGCAAAAAAGACGTAAATGCACAGCTAAAAAGCTGGCTCCGCAAAGCCTACGACGCGGCCTAAGCCGCCCAGCCCAAACCAGTCCAGGGACAGAACATGAGCGATACAAGCAAACCACTTGACGCCACGCACACCAGCGCAGACGACAAGGTCACACCCAATACGGCGGTGTTCAAAGTGACCATCCGTGCCCCGATCGAAAAGGTATGGGCCGAACTCACACGTACCGATACACTGTTGCCGTTTTTCTTCAATGGCGTGTGCAAAACCGGTACCCAGGCCCGATCAGAACTGGGCCTGAACGTGCCGATCGCCATGCAGTCTAAAGACGGTAAGTACACCTCCGTGGTGGGCGAGGTGGTGGAGTTTGAACCGCCATATCGCTACGCCCACACCTTCCGTTTTACCACTCTAGACGATGCTCCCTGCATCGTGCGCTATGCCCTTAAAGAGGTACCGGAAGGCACCGAGTTTACGCTGACCAATGAAAACGTCCCGGCTGGCACCAAGACCGAAAAGTACATGACCTCCGGCGGCACCTTCATTACCCAGAACCTCAAAGCGCTGGTGGAAACCGGCAAAGCGACAATGGGCGGGCGTATAGCGTTATTCATGATGGGGTTGTTTGCGCCGTTTACGCCCAAACGGTGCCGCAGCGAGCACTGGCCTTTCAACAATCGGCGGTAGCGGCGGTCCACCCATGCGATTGCCGGCTCGCGAGCCGCACGCACTTTCGCGGGCGCAAAGTCGGTGGCGTAATTCTGCCGTGGCCGTTGTCCATAACCTTATGCGCAGGCGGGCATGTCGCCCGCCGACAATCAAGGCACGGACCACAGCGATGCAGCAAGCATCCTATGTACCCAAAGCCCCGCAACGGGTGATCTATCGCAGCAAGCTGACCCATATCGGCCAGTTCCGATGTCCCGTGGGGCATCCGGCGTTCGCTCGGCCATCGGCGGTGGATGGTGGGCACCTGATGGTGTTTCCCAGAACTAGCGTGATTATTTCCCAGGCCGAGCGCGGCTCGGTCATCGCCGACCCCAACACCGTAGTGCTGTACAACAATCGACAAGAGTACACGCGCCGGGCGAATTCGCCGGACGGTGACCAGTGTGAGTGGTTTGCCTTCGCCGATCAGACCCTGGTCGAGGCGATGCGCGACGCCGATCCTGCCGTGCAGGACCGGCCCGACCGCCCGTTCACCCACACTCACAGCCCGATAAACGCGCCTGCCTATCTCACCCAGCGCCGACTGATCGACTATATTACTCACGCTGAACATCCGGATCTGCTGCTGGTGGATGAATTTTCCATGCGAGTGTTGCGGGAGGTAGTGCTTGCACATACCGCCTGCAGCCAGCGCGAGCAGGTGATCAGCGCAGCCACGCAGGCAAGCGCGCGCCGGGCACAATTGGCGGACGCTGCCCGCGAAGCCATTGCCCGCGGGTACCCACAGAACCAAAGCCTGTCCGAGCTTGCGCAAACGCTCGGCTGCTCGGCGTATCACCTATGCCGCGCATTCACTGCGAGTGCCGGCATTTCGATGCACCAGTATCGGGATCAGCTACGCCTTCGCACGTCTCTGCAGTGGCTGGCGGATACGCGCGAATCACTCACGTCCATTGCGTTGGAGTTGGGTTACTCCAGTCATAGCCACTTTAGCGCCAGTTTCAAACGAGCGTTCGCCAGCACGCCGTCGCAATATCGCCATACGGCTTGCCGGGCACTCAACACACGCCTG
>CBDUQI010000226.1:0-9133 GCA_965369325.1 uncultured Gammaproteobacteria bacterium
CTTTGCATATCGAGACCTTGTCCGACAGCGTCTTCGGTGGCTTGCCCGGCGGGAAGCGATTCGCCGGATAGATCGGATTGGTGTACATCTCACGGAATCCCTCGGTGCGCACATCCACCCAGGTGTTGTGGTTGGTTCGGGTGCGGTAGTGGCGCAGCGCCTCGATGTCGATGGTCGTAGCAAGCACCTGCTCTGCCGGGTACGGCGCCTCGCGCAACACCATGCCGGTGTAGTCGATCGCGAACGAGTGCCCAGGGCAAAACGCTTTGGGGTAGAACTCGTAGTTAACGCTACCCCAGTTCGAGCCCAGCACGTAAGCCATGTTGTCGTGGGCGCGGGCGCGGCGTGTGAACATCCAAAAGTCCCAAGGCTGAGAGACGCCCTCCACTTCCTGAATGGCACCGGGATGGCAGATAACCTCCACTCCGTTGTAGCCAAGCGCACGGGAGACCTCCGGTGTGCAGCCGTCATGGCAGGTCATCGTCCCCAGCTTGCCTATCTCGGTGTCGATGACCGGAAACAATTGCTGGATGCCGCCCCCGATCTTCTCGCAGTACTCATCGAATAGATCGTGCGGGCTTGTGCCCAAGCCAATGGACGCCGGGATGTGCCACTTGTGGTACTTCAATACCACCTCGCCGGTCGGGCCGACGATGAAGTTGGTATTGAACCAGCGATCGGGGAACTCCTCCAACCGCTCGACGACGCCACCACCACAAATGTACAACTCATACTGGCGGGCGATTTCACCCAGTTGCTCGACCTCCGGGCCCGGGACAGTGACTGCCTTCTTCATCTGGTCTTCGATCGTACTCTCGCCCTTGCCGGGCGTGCCCACACCCTGCAGGAAATACTCGGGCAGCACGACCAGGCGAACTGGCACCTCCCAGAAATAGCCGACCCCAAAGTGGATCAGGTTCTTGACCCGATCAAGGTTACGCTGGATGCCCGCGCGATCATCGACGACCGTCACTTCCGGTTGCACGATTAGCGCGGTGTAGGGCTCTACTCTACGGCTCATGGTAAGCGTCTCTTACAGTGTTGGGGCCTTTGCTCGTGCCAAGGCGTGTGCCGGTGTCCGTATCTAAAAGTCAAACTCGTCATCGTCGTCGATACCCCTCAGGTCGGCGAGAATCTCGCGCGCTGCGACGGTCCCCATACCGCAGATCCCGCCGCCCGGATGGCACGATGGTCCGCTGATGTAAAAATTCTCAACCGGGCCGCGGTAATGCGCGTAGTTCGCAAATGGGCGGAACGCCCCCATCTGCGCAGGGATGCGCTCACCGCCGGTAGTTACCCCGCGATGGAAACAAAGATTGGCACGCGCCAAGCTCGGGCCGGTCTCCACATACTCGGCCAGGATATTGTCGTCGCTCATGTTGGTGGTGTAGCGGCGTAGCTGAGGCAGCAGCACCTCCCGCACGTAGGCCGGGCCGATCGCCTCCCAGTCCTCGCCACTCGCCAGATCTACCGGTACGAAGGTATCCATGATCAAGGTGTGCTTGCCATCGGGGGCACGGGTCGGGTCCATACACGTCCACGCGGCGGTCCACAAGAACGGGTTGGACGGCACCTTGCCCTGTGCGATCTGCATGTATTGCTTGTCGATGTCGGCGACCGGACCGAAGATGCGCTGGAACGCTGTCTTATCCATATCCTCTCCGTTGGCGAACGTTGGCGCCTCGTTCAACGCGTAGTGAACGCGGGCGATAGTTACGTTGCCGAAGCGGAAACCGCGCACCATGTCCTGAAAACCGTCAGGCAGTTCGTCCGCCTCGAAACCGTTGAGGAAGGTCTGGTACGGATCGAGCGTACTAACCACGGCCTTGTCGGCGAGGATCTCACTGCCGTCCTCCAGCCTTACACCGCGGCAGCGCTTGTTCTCGACCAGGAAACGCCTGGCCGTGGCGCCGGTGATCACCTGCCCGCCATGCGCTTCCAGGTAACGCTGCAGCGCAATCGAGAGCATGCCGCTGCCGCCCTCGGGGATGGCTTGGCCGTAGTAGTGGATGCTCGGGATCATCACGTAAAAACCCGCGGCGGTGGCCTCTTGATCGGGCAGAATTTGCGGAGCCAGCGCCCAGCCCAGGATGAACGCCCGGACATCATCGTTGTGGAAGTTCTCGAAAGTAAACTGTCTGGAGCTGAGCTGATAATTTCGCAGACGCTTCATGCCCTCGGCGCTGCCTTCCATCGCCTGGTACATGTAACTCGGCGGCGCGGGCGGCGCGAACATGCCTTTAACCACCCCATCTTTGATCTCGCCGAACTCCTCGTAGATCTCGCGATATCGCCGGGCATCGCGTTTTGAGTACTGCGCGATCGACTCGCAGGTTTTATCGACATCCTTATAGACGATAATCCCGGGACCCTGGAGATTGGGATGCCCGGTGATGTGATCCTCGGACCAGATGTACTTCAGGCCATATTGCTCAAGCTCGGGTTTGAGTTTCTGAAACTCCGGATTGAGATGTATCCAAACATGTGAGGAACCAAACGGATCGTGTTTGAAGCCGGGCAGCGTCAGCTCCCGGGTAAGCACCCCGCCACCAACCCACTCGTTACGCTCCAGCACGGCGACCTTCAGCCCTTCGCGCGCCAGCACGGCGGCGCAGATCAGGCCATTGTGCCCAGCGCCAGCAATAACAACATCGTAATCAGCCATACGCCCCTACCAGTTCCACATCGAACCATCCTGCAGGCGATTCACCGGCAGGAACGCTCGTTGGTACGGATACTTCGCGGCCAGCTTTTCATCTATATCCACGCCGTGGCCGGGCGTGTCGCCGGGATGTAGGTAACCGTCCCTGAAGCGGTAGGCGTGCGGGAACACGGCATCTGTCTCTTGGGTGTGTCGCATGTACTCCTGCACGCCGAAGTTCGGCACCCAGAGGTCGAAGTTCAGCGCAGCGCCCATACTGACGGGTGACAGATCGGTAGCGCCGTGGCAGCCGGTACGCACATGATAAAGCGCCGCCAGATCCGCAATGCGCCGCAGGTGGGTGATACCGCCTGCGTGCACGACTGTGGTGCGAATGTAGTCGATGAGTTGCTGCTGGATGAGGTCTTTGCAGTCCCACACAGTGTTGAAAACCTCACCGACGGCCAGCGGCGTGACCGTGTGCTCACGGATCAATCGGAAGCTCTCCTGGTTCTCCGCCGGCACCGGGTCCTCCAGCCAGAACAACCGGTAGTCCTCCAGCGACCTGCCGAGCCGGGCCGCCTCGATCGGGCTCAGCCGATGGTGCACGTCGTGCAGCAGATGCGGATCGAAGCCGAACTGGGCACGCAACCGCTCGAACAAACGTGGCACATGATCGAGGTACTTCTCGGTGGACCAAACGTTCTCGCTGGGCAGGTCCGCGTCGGCCGGCTCGTAGAACAACTTGTCGCCAGCGACGCCATAGGTGGAGTCGAGCCCTGGAATGCCGGTTTGAGCGCGAATCGCCTTGTAGCCCAGGTCGATGTATTTGGCGACCTCGTCAACCGTCTCCTCAAGGGTGTCGCCGTTAGCGTGGCCATACACCATTACGCCGTCGCGACTGCGTCCACCGAGCAATTGGTAGAGCGGCAAGCCGACGGCCTTCGCCTTGATATCCCACAAGGCGGTATCAACGGCGGCGATGGCCGACATCGTGACCGGCCCCCGGCGCCAGTAGCAGCCACGGTACAGGTATTGCCAAATATCCTCGATACGGCTCGCGTCACGGCCGATGAGGCAAGGGATGACATGCTCATCCAGGTAGCTGACGACGGCTTTCTCGCGACCATTCAGGGTCGCGTCGCCGATGCCGTGGACGCCCTCGCTGGTCTCGATCTTCAAGGTGACGAAGTTGCGCCCGGGCGAGGTGACGATAGTTTTCGCGCTGGTGATCTTCATAATTGCCGGCTCGCGGGTCACCGTGGGTGACTCACCGCCCCCAGGGTCACTGTTGCAAGAGGTCACAAGCTACTTTTAATCCCACTATTTGTCAACGCTTGACGAGGAGTGCAATGCGGCAAAGTTCGCCATGAACCATCCCTGTGAGCCGATGTTAATTCTCGAGCTCGAGAACACATAACCATTATGATATTTATAAAGATAACACTAACCTACTGGCCCAAGCAGGATGCTACACATATCCACACGGCGCCCCCGAATCAGCGGCTGCGATGGCTGTCTGCATTGAATGAAGTTAGATTTACGCATATATTTAGTCCCATTATAATGCCGGGCGAGCAAGCTGACTGATACCCAGTCGCCAGACGAGCCGCAGAGGGAAAGACTGTGAGTCGGAGCGACAAGAAACCAGGATCCCGAAGAACCAGCAGTCGCGGGCAAGTGGCTCTGGTGGTCGACACGCTTGGCAAGCAAATCGCCTCATCCCGCGTGCGGCCGGAGCACACCTTTCCCGTCGAACAGGAGCTGGCAGACAGCCTGCAGGTTGGTCGCAACGCGCTGCGCGAAGCGATCAAGATCCTGTCCGCCAAAGGGCTCATCTCGACAGCGCCGCGCAGCGGGACCAAAGTAAGGCCGGTCGAGGACTGGAACATGCTCGATCCGGACGTGCTCGCCTGGCACGCCGACCCAGACATCGCCACCCCGCAGTTCATGCTCGACCTCACAGAGGTGCGGCGCGTCATTGAGCCCGAGGCAAGTCGCATCGCCGCGCAACGCGCAACGCGTGCTGACGTGGCCGAGATTCTGTCGGCGTATGAGGCGATGGAGAACTCGCGCGATCACCAACAGATGCTCGAAGCCGACATTCGCTTTCACACCTCCATACTGCGAGCGACTCAAAACGTGGTGCTGGCCAATTTTAGACACTGCATCGTGACCTTCCTGGGGGCGCACGCCAAGTACGTCGTCAAAGACAGCGAGATCGACAAGGAGAATCTGCGCATGCACCGTGATATCGCCTGGGCGATCGCAGCAGGCAACGACGAAGACGCCCACGCACGCACGGCCGAGTTGTTGCGGGTTAATCGGGAAAAGATCGAGAAACACTTGACTAGGTCAGGGCAGAACGCAACAGGCTGAGAGAACGCGAGGTCAGCCTTTATCCCGTAGCGGGTCGGGCTAGGTTACTCCCCGCGCTCGCGCCACCAGCGCGCCAGCGAATGATCCATCACCAGATCTTCACGAGCCACCCCATCCAGGCGTTCGAACTTGCCGCAAACAGACTCGGCCTGTGCCCCCGCCGGGTAGCTGAAACGCGGCGCGATGTCGGTCGAGATACGCGCGAGCAGTTCGGCGAACACCTCTGGATCGTCGCCGGTTGTCGCGTTAGCGCGCAATTCCTCAACGTGACGGTGCATGACCGGTGCGTACACATCTCGCGCCTGCAAGTCACGGTCCTCCTCACGCCTTGTTAAAGCGCGCCCGTCGCCCTCGTGAACGCCGGGCGCGTTGGCCTGGTCCGCCATCTTGTACAGCATGGGCGTGGCGAACCGCCCCGGCACCACGATCGAGACCTTCACGCCGAACGGCGCGACCTCGTAGCGCAACGCCTCTGTCGCCCGCGCCAAAGCGGCTTTGCTGGCTGCGTAGATCCCGTCGCAGGGCATGCCCACCAGGGCGGACAGGGAGCTGACCATGATAACGCGCCCATCGCCGCGCTTGCGCATCGAGGGCAGCACGCCTCGCATAAGCTCGAGCGGACCCCAGAAATTTACTTCGAACATTCGACGCTGCTGCTGAGCGGAGGTGCCCTCGATGGTGCCGGGGTCGCCGATTCCGCTGCAGTTCAACAGGACGTCGATGTGCCCGCTACTGCCCAAGGTCTGCTCTAGGGCATTGGCTATAGACGCGGGATCGGTAATATCCAGCGCGAGCAGGCTCAGCTCGCGTGGATGTCGCTGATGCAAGTCCAGCAGCTCCGGCGCGCGCTCGACGTGCCTAGCGGTCGCGACAACGTGGTCTCCCATCTGGAGAAATTTGCGAGTGCAAGCTGCCCCCAGCCCACCGCCCGCGCCGCAAATCAGCAAGCGGCGCATGCATTGCCTGCCGTGTCTGAGCCCTCGCGCGACGTGCTCAAGCGAGGAACTTGCTGAGCGCCACGCCGATAAACGTAGCGATGGCATAGCCGAGGATCCCGCACATGATCGCCGGGGTGACGAGTTTACGCCAACCGCGCGAGGTGGCGATCGCCGCGGTTGCCGCGGGGCCGACGAGCGCGGCGCCTGAAGCGACCACAGCCTCAGCCAGATCCACCTTAAGCACCCGCGCCGCAATCAACACCAGCACCAGGTGTACCAGGATGATAATCATGCCGTAGACGAACAGGATAGGCGCCGACCCCACAAATGCGGTCGCGTCGGTGCTCGCGCCGATGGCGGCGAAGAAGATGTACATCAGCAGCAACCCCAGCTCGAAGTCACCGCGCAGCGCGCGCATTGCACCAGGGAAGACGTTGGCAAGCACGATCGTGAGTATCGTGATGAACAAGATGTCGTACTGTGGCTGCCCGAGCAGGCCGCCTATCGCCTGGCCAATCGCCCCGAGGATGAAGCTGATTGTGATCGCACCGCTCACATGGGTCAGCCGGAACGGCGGCAGCGAGTTGTCCGCCATGGCCGACTTTTCTTCCTCCGTCAGTTCGTCTTCGGCGCGCAGGGGTATCCAGCGAGTGAGCAGGCGGATCGCGGGCAACGCGATCAGGATCATCAACGCAATAATGCTGACAACGCTGCTCGCGCTAAGCGCCGCGGTCAGCTCCTCGGGGGTCATTTGCACCGCGTTGGACACCGCGATGAAGTTAACCGCGCCGCCGATCCAACCGCCGGTGTACACGCCGGCCACACGCGGGCCGATATCGCCAAGGTCCAGTAGCACGAATCCGACCAACGCACCGACCACCGTTGCCATTGCGGCAATCGCGAAGGTCGCGAGCACCGGCCCGCTCTCACGGAATATCGTGCGCAGGTCTGCCTTTAACAGCAGCAGCGGAATAGCCAGTGGCACCAGGGTCGAGAATGCGAAGCCATAGGCGGGGCTCTGCAACGGAATCACATGAGTATTCGACAGCAACATCGCCACGCCGAGCACCCAGATCACCCCAGAGGTCTTGCGCCCCAGAGGCAACCCGTCGATCCAAAAACCCAACCAGGCCAGCCCGAACAAGACAGCGCCAAGCGCGAACGTGTTGCTCTCGGCGATCAGCGACACAAGGACGCCACTGGATGCTCAGACAGCACGCAAAGCCGCGCTATGGCGCGCATGCTTTGTCTGACATCCGATGCGGGCCCGAAAATCACAGACCCGAGGCTACGGTGCCTCCCCCAGGCGGAAGGTCACGCTGGCACCGAACATGAGCGGGTTCGGCCGCAGGCGAATGCCGCCGAGCCCGAAGTTGTCGGAGGTGCCCGTGTAGTAATCCTCGTCGAACAGATTCTCGACAAAAGCATTGACGGCGAAACGCTCGGCGTCGTAGCCGACGCGCAGGTTGGTGACGGTGAACGAGTCCACTTGGTAGGGGAAGCTCGGTAATCCGAGCTGCGGCGCGCCAGCACCCTCAAGATCACCCACGATAGAATCGCGATAGCTCACTTCCAGGCGACCATAAAACTCGCCGCCGCCGGCCGTCGCACGAGTGTAGTCGAGCACGCCCGACATCGTCAGCTCGGGCGTGTTGGGTAAGGTGGCACCGGACAGGTTAACCATATTGCCGCCAGCGAGCACTGCGTCCGGGAAATCGTCAAACTCTGCGTCGATGAAACCCGCATTCAGCGCCAGGGTCAGACCGTCGCTGATCAGCGTTGCGAACTCAAGCTCAGCGCCTAGGCTGCTGGCCGAGGTGGCGTTAAGGGTTTTCTCCACCGCCGAGGAGATGTCGTTCGGATCAGCCAGGAAATTGGTCTGCACCTGCAGATCCTGCCAATCGAGGTAGTAAACCGCAGCACCAAAGCGCGCCCTGCCATCGGCCAGGCGCGACTTAAAGCCCGCCTCGTAGCTCCATAGGTCCTCCGGATCGAAGGAGGTGACAACGCCGCTATTGAAGTCTACCCCGCCTGCCTTGTAGCCCTTCGACACCGAGCCGTACACATTCAACGCGTCGCTCGGCGCGTAGCGAAGAACCACGCGGGGAGACACATCGTTGAAGGAGTCGCGGCCGCTGGCATCGTCGACTGCACCTTCGAACGCCACCACGCCGAACGAGCGGTTATCCACATCGTCATTGGTGTAGCGACCACCGACAGTAAGCGACCAGGCATCGCTCAGCCGCCATGTGCCCTCGCCAAACAACGCCAGACTGCGCGTCTCGAATTCGCGATTGTTCTCGTTGATCCGAAAGCCCGCCGGGATCGGCGGTAGAAGACCAATAACCTCGCCCGTCACCGGGTTGGTGTAAGAGCCCTCGGAGCCGGCCTGGATGGAGTTGAACTGCTCGATTTCGTCCATCGCGTAGTACAAACCCGCAGTCCACTGGAAGGCCTCGCTGCCAGTTGAGGCCACCCGAAACTCCTGACTGAAGGAGCTACCTTTGTACTCGTTGAAGCGGATGATCGCATCGGCGCTGATATTGTCCTGATCGAATATTCGGTCGCTCTCGCTTTCAATAACGCCGGTGATGGATTTGAACACGTAGTTGTCCGTCTCCCAGGTGATGCGTCCGTTCACTATGGTAAACGCGTTGTCGTTCAGCTCCGGCGTATTGTGGTTGACACGATCTTCATTGGCGGGATACAGGCCAAGCTGGTCGTCGATGGGCACGAAGGTCGGCCCGAAGATGCTCTGTGTATCCAGGTCGATCACCCCGGATGGAATACCCGCGTCGTGACCCTCGTCCTCCTCGGTCAGTGTGACCGACAGGTCGACGGTAAGGTTGTCTGTAGCGAGATAGCGAAGCGCCAATCGGCCGGTCGTGTACTCGTAGCCGCTGTTCGGCGCGCCATTCGGATTTACGTTCTCGACCAGCCCATCGCTTTCCTCGTACGCCCCTACTCCGCGAATCATCAGCCGATCGCTGAGAGCGGCGTTGAACATGCCCTCGACCCCGAAGGTGCTGAATTCACCACCGCTAACGGTGAGCTCGCCGTAATGGCCAGGGCCGGGTTTATGGGTAGTGATATTCAGGGCGCCGCCGAGCGAATTGCGTCCGAAGTAAGTGCCCTGCGGGCCGCGCAACACCTCAATGCGCTCCATGTCCTGAAG
>CBDUQI010000227.1:0-9026 GCA_965369325.1 uncultured Gammaproteobacteria bacterium
CATTCTACTCGCAAACTGTTTACTTCGAGCTTCTGTCGCAAATGCGATGGAGTGGGGCACCGTCCAACCCTACTATCTCAAAACTCAGTTGCCGGCACGGCACGCTCACCTTTTGTGACGCCCAAGCTACGACGATCACTGCTGAACATGCGCATTAATGAGACGCCCCGAAAACAGCCCGTTTCGGGACAGGTATTATTCGGTTAACGGTTACAGATAACCCAAGCGTCGTAGAGGTGAACCACAACTTCTTGTCGAGGATCCGAATGCGGAAATGCCGAAAAAAAAAGGCGCGGTGTTCACATCGTACATGAGTATTTGTTGGCCATTCCCGCCTTGCCCTTGCACTCGCCTGAGAATTCTTCAGCACGCTGCTAGTTGGCCGTGAGACCTGCCTGGAACCATCGCAGATTCATCCCGATGCGGGCTGAGCCTGGGGCCGTCCAGGTGTATGTGATGGTTGTCCCGCCCGTCTGCTCGATCAACCCCAGCTTGAGCACCGGCGTGCCGGTGTTCTGGTAGGTCAGTCGCTCAAGTTGAATCGCGTAGCCTGTGGCGGTGCCGTCTTTTTCTGTCAGCGGTACAATCTGCCCTTCGTTATGGATCGCAAAGCTGGGCATGAATACCCAACCCTCAGCCCCCGCGTTGGGATCAATACGATCTCGCTTCACGCCCATCCAGCCGGTGAAATGACGGACTTTTCTCCCCCGCGAGTAGCTCTCGGTCACCCGGGTCCACAACGTGTGTTGATCCAGCTTGAACGCCGCCAGCGATGGTTCTCCCGGTGACAGTCCGCCCAACGATAACAATTCACAGCGCTCGCTCGCGGCGTGGGCAGCAAACATTTCGCCGTGCCATTGCCATGCCAGCTCGCACTCAGGCATGGGCGTCGTGTCCTTATCCGTGAGCCGTGCGTGGTAATCCTGCGGATCTTCCTCCGGCTGTGCATCCGCGTCTGCGTTCAGCCGAAGCACTCGGGTGCGCACCCTGCGCCCATCAGCACGGGTAACGAAACTCATAAGATATCGCCTGGTGGCTTCGCCTTCAGCTGCATCCGCGGCGCGATAGGTACTGAGCATCACGTCCTGGCCGATACGTGGCGCCCGAATTCTTTGATGGGATTGATGCAGGTGCGTCATGGGCGCTTCGACGCCATCCAGTTTCTGTTGCCAGATCTGCTCATAATTGTCGTGCTCACCTTGAAGCCAAGTGAGCAATCGGGCCACCTGCGGTGGTTGCGCCGCAATGGCATTCTGGCTCACGCCCAACCCGAGCACTATCGCCCCCGCGAGCACCCAAAAACCACGATGTCCAGCTTTCCAAACCATGCGCGCTTGCCTCATCAGAGCGATGTGGCGGCGTGCCCAGGCACCAGCGCTGCCGACTCGCTCACCACATGGCATATTGTTATAGTATTATAACATTCATTGTGCCGACCGACACCATGTCGGTCCGGACACGCCTGGGTTTCGCGTCACGCCCGTGCCGACACCCGCAGACCCAAGAGGGAGCAAGTGATGAAGTTACCGAGTTCGCCGCTGATGGTTGCGCTCGCGCTATGCGCGTACGGCCAGAGCGCGTGCGCCAAGCACAACCCAGAGGATGCAGGCGACGCTCTGCAGATCGCCCGAAAAGTCCTTTGTTCAACGGTGGATGGCGAGCCGGTCACATACAACTGGACGGGCTACCTTTACGCGCGACGCCAGGGCGAGCGGGACAAGCGGCTGTTTGCGATTGAAGGCATGAACATTCGCGCGTGCGTGAAAGTACAGGACGACGAGCGAGGTGAAGGCTTCAAACTGCTCTCGCGCGAGATCATGCTCTACAAAGACGCCACGACCGGCGAGGTGCTATCCAAATGGGATAACCCCTGGACGGGTGAAACCGTCAACGTGCTGCATGTGGCCAACGATCCGGTGAATTTCACCAGTTACGAAATTGGCCGCAACGGCAACCCTGCGCCTTGGGGCGGCGAGATTCACGGTGAGCAGTGGTTCCAGTCAATCCAGGTGCCGCTGTACTACCCCAATCCGCTGGCCAGCGAGTATCAGGCGGAGATCGGCGGCACCTACCATGCCACCGAGATGTTCAACTTCTACGGCAGTACCCGCGAGTTGCTAAGTGAGCGGGAGACGAGCGTCCCGGTGCACGTGGGCTGGACGCGCATCTCCGATTGGCTACCGTGGATGCGGATGAGCGGCCGTGAAGGTGTGCTGTATGTGCATGCGGCAGGCAAAAAGCTGGGTAGCTGGGACGATCTGTCTGACACCATGAAGGGCGAGATTCGCAAACATTACCCAGACTACACCGCGCCGCCGCCACTCGATGATGCCCGCCGCAATGAGACGAGTTGGATCTATTACAAGCGCCTACGTGACGGCGAACGCACCGCACCGACCCGCGAGTAACCCCGTGAGTAGGCAGCCCGCGCGCACGCCATACACGAGGCGCCAGTTTTTGCGTGTTGCCGGCGGCGCCGGTCTGGCGAACATCGCCTATGCACTCCCGGCTACCGCGCAACCAACGGTCGCTGTCGTTGGTGCAGGCTTGGCGGGATTGTGCGCGGCTTACGAACTGCACCATGCCGGGCGCGAGGTGGTACTGCTGGAAGGTAGCGCCATCCCCGGCGGACGCGTTCGGACATTGCGCGGAGCCTTCGATGGCAATGCCTGGGTGGATGTTGGTGCGCAGTCGGCGGGCAGCGGGTATCGCCACTTTCTGGGCTATTGCCGTCATTTCGGCTTGCCGCTGGTGCCAGAAGTGCCGGTCCCGTTACTGAGTGGCGAACGTCCGGATACGCTGGTGGTGCTTGGCGATCAGCACCTGCATGGCTCGGCATTGCGCGCCGAGCCGCAACGTTGGCCACTGCCCTTGCAGCCTAAAGAGCGCGCGCTGGCACCGTTCCGATTGCTGCACAACGCTCTGCAACCGGTGGTGAAGACCATGCAAGGTCCGGGCGATGTGTTAAGCCCCCGGTTCACCCGCTACGACGGCATATCGCTGTTAACGTTCCTGCGCGAACAACACCTGAGCAACGCCGCGATCGGCCTGATCGAGCGCACCGCCAATTACAACAGCCTGAAATCTGTCTCGGCACTTAGCGCGATGCGTGACGCGGCACGCCTAGGCTCACCACAAACCTCAATGCACATAGATCAAGGCAATGACCGACTGCCTCACGCCTTCGCGCATGCCCTGGATGGCGTCATTCGCTATGAGTGCGCGCTGAGCGGAGTCACCCGCGAGGGAAAACGGTTGCGGCTGCATATAAACACACGCGGACATGCCGAAACCCTTGGCGTCGATCAGTTGATCATGGCGATCCCGTTTACGGCGCTGCGTGAAATCAAATTCTCCCCGGCCCTTCCCGCTGATCGCCGCCACATGATTTCAACATTGCCTTATACCCAAGTCACCAAAACTCACGTACAAACGGCCACGCGTTTCTGGGAACGCTCGGCGGCACTTTCGGCCGTCTACACCGACAGCCGGTTCGAGCGCATCTTCAATATGTCCAACGCGATAGGTGAACCCAAAGGGCTGCTGCTGAACTGGATCAATGGCCTAGGCGCGCAGGCGTTTGCCGGTCTCTCAGAAAACGAGCAGTCGCAGCGAGTCACCAAGTGGATGCAGACATTGTGGCCGGCGCAACACGCCGCGTTCGAGCACGCCGTCACTACCGACTGGGGCCAGTCCTACGCGAAAGGCGCTTACGCGCATTACGCACCAGGCCAGTTGCAGGCGTTTGCGCCAACGATCGCGCGCCCGATAAACGGTATCCATTTTGCCGGCGAACACACTGAACTGGAGGCACCCGGCATGGAAGGAGCGCTGGTCTCCGGCCTGCGAGCCGCGCGTGAAGTCATCGCCACACACGGTCGCCAGCAACCCGCTTAGGAGAGCCGAACGGTCGGCTCTCCGGCCGGCCGGCCGCTACTGTTGCGAGGCCTCTTCCGCCTCCCATGCACGTGCCAGCGCCGGGCGCGCCCATACGCGTTCCGCGTAAGCCTGCACGGCATCAGATTCAACCGGGACCTTGGCCGCCGTCGCCCAGCGCAGCGTGTGCCCTAGCAAGATGTCTGCCACCGTAAATTGCTCGCCAACACAGAACTGCCGATCACCCAACAAACGCTCCAATGAGGTGACCACTCGGGCGAATTCCTGCTTTGCCAACGGTTTTACTTCAGCGATGCGCATCTCCTTCGGCAAAATGAAGCTGTGCTTGGCCATGGTCCATAACGGCTGCTCTAACTCGGTCGCGGCGAAGGCGGTAAACATATCGTGCTCGGCGCGGCTGCGGGTTCCCGGCGCCGGGATTAGATTCGCCTCCGCATGTCGATCAGCCAGCCAGGTGCAGATGGCGGAGGACTCAAGCAGCGGGCCTTCGTCGGTGAGCAGTATCGGGACTTTACCGAGTGGATGATGCGCCAGTACCTCTTCGCTGTGCGGCATTACGGGAATGTGCTCATACGGTGTACCAATCTCCTCGAGCGTCCAGACCACGCGGGTGCTGCGGCTTTTCGCCATTCCCAAAACCTTGTACATCGCTTTCTCCCTAAACAGTGCCATTTGACTGAAGTAACCGATCGGTTACTAAATCATGGACTATAGTAACCGATCGGTTTATATTTGTCCTGCGATCTGGCAGCCATCGGTACCGTTGTGCCCAAAACAAAAACTTATCAGCGTGAGGATGTAATAGCGCAGGTCATGCAGTTGTTTTGGCAGCGCGGTTTCAATGCTACATCGCTTTCTGAGATATGCTCTGTAACCCATTTAAATAAAAAAACTATTTATTCTGACTTTGGCGACAAAGAAGCTCTGTTCAATAGCGCTTTGAGGCGCTATGAACGGTCACGCGGGGAGATATTCGCCCGCTACTTGGGCCGTGAGCCGGCCGGTGTGGAGAACATTATCGCCTTTTACGAGGCACTCCCTGGACTGCTGGACGTGCGGGGCTGCCTGTTAAGCCTCACGCTGAATGAGGCACAAAGTGTGCCGCCCTCCTCCGTCGAGATTGTCGAGCATGCCCATCAACAACTGATCAGCTCCATCGCCCGAAATCTAGAGGCCTCGGCAGAGCGCGACGGCCGCACGCGGGCCGAGTGCCAAGCGCTGGCCGAGTACTTCCTTGCCTGCATGCTCGGACTGACCAGCCTCGCACGAGCGCGGACGTCCCCGGCAGCGATCGCCCGCTCAGCTCGATTAGCGTTAAAAGCGCTGGCGTAGCCCGCGGCGGGTCCGGCGCCTACGGGCGTTTCCAGAACCCCATCAACTCGGTTAAACGATGGAGGATGGGACGGGAAATGGCCTCAGCGCGCTCCGCACCGTCGGCGAGAATCCGATCGATCTCATCCGGTGCCGCCAGCAGCTCGTTGTAGCGGCTGGCGATCGGGCCGAGTTCGGCCACGGTCGCGTCCACCAGCGCGGGCTTGAAGTCTGAGAACATGCGACCTTCGAATTCTGCCAGCACATCGTCAATCTCGCGCCGGGTAATGGCGGCGAAGATGGTAATCAGGTTGCGGGCCTCGGGGCGCTCAGCCAACCCGGCCTCCTGCGGCGGCAAAGGCTCTGCATCCGTGCGCGCTTTACGGATTTTTTGTGCGATCACATCCGCCTCGTCCGTCAGGTTAATTCGGGTCATGTCAGAGGCAGCAGACTTGCTCATCTTCTCGGTGCCATTGCGCAGGCTCATCACCCGTGTGGCTTTCCCCAGAATGAGCGGCTCCGGCTCGGGAAAAATCTCCTCGCCAAAGCGATGATTAAACGTGCGGGCGATTTCACGCGTCAGCTCAAGATGCTGGCGCTGATCGTCGCCCACGGGCACGTGGGTCGCCAGATAGGCCAGGATATCCGCCGCCATCAGCACCGGATAGGAATACAGCCCCACACTTGCCCGCTCACGGTGCTTACCGGCCTTGTCCTTAAATTGAGTCATCCGGTTGAGTTCGCCCATCTGCGTCACTGACGCCAGCAACCACATGAGTTCGGCGTGCACGCTAACAGCCGACTGCGGGAACACAATGGAGTTCTCCGGGTCCACGCCAGCGGCAATATAGGCCGCGGTGACGCCACGGGTGGCGTTGGTAAGCTGTGCCGGCTCGTAGTCGGCTGTAATTGCATGCAGATCGACGATGCAGTAAATACACTCAGCCTCATCCTGCAGAGGCACCCAATTGCGCAGTGCGCCCAAATAGTTACCCAGGTGAAGCTGGTTGGTCGGCTGCATGCCGGAGAAAATGCGTTTCATACGTGTGCTGTCCAGGTGAGCGCGAAGCAGGGGATGCAATCTATCGGAGTCCCCGCGCAGCAGCAAGCCCGGCCAACTGGTGCTTGGAAGGGCTTTGGCGAGGGCTTTCAAGTGCACAAATCGGGAGCCGCTGCTTGCTACCACCGCCCCACCGCGCGCCGCGAAACTGTTCTGATACATCATCCGGATCAATATGCTGATTCTGGTAGCATAAGGGCCCTGTCCCACTGCCTGGCCATTTGCCTAGTGCCCGTCGAGAAACTCATTGAACGTTTGATTCGGCGGTTTGCCGAGCGACGACCCTTACGGGCCGGCTCGCTGCTGGTGACGATCTTCGGTGACGCGCTGGCGCCGCGCGGTGGCACCGCATGGCTCGGAAGCCTTATCAAAGTGGTGGAGCCCTTTGGTGTCAGTGCACGACTGGTACGCACTTCGGTCTCCCGGCTGGCGAAAGACGACTGGTTGGAGAGCGCCCAACAGGGCCGGCGCAGCTACTACGCCCTTTCCGCCGAGGGGCGCGCGCGGTTTGCAGCGGCGACCGCGCGCATCTACGGTGAGCCCCGACACGAATGGCACGGCGCCTTAAGTTTGGCGCTGCTGACAGCACAGGATGCAGACAGTCGCGAGCTCACCCGCAAAACCCTTACCAACGGGGGGTATCGGCCGCTAAGCGCCACGCTGCTGGCGCGCACAGATGACACTGCGCAGCACTCACCCCTAGATGTGTCCCAAGCGATCATGCTCACGGCTCGCCCCGATGCGAGGCAGGATATCGCACGGCTGCGCACCTTGATCGAGGCGCGCTGGGACTTGGCGCATCTACGCGAGCGCTACCATGTATTTCTGGGGACTTTCCGCCCGTTACTGGAGTCTTTGGAGGAGCATTCAGGCCGTGCACCGCCGGCGCTCAGCTTTCAGGTTCGCACCATGCTGGTACACGAGTACCGAAAAATTCTGCTGCGAGACCCACTGTTACCCAGCGATTTGGTGCCCTCGGACTGGCCCGGCCTGTCCGCCTACCAACTTTGTCGTAACCTTTACCGGCACACACACCAGGCCGCAGATGAATATCTTTCCGATCAGATGGAGAACGCATTCGGCCCATTGCCGCCCCCAGAGCCCGCCTTTTTTAAGCGCTTTGGCGGCATCGCACCTGGCACCCGTTAGCGATTATTAACACACGAGGATGAGCCTATGACGTTTGAGAGCATTGAATGGGTACGCGAAGGCGATGTCGCCACCATCACCCTGAATCGGCCCGACCGCCTCAACAGCTTTACCGAGGCGATGCACCTGGAACTGCGTGAGGCCCTCAAACAATCCGAAGACTGCCGCGCCGTGTTACTTACCGGTAACGGTCGCGGCTTCTGCGCCGGGCAGGACCTCAGCGATCGCATGGGCGGCGAGGATGGACCGCCCGATCTCGGTTACACCCTGGGGCATTTGTACAACCCATTGGTCGAGCAACTGCACGCCATGAAAATGCCCGTGGTGTGCGCGGTGAACGGGGTAGCGGCAGGGGCTGGCGCCAATATCGCGCTGAATGCCGATATCGTGCTAGCAGCCGAATCCGCCAAGTTCATCCAACCGTTCTGCCGACTGGGCCTGATTCCGGATGCCGCCGGCACCTGGTTGCTGCCGCGACTTGTCGGCAGCGCGCGCGCGCGCGGTCTTGCGATGCTGGGCGAGCCCCTCATGGCCAAGGATGCCGCCGACTGGGGCCTGATCTGGAAGTGCCTACCGGATGAGGAGTTGATGCCTGCGGCGCACGCCATGGTGAAACATCTGGCCACCCAACCCACCGCTGGTCTTGCCAAGATTAAGCAGGCGATGCGCGCTTCCGCCGCCAATAGCCTTACCGAGCAATTGGGCCTGGAGCGCACGCTGCAGCACGAGGCCGGCTACTCGGCCGATTACGCGGAGGGGGTGAGGGCATTCATGGAAAAACGAGAACCCACCTTCCAGGGCAAGTGATGCCAAAGTGATACGTAATTACCACGACTCTTGCGAGTACCGTGTTACAATGGCGACATCAAGTTTGAGGTACTGAGCTTATGTATACCCAGGAACTGGACCGGACCGGCGACATTCGACATCAGGACGAAGGTGAACGCGAAACGGCGTTCCAGGCGCGGATCGACCGCGATGAAAAAATTGAGCCGCGCGACTGGATGCCGGCGGCATACCGCAAAACACTGGTTCGGCAAATTTCCCAGCATGCCCATTCGGAGATTGTCGGCATGCAGCCCGAGGGCAACTGGCTCACCCGCGCCCCGTCGCTCAAACGTAAGGCTATCCTGTTAGCCAAAGTGCAGGACGAGGCCGGGCACGGCTTGTATCTGTACAGCGCCGCAGAAACCCTGGGCACCAGTCGCGAGCAGATGCTGGCCGACCTGCGCTCCGGCAAATCCAAGTACTCCAGCATTTTTAATTACCCCACGCCCACCTGGGCAGACGTGGGGGCCATCGGATGGCTGGTGGACGGCGCGGCAATCATGAATCAGGTGCCGCTGTGCCGCTGCTCTTACGGCCCGTACGCCCGTGCGATGGTACGGGTGTGTAAAGAGGAGAGCTTCCACCAGCGTCAGGGCTTCGACATCACGGTGCAGCTGTCGCGCGGCACGGATGAGCAAAAGGCCATGGCCCAGGCCGCCCTCTCACGCTGGTGGTGGCCGTCATTAATGATGTTCGGGCCCAGCGATAAAGACTCCAAGCACTCCGCGCAATCCATGAAGTGGAAGATCAAACGCTTCAGCAACGATGAGCTGCGCCAGAA
>CBDUQI010000228.1:0-9001 GCA_965369325.1 uncultured Gammaproteobacteria bacterium
GGCGCGTACTGCGGGAGCCGTCGGTGTTCTGGCCGTCTTTGCCCGCGGGGTCGTATTTGGTTTCATCGCCTGGCGCCTGCCAGATGTTTACCCGTGACCAGTCCGCTTCCATCTCATCAGCCAGAATCATGGGGATACCCGTGCGCACACCCTGGCCCATCTCTGAGCGGCTGCAGGTAAGCGTGACGGTGCCTTCGGCGTTAATGCTGACAAACAGGTTGGGTTGCACTGTGCCGGTGCCGGCTGCCCGTACGGCGGCCATGATGGGGTGGGGCACCACTTGTGCCCCCAACACCAGAACCGCGCCCATGCCGGTGGAGCGAATGAATTCGCGTCGGTCCATTTGGGTGATACGGGACATGTCATACCTCCGAGGCAGCGGTACGCACCGCGGCGAAAATTCGCTGATAGGTGCCGCAGCGGCAAATATTGCCCTGCATGCCGTCGATGATGTCTTGGTCGGAGGGATCGGGGTTGCTGCTCAGCAGCGAGGCGGCCTGCATGATTTGCCCAGACTGGCAATAGCCGCACTGCGGCACATTGTGTGCCCGCCACGCGCGCTGCACCGGATGGTTGCCCTTGGGGTCCAGCCCTTCGATGGTGGTAATCTCCTTACCTTGCGCGGCCGCCATCGGCGTCACACAGCTGCGTATCGCGGTGCCGTCCAGATGTACTGTGCAGGCCCCGCACAGCGCTTTGCCACAGCCGAATTTGGTGCCCGGCAGACCCAACTCATCACGCACGTACCACAGGATGGGCATGGCAGCATCCCCATCGAACTCGCGTGTTTCCCCGTTAATTTTAAATGAGACCATTGCTTACGCTCCTCCCATATAGTTGATCTGGCCGGTACGGTCAGCGTCATCCCCTGCGGCGGAAGATTGGCATCGAATGCTACGATGCCAATCTGGCTGAGCGCCGGATCTACGTTTTGTATCACTCGCTCCAATAAAGGCAAGTATACTTATCCTGGGATGCGCTCGCCAACGGGGAGACAAGCAAAATAGCACACCGCCGGGCGTTGATTGTGCCGGATTTCGTAACGGTGGAAACTACGGTAGAGCGGTTAGCGGGGTAGGCTTGTGTCACTTGGAATTTTAGCGCTTCTGGCGGCAATACCGATTATTGTGGCCGGGCTGCTTATCGTGGGTTTTAGCGTGCCGGCGCGCACGGCCATGCCGGTGGTGTATGTGCTGTGCGCCATCATCGCCGCCACCGTCTGGCAGATGCCCGCTGCCGCTATCGCCGCCGCCTCTATCCAGGGCCTGTTCATCACCTTTAACATCCTGATGATCATCTTCGGCGCGATTCTGCTGCTGAACACACTCAAGTATTCCGGTGGGCTCGGAGTGATCCGCCAAGGGTTCTCTCGCATCAATCCGGATCGACGCGTGCAGGTGATCATCATCGCCTGGATGTTTGGCTGCTTTATCGAAGGAGCATCGGGCTTTGGCACACCCGCCGCCATCGTGGCACCGTTGATGGTTGCGCTGGGCTTCCCCGCGCTGGCCGCGGTGATGCTGGGCATGATGGTGCAAAGTACGCCGGTGACCTTCGGTGCCGTTGGCACACCGGTGCTAGTGGGCGTGCAGGGCGGGCTGGACAGCCCCGAGGTGCTGGCCAGCTTCGCCGCTGCGGGGCTGCAGATGAGTGACTATCTTCAGGCGGTGACGGTAAACGTGCTGGTCCTGCACGCGATCGCAGGCACGCTGATGCCGCTGCTGATGGTGATGATGATGACGCGGTTCTTCGGCGCGAATCGATCCTGGTGGGAAGGGCTGGCCATTGCGCCGTTCGCGCTGTTTGGCGGGCTGGCGTTTACGGTGCCCTACTACTTTGCCGGTGTGCTGCTAGGCCCAGAGTTTCCTTCGATACTTGGGGCGCTGGTCGGGATGGCGGTGGTGACGTTTGCAGCCCGTCGTGGCTTTCTGGTGCCGGAGAAGTCGTGGGATTTTGCCGGTAAGCCCGACTGGCCCGAGCACTGGTCGGGCAAGCTGGAGATGGATCTGACGTCACATGGACGCCCAATGGCGTTGTGGCTTGCCTGGCTGCCGTATCTGATGGTCGCCGCGTTGCTGGTGCTGACGCGCATGCCGTCGCTGCCGGTGGGCGCCTGGCTGAAAACCTTCAGCATCGGATGGGCGAACATCCTGGACACCAATATTTCGGCAACGACGACGCCGCTATATCTGCCCGCGACCGTGTTGATCGGCGTCGCAGTGCTTTCGATCGCGCTGCATCGGATGCCGCTGGCGCACTTTGGTAAAGCGCTGGGTGAATCGTCGCGGTTGTTGCTGGGTGCGGGGTTTGTGCTGATCTTTACCGTGCCGATGGTGCGTATCTACATCAACTCTGGACAGGGGCCGGAGCTTGCCAGCATGCCCATTGTTATGGCGCAGTGGGTGTCGATGAATGTGGGGCAGATATGGCCGCTGTTCGCACCCACCATCGGCGCGCTGGGGGCGTTTATCGCCGGCAGCAACACAGTAAGCAACCTGATGTTTGTGCTGTTCCAGTATGGCGTGGCGCAAGATCTCGGCATGTCGATGGCGATGGTGGTCGCGCTGCAGGCGGTCGGTGCGGCCGCTGGCAATATGATCGCGATTCATAACGTCGTTGCCGCCTCAGCCACGGTCGGATTGTTGGGGCAGGAGGGGCGCACACTCCGACGTACTGCGTTACCAACGCTGTACTACCTGAGTGTCGTTGGGCTGATGGGCCTGATCGCGATTCACCTGATCGGCGTCAGCGACCCGCTGGGATAGACCTTGAGCGTAATGCAGTTATCTACCGAATGAAGCCGTGTTTGCGAATCCCCTGCGTGCCTTAGATAGAATGCCGTGTGAACTGCCGGCGGTCGCCTGCACGTTGCTAGGGAGCTAAGTGCGTGGCATGCGGGCAAGGATGCTCCCGGCGATGGCCGCGTCCTGCACGCCCAGGCCGGTAAGATCGGCAATGGTGAGATCGGTGTTGTTCCGTTGGAGCGGGGAGCCAGCGAGCACATCGCCTAAAGACATAATGCGATCAGCATCAATGGCGTTCGCTTGGAGCGCATGCGCCAACTCGCCCTGCTGTGAACATTGTGCATAGGAATCCACTACCGTCCACCGTGCGCGCGCGAACAACGCTGTATCAAGTTCCTGTTTGCCGGGGGAGTCCGCGCCGACGGCGGTGATGTGAGTGCCCGGCTGCACCCATTGCGCCGACACAATGGGCGCGGTTGATGCGGTGGTGGTGATAATAGTATCGGCAGCGGCACAAAGCGCTTGTGGTGTGGGAACGGCACTGACCGTAACGTCAGGCAGTTGCGTACGTAAGTCTTCAACCAGCGCGGCCTGCTTGTCGGGCGAGCGTGCCCAGACAGCGACTTGTGAGTAGCCGAGCAATTCGCACAGCATGCCTGCCTGAAGTCGCGCCTGCACGCCAGAGCCGATTATCCCCAACCGCGTGGCATCGGCTCTGGCCAAAACCCGCGTGGCCAGCGCGCCGGCCAATGCCGTGCGTAAATCGGTCAGCACGCCTTCATCATCTAACAGCGCGACGGGCTCACCGGTGGTTGCTGACATGACGACCATCAGGCCGTTGCCGGAGGCCAGCCCCTTGGCCGCGTTGGCATAAAACCCTGTCGCAATCTTGATCACGAAAAACGGCTCGCCCGTAAGATGCGCAGACTTTACGTGGCACTCGCCCGAGTGCTCAGGAAAACCGAGATGCACGACCGGCGGCAACTGTGCCTTGTCCTGTGCAAACTGGATAAACGCCGATTCAATCGCCTGCAGTGCATGTTGCTGATCAAAGTGCGCCAGTATTTGTTGTTTGTTGATGACTCGCATGGTGGTGGATTTGTCCCTGCTGATTTATTCGAACCGTGTCATGTAGGCCTGCAATCGGCTCAGGCCCGCTTTTAGGTGTGCCTTCTTCTCGCCAATGCCGAATCGCAGGTAACCATCCAGGCCGTACACATCACCAGGCAAGACCAGCACGCCTTGTTCTTCGCGCAACCCGTGGGCCAGTTGCGTAGAGTTAATCGGCGCGTCGTATTTTACAAACGCCATGCCGCCGGCTTTGGGTGGGCATAACGAGAACCGCGGATTCTGGCTGATCCACTCGCTCAGCATGTCGCGATTCTCGCGCAGGATCTGCTTGCTTCGCGAAAGCACCTCCTGCCGCTTGGCCGGCGCCAACACAATACGAGCAATGTATTCGCTGAGCGCACTGGTAGTGATAGAGGTGTAGTCCTTGTAGCGCCAGGTGTCGTAGATTTCGGCGACCGGGCCCACCAGCCAACCGATGCGTAATCCGGGCAACGCCAACGCTTTGGAAAGCCCCGCGGTCACGATGGCCTTGTCGTACAAGTCAGCAAAGCTCGGTGGCTCCTCCAGATCAAGCTCCGCGCCTTTGTAAACTTCATCCGCGTGCAGGTACAGGCCAGCCTGATCGGCGATGCCGACCAGCGTGGCCATGTCTTCGCGGGTCATCAACGATCCGGTGGGGTTGTTGGGGTGGCAGACGGTGATCAGTTTGGTCTTCGCGGTGATCAGGCTGGCGATTTCGGGCAGGTTCGGGCGCCATTCGTTTGCCTCAATCAGGCTTGAGGTTTTTACCTGCGCGCCGATGGCTTTGGCCCAACCAAAAATCTGCAGGTAGTTGGGCGTGATCACAATAATCTCATCGCCCCGATCCAGCAGCGATGAGGCCATCACAAAGTTTGCCTCGGCGGACCCGTTGGTCACAATCACTTCATCACTATTGCGCCCTGGGTACAGCGCAGCGATGGCTTCGCGCAGTTCCACCGCACCATTGGTCCAACCGTAGCCCAGGGTTATCTTATGCAGCTCTTCGCGTTGTTGCGCATTCAGCAACTCGTTGAGCGTGTACGGGTGTACACCGCTGTCAGACAAGTTATACGGCACCGTGTTTTCGTAAAGTGACTGGATGCGCTCCAGACCAAATTCTTCAATCTTCATATCGGCCTTGCCTCTGATATTACAGTCCTACCATACGCCACTGGCGGCCATCGCCCGGGTCTTGCACCAGCGTATCAACGCGCCGGCTTAATGCCTGCTCGTACGCCCAACTTAGATCGCGCAGCTCCCCTTCATGCCAGGGGAAGGTGGACAGTGTCACACACCAGCGCTGCTCTGCGCGCCGATGCAACAGCGAGTACTCGCACCCGACCAGTGCCCTCAGGTAATCCAGGTCATCGGCATGGTCACGCGCAATCTGCGTGAGCGGTTGCGCTGGCAGTGCCAGCGCGGGGCGGTCACAGGCCAGCACCGCGTAATCACCGGCAAGGTATAGATTGCGCCGTGGCCCAGGCCCACTGCTGTGTAGGTGCGCGGTTGGATAGACATTGGATGTGCACAAGCGCCAGTCTTCCTCGTAAGCGCCACTGGGCGCCCACTCCATCATGCACGTACCCTGATCGCGCCATTGCAGCCATCCAGGTTCGGGGTAAAAGCTCACCGGCTGCATGGCGAATCCCAACGGCGTATCCGGCCAGCGGGCCGTAGGGTAGGGGGTGGCCGTGTCATCCACGTCGGTAATGCCGCAGGAGCAGTCGACGTCGGCCATTTCCAGTAGCGCCGGACGATCGCATTGCGCGAGGCTGCGGGCATTCGCGCTTGCGGTTCTGGGCGGAACGCGCATATCGGCCATGGCCGAGCCGGTCTGCAGCCAGATGACGCGGGTGGCGGTGTCTTCGCTCCCATCCTCAAAGCGAATGTACGCGCGCCGCCAGCACCCCAGCATGCGGGGTGCGACCAGATGACTCATGGGAGTTGCCCTCAGCTCATTGTTAAGGGCGTAGTGTAACGGCCCGGCAGGCCATGAGCGACGATTCCCCGCAGCTAGCAGCTAGTGCCCGGGCTTGCGATCGATCACTTCATACTCCCCGTCCAGCGTGTCACCACTGGCCGGTGAGTTGTCGGGCTCCGTCGGTTTGCGATAGGTGCCGAACGCGCCGCCCGCCTCGCTACCCTCTGGTTTGGCGTCGGCACCGCGCAGCTTGCGTCGATGCCACCACAGCCGGGTGCGGAACGCGGCGAAGGCCACTGCGCCCAGCAGTACCAGCGTGGTGACGACAAAGAAGCCGACAAACAATGCACCGGCCAGCAGCAGCGCGAGCACCACGAAACCCACAATGCGCGCGAGTGGCGAGGGGCTGATGCCGAGTCCGGCGCCGGGCGGCAGGCCGCGTCTAAAATCGTACTGTCCGTTCATACGGCATGCTCCGGCTCGGTAGTGGGGGTGCCCCGATCATTAGGCCGCGAATTATCGTCCGATGACGGGGTGCGGCGTGCCTGAAACCAGGCGGCGACGTTGGCCTGCACCATCAGCAGGCTGGGTGTCAGCAGCAAGGTCAGCAGCGTGGCAAAGGCCAGTCCGACCGCCACCGAGGTGGACAGTTGGGTCCACCACTGCGAGGACGGAGAGCCAACGGAAACCTGCCGGTCGAACAGATCTACGGTCACGCCAAACACCATGGGCAGCAAACCCAGGATGGTGGTGATTGTTGTTAGCATCACGGGGCGTAGGCGTTGCGCGCAGGTGCGCAGTATCGCCTCGGCCGCGTCCAGCCCGGTCGCGCGCAGATGATTGTAGGTGTCAATCAGGACAATGTTGTTGTTCACCACAATGCCCGCGAGTGCGACCACCCCGGTGCCGCTCATGATCACGCCGAACGGTTGCCCCAGGATAAGATGCCCCAGTAGTACGCCGCCGGTGGAGAATGCCACCGCGGTGAGAATTAGAAAGGCCTGGAACAGGCTGTTGAACTGGGTAACCAGGATAATGGTGATCACCAGCATCGCGATCATCATCGCACGCATTAGAAACTGCATGCTCTCGTCCTGCTCTTCCACATCGCCGTGAAAGCTCACTCTCACCTGATCGTCCATTTTGAGCTCGGCAATGGTTTGTTTCAAAATAGCCGCCTGTGCGGAGACGTTTTCGCCGGGCATCAGATCGGCTGACACCGTGCGTGTGCGTTGCAGGTCGGTACGCTCGATCAGGCCCACTTGTTGGGCGGCCGTGCGGGTGACGAAGTTGCTGAGCGGTACCAGCCCGTCGGCTGCGGGAATCTGCAGCGTGTCCAGTGCTTCGATGCTGCGTGTGGCGGCCGGATAACGCACCCGTATTTCCACCTCCTCGTCGACATCGTCCGGGCGGTACTCGCCAATCTTCACGCCGTTGGTGACCAGCTGCACGGTGTTGCCCACCAAGGTGATGTCAGCGCCAAAGCGCGCGGCCTGGGCGCGGTCGACACTAAGGCGCCATTCGATGCCCGGCAGTGGCAGGCTGTCGACGATGTCGCGCAGGCCATCCTGCTCTTCCATGGTGGCTCTGATTTGTGAGACGGCCGCATCCAGCAACACGGGCGATCGCGAAGACAAACGTACGTTCACCGGTTTGTCATCGAAGCTGCCTGCCTGCGGTGTGTGCGTTTCGACCACCAGCCCTGCAATGTCAGACGTACGGTTGCGAATCTCCTGCAACACAAGGTCGGCTTTGCGGCGCTGCTGCCAGGGGGCGAGCCCAAGCTGCAAGGTGCCGATTACGTCGCTGTTGCCGCGGTCGTTGCCCCCCACTTTGGCGTACAGCGAGCTGATCTCGTCCATGTCGGCAATACGGGCTTCCACCATGCTGACAAAGTGGTTCTTTTCCATCGTGGACAAGTCGCCGCGCGCGCGAATGTTGACGTTGGCGAACTCAGGCTCCACCGACGGCCAGAACTCCATGCCGTGATTGAGCGCACCGTAAAGCAGGTAGATACCCAGCAGCAGGGCGGTAACACCCATGACGTTCATCGCGGGCCGGCGCAGCGCACGGTCGAGCGTGCGCACATAGGTGCCAGTCAGCCCGGGCATGCTACGCAGGTCACCATCTTCGGCGGCGGCCAGTGCTCGCCGCACGCCTTCATTCGCTGGGGCGGCGCGGCCGAAAATGCCCCCCAGAACGGGAACAAACACCAGCGCCATCAGCAGCGAGGCGCACAGTGTAATGATCAACGTCTTAGGTAGAAACCCCATAAACTGGCCGGTGAACCCTGGCCAGAAGATGAGTGGCACAAACGCGGCGACGGTGGTTGCGGTCGAGGCGATAATCGGCCAGGCCATGCGTCGCGCCGCAGTGCTGTAAGCGAGTTTGCGCGGCATGCCCTCAGCCATCTTCCGGTCGGCCAGCTCGGTTACCACAATCGCACCATCCACCAGCATTCCTACGGACAGAATCAGGGTGAACAGCACGACGATGTTTAGGGTGATGCCCGTGGTATACAGCACCAACAGGGCGGTGAGAAACGAGCCGGGAATAGCGATGCCCACCAGGATCGCCGAGCGAATGCCAAGGATGCCGACGATGACGATGAACACCAGCAACACGGCGGCCAGAACATTGTTCTCAAGATCATCCACCATGATGCGGACATCGGATGACTTGTCGCGAGAAAACGAGGTGTCGATAGTATCCGGCCAGTAGGCCTGCTCGCGTTCGATCAGCGCTTTGACTTCATCGGTGGTCCGGATGATATTGGCGCCAGCACGCTTCACTACGTCCAGTGCGATCGAGGGGTTGCCATTGATGCGTGCAAAGCTCATCGCATCTTTGTAGGTACGCCGCACCGAGGCGATATCGGAGAAGTGAACCACCCGCTCGCCGTCCACCTTGATCGGCAAGTTCAGGACGTCTTCCACGGTCTCGAACACACCCGGTACCTTGACCGGAAAACGGCCGCTGGCGCTGTTAAGCGCACCCGCCGCGACCAGTTGGTTGTTGCGCGAGACTAGCGCGAACAAGTCGCTCTGGGTGAGCCCGTAGCTTTCCATCGCGAGTGGGTCTACCACCACTTCCATCACTTCTTCACGGTCGCCGGCAATTTGCACTTCCAGCACGCCCGGCAGAGTTTCTATTGAGTCTTTCAGGGAGCGGGCGATATTGGTCAGTGTTCGCTCGGGCACCGCGCCGCCCACCTGAATCATCAGCATCGGGTCCATGCGCGAGA
>CBDUQI010000229.1:0-8901 GCA_965369325.1 uncultured Gammaproteobacteria bacterium
AGTGCGATGGAGAGCATTGATGCGTACACTGATATGTTCGGATACAAGATAGCGTTCGGTCCGAATGACCACAAAGGGGTTAGCGAATCGTTGCTGTCGGTGGTCGAAAACGGCCGCTGGGTGACCAAAGCGGGATCAGTTACTTACTGAGAGCCTTACTGGTCCGGCGCCCGATAGATTGGGGAGCCAAGGATGAATTATCTTACCGCGTTGCTGGCGTTTTCTGCCATCATGATTGTGTTGTCGACGCTGGCGACGGTGGTCGTCGAAGGGCTGCACAAGTTGGGCCGTAAACGCTGCGCAGACTTCGAACGCATGCTGCAAAAACTCTACGATGATGCGGTGGCGCCGCGGTTGGGAGAAGCAGGCATCGCCGCCCCCAGCACCGCGCAGGCATTCGCGCAGCAAATCACCCGCAACCCGGCTGTCGAGGACTCTCGCGTGGGTGTGCTCGGCAAGATACCGCTGCTGGCAAATCTGCTGGACACAGCGTTCGATAGCCTTACCACCCGCCAGTTTATCGAGCAGTTTGCACAGACGGATGCGGGCAAGCGTCTGCGCCAGGAGCATGACAGCGCGTTGTCTAATATCATCGCTGAGTTGGCGTACGAGTTTGAACGTTATGGCGAGGCGGCGACCGCGTATTTTGCGCGCCGCGCGACGGTGTTATCGGTATTGGTCGCTTTAGTTATGGCATTGGCGCTCAATGTGGATGCGATCCAATTGTTCTCATCATTGGCGAGCGACAAGTCGCTGTCGGAGAAGGTCATCACACAGGTGGATGTGAGCCGGCTGGAGCAGGCATATATCGGGCGTATCGCCGGCGCCGAAACTGCGGCTGAACAGGCGGCTGCAGTGGAGGTCTTCGAGCAGGTCATGGCCCGTTTGCGCAGTGACGCGCAGCAGCTTGAGGGGTTGGGTCTGCCGATTGGTCGCTCACACTTTCCCTATTGTGCAGGGGTGAGCAGCGCGCTGGATACCCCGCCGGTGGACCCGCGCTGCGCATCGATTGAGCGGGCGTCTGAGCCGGGCACCGGGATCGCGGCGTGGCTGGCCAACGCTGTGGCGGTACTTAAGCGGGTGTTCACACAGGATGGACTGGGCTGGCTGATGTCCGCGTTTCTCGCGGGTGGCATGATTGGCTTGGGCGCACCGTTTTGGTTCAAGACCTACCGCTACATCGCCGCGTTTATCCCAGGCATTAAACTGCCCGACAGCACGCTGGCCCGGCGCAGCAAAGGCACCCTGTCATCGGGCGAGCGCAGCCAACCGGTCGCTGACGCCGTGGTGGTGACACGCGGTAAGGCCACTCCACAGCAGACGGAGCGGCAAGTGCAGCAAACAGGCGAACCTCCCGCGGTGATGAGTGGCACGGCAGTACAGGTAAGCCCAGTCAGTGCCGGCGTGGTGATGACCGGCATGTCTGAAGCCGATCTGGTGGAGGCGTTCGAAAAATCACGTCGCTGATCCGCTTGTCGTAAGGATTTGAATCGCACCGCGTGGTCCTCGGGGCTACTCGAGTGCTGAGCCGTCGTGCGAGTAGATCACCCAGATTTTGGTATAGCCTTCTGTCTCCCACACACCGGTCCATTCTTTGGGAATGGTGACGGCTTCGCCCGCGCCAATCTGCTGACGGGTGCCATCGGCGGAGGTAAGGGTGACGCCGCCTTCCAGGAAATACATAAACTCATCCACCCCGTACGGTTCGGTGATGTCGTAGCGGACTTTTTCCGAGCGGTACATGCCCGATGCGAACTTTCCGTCACTGCTGAGCAATGAGGTGACATCCAGTGTGGTGTTACCGTGTTCGGTCGTTTCAATCATGTCGGGCCGCTGAAATATTGCGCCAGCAATGTCGGCGCTGTTCATCTTAGCTGCTCGCACGGTGGTGTCGTCCTGTGCTCGCACGCAGCCACCCAGCATCAGCACCGTGGCAAACACGCCCAGCGCCGCGCGCCGCAGCGGCTCGCCCGAGCCATTCGCCTCGCTCTCGGCGCCGCAAATGCCCCCGGCAATCCGTTGATAAAAGCTCATCAAAATACCCTCTCGGTTCTGTGTTTTATTCCACTGCGAATGCCCGGTCAACCGCCCGCGTCACGGCGGCATGTGCGCCGCCCTTAAGCAGGCTCCCGTGCGCGGCGAGAAAGTTCTCAAACTCCCATTGCAGTAGACGCCGGAAGTCTGCCTCCATTAACTGCGCGTTCTGCATCATACCCTTCAACCACAGGGGGCCCACCAGAGTAGTTTTCGGAAACCCGATCCGCGGCATGATCCTGCGCGCCAGCCAGGTGTTGTGCTTATAGTCGCCGTAGTGTTGCAGAGCATCACAGGTTAATAGTAACCCGCCCTCACGCTGCAGCAGCACGGCCGCTTCGGGCTGCTTGGTGTGTTGGAAGCAAAATAGGTCGGCATCTGGAAACGGCAGTGCGTCGGATTCCTGCAATACTCGGTCTGCCTGCGGTTCGGGATAGGCACGTGACTGGCCAGTTGTCCAAAGCTCGGCGTCGTAGTGAGTTTTGTAGTAGGGGTCATCCAGCCCGTGAAAACAGCCGGTGCGCAATACTCTGCTCACCTTGCCGAGTGATTTCAGCTGCTGCTCACCGGCCTCGTCCAGACGCATCGAATTTATCAGGGTCAGCTCGCCTGCGTGACGTACCACCACCATATTGCGGGTGATACGCATGAGCGGGTTCATTTTGATGCTGCCGCGGACCATAAAGACGTCTGGCATTATCTCCGTGATCGGATCGTGTGGGTAGGCGGGTGCATAGGTCATGAGTGTCTCCGAGCAACTACCGGGACGGAGTGTTGATATTGACAACAATTCGCGCTTGCCACCAGCCGTGCGGCGTACGATTCGCCGGACAGTGCGTCGCAAAGCTGCACACGCTTTGCCGGCGCGTGGCTGACAGTGCGCGTGCTGAGGTTTGGCTAGACTCTGCCGGTGTGGTGCAGAACCTCGGCCAGGGCCTGTCTGCCGTTGCGACTACAGGTGATCTTTGCACCACTAATCATGTGCAGTTGCATGCCATCCGTACGCTGCAGGCGCTTCAGGTTAATGATTGCTCGGCGATGCACGCGCACAAATTGGCGGCTGTCCAGCTCGCTCTGGAGTGCTTTTAGCGTGACGCGGGCGCGCACCTGTAGTGGGCCGGCATGCGCAATGACGTAGTTGTCGTCGCTTTGTATCCAGTCAATCTGACTGACCATAAGCGTGTGGCGTTCGCCATCGCATTTACCGCTCAGGTGTTGCCGCAGTGGGCTCGGGCGTTCAAGCCGCCCGCCCTGGGATGCTGCACTGGCGCGCTCAAGCAGGGTGCTCCATGCGAGCGCGATGGCAAAGTACACCAGAATTTCGAAGTGAAACCACTTAAGCGCCTGTCCGGTGAACATATGCAGCAAATTGTGACTGCCAATCCGGCCCGGAAAACACAGCGCCATCGATGCGAGGATAATCCAAAGGTGTAACAACCCAGCCACCACAGCAACGCTGCCATGCAACAACACGGCACGTCGGGTAAACGGCGTGAGCGGTGTACGCATGCACCAGCGCCCGATCGCCAGCGAAAAGAAAAACCAGGGATAGAAGATGAGCGCTGCCTGCGCGATGTGCGCGGACGGCACAAAACGCCACCCCGCGTTTCGCACCATAAACCAGTCCTGTGCCAGTTCCATCAACGCGAACACGGTCCATAGTGCAAAGAATCCGGCCGCCGGCTTGCGCCAGTCGAGCGATTGAGCGATCACCTTATCCATACCGCACCGTTTTTTACCTTCTCAGCTCCCAGAGGTGAGCGTTTACCCCTGCCTGCGGGCGATTCACCCCGCCCAGTGGTCTGCGTTGCATCGCGCACATGTAATGACCTGATTGCACGACCACGGAGATTCTCATGCGAAACACAATAGTCATTGCTCTCATCAGCGCATTGCTGCTGGCCTCGGCGTTATTTGCTCAGGCGGGCACCCCGCGCCCGATGGCTGATCTGATACGTATCGGCTCGAGCGGCGCTGCACTGGATGGCTACTCCCCCGTATCTTACTTCACCAAAGGCCGGGCGGAACAAGGCGTGCCGGAATTCGCGATAGATCACGAAGGCGTGACGTACTGGCTGACCGATGCTGGGCAAGTAGCGCAGTTTACCAACAACCCGCAAGCGTACCTGCCGGCACACGGTGGATGGTGCTCGCTGATGCTCACCGGGTCCGGCAATATGACCCCGGCCAACCCGGAGTCGTTCAAGATTGTGCAGGACCGCCTGCTTTTGTTCTGGAGTGGCGACTTCAAGGGCCAGCCGGTGAGCGGTTTGCGCAATTGGGAGTCTAAGTTCGACGGTCCAACGGGCGAGGCGAAGCTGCTGCGTAAAGCCGACCGCACCTGGCAGGCACTATTGGCCGGAAAAAAACGCGAGCAGGTGTTGTTCTTTAATCCGGGCGATCTGGACCGGGTCAACCCGAACCGGCGGACCGCCGGCAAAAAGCAGTACTAGCGCGGTGCACTAGCCGCTAGAACTCAGACGGCTTGTCGGTGGCCAGCGCCGCGGCCTCTCGCGGCGTGAGTGCCGGCAACCCATCTGTACTGGCCAGGTTTTTGTTCATCCGATACTCCGCCATGCCCGCGTCGCCGCGTTCGTTGGCGTATTTGGTCAGCGCTGTACGCTGGCCGCGATAGGTGTACTCGGGCACCCCAAAGCCACAGGAATCGGCAATACGCTCTACATACAGACGCACGATGGAGCGAACGCCTGTGAGGTCCTGGTTGAAGTGCGTGGTAAGCGGATGGAACTGCGGATCGTCGGTAGGGATGACTTCGCCGCGCCCGTAAAAACGGTAGATTCTGGGCGGACCTTCGAACGCACACAGCATGATGAGCAGGCGCCCATTCTCGCGTATGTGAGCGATGGTCTCGGCGCCACTTCCGGTGTACTCCAGATATATCAGCGTGTGCGGATCGAGTACTCTCAAAGTATCCAGGCCTTTGGGCGAGCAATTGATCAAGCCGGTACTAGCCAGTGGGGCGGTGGCTACAAAGAACATGTGCTGGCGCTCGATCCAGCGTTGTATTTTGTCGTCGATGGCCTCGTACGTCTTGCCCATAGCGCCTCCGTTAGTGGGGAGCAGTAAGTGGGCCCTGACGCGGCCCAAAGAACACAATGGCCAGTGCGGGTAACCAGGGAATTAGACGTTCAAACGGGTCGCCCGGCAACTTGCCCAGTTGCACCAGCCAACCCGCCTGCTCCCCGGCCGCCAGCGTGGTGCCGCCGGCCGCGTAGAACAATACAGTGAGGCCGAAACCGCTCACCATGGCGGCCAGCCGCGCGCTGCCCGCCGGTTCCAGCCCAGCCACACGTGCAAGCACGATCGGCCCGAACGCTGCGCCGAGTGCTGACCACGCAAATAGCACGCGATTAAAAATTGAATCCGGCAGGTTCAGCGCCAAGACGACCGCCAGTGCGGTGATCCCTGTCATCACAATACGTGAGACCATCAGCTCTCGCCCTGGTAGTCTGCGGGCAATGCCCATGTCGTGAGCGACGGCTGCGGAGGCCGCGAGTAGTACGGAGTCCACCGTTGACATCACCGCGGAGAGTACCGCGGCGATAATAATGCCGGCGAAGACCGGAGGTAGAAATTGCGCGGCGGCGACGTAGAACAGTTGTTCTCCGTCACCGGGTTCTAGTGCTGCGCTGCGGGCGGACAGTGCCAGTGTGGTCATGCCGATGTACACCAGCACGCCCCAAGTCATCGCAATCGCAAACCCCTGCTTGCGCTCGCGCTCCCCGCGTACGGCCATCAGACGACTGAGCAGATGCGGTTGCCCAAGCGTGCCCAGGCCGATGGAGGCCAACCCCAGCATCAGCCCCATCAGCACCATGCCGCCGTGGCCTCCAGACCAGCTCATAAACTGCACGTGTTGAGGTTGGTTGAGGCCGGCCAGCACCTCACCCGGTCCGCCTGCGGCCACCACCGCGAAGGCCGGCACGATAAGAGCCGCCAGTACCATCACGACACCTTGCAGCGTGTCGGTGAGGCTGACCGCCCAGAATCCTCCCAGCAGGCAGTACGCCAGGATAATCAGTGCGCCAAGCATCACGCTGCCCGCATAGCTCATGTCGAAGTTAGCGGTGAAGGCGCGGGCGGCCGCATCAAATTGCGCGGCAATGTAGAACACAAAGCAGAAAATAATCAGCAGTGCGGCAATGCCGTTGATGCTGGCTCGCTGCCAGCCATGCGTGTTGGCGCTCAGAAAATCGCTCGGCGTGATCCAGCCCTGCTCCAGTGACTCAGCTCGCAGCCGTGGTCCAAGCACCAGCCATACCACGATGTAGCCCGCCCAGATGCCTGGCACCATCCACAGAGCCGACAGCCCCGCGGCGAACACAAAGCCACTGAAACCCAGCAGCAGCCAGGCCGAAGAGGTGCTGGCGGCGTAGGACAATCCGGCGACCCACGGCCCAAGCCCACGGCCGGCGAGGAAGAAGTCGGTTTGGTTGTGTGTGCGCCGGGAGGCCCACAAACCGATGCCGATAAGTGTCACCTTGTAGATAAGCAAGGTGATAAGAATGACGGTGCTCTGCTGCATCGGGGCAATCTACCACGGAATGATCGGTGGGTAGAGGCGCCGCATCAGGCGGCGCGCAAAGCGAGCGAAGTCGCTGGAGACTAGAGCACGATATCTTCAGGTTGTCGCGGCTGCAGCTGGTCCGAGATGCTCTCGGCCTCCTGAATGTGGGCCTGCATGACCTCCAGCTGCGCGGCCACTTCGGTTTCGCGTCGCTCCAGCAGACTCAGGCCATCGCCAATGACATCATTGATGGTCCGGTACTTGCCGGAGTCCACCAGTTTCTCAACCAAACACGCTTGTTTCTCGGTCAGGACAAAGTTCTGTTTAGACATCGCGTCACCCTGTGATCGGAAAGGGCGAGGGTACTTCAGGTCTGCGGATTTGCCAATAGGGGGAAATCCCCGATTTCGCCAACGGCGAATCGGTTTGAGTGGCCGCTAAGCGCGTCCGCGCGTGAACACGAGCGTGCACGTCGCAAGCATTGCACACAGCCCGATTAGTATCGCTGTGCGTGTGAACTGGCCATCGTAGATGGCGCCGGAGATCACGGTGAACGCACCGCTTAGCACCAACGCAAGTGAGCTGGAAAGGCCGGAACTGGTGCCAGCGATATCCGGCCGGTAGCTGACAGCTCCGCTCACCGCACCGGGCATGGCGAGCCCACTGGTCGCAAGCAATCCCAACAACGGCAGCAGGACTGCCCACGGGCTTAGCCCAAAGATCATCAACGCGCCAATTTGCGCCAGCCCAAAGATGCCATGTATGAGCAGGCCGGTTTGCGACACGCGTTGGGAGCCAACCCGCTCCGTGATGGGACCGCACGACCAGGCACCGAGCACATAGCCAAGCGCCATCAGACCCCAGATGGTGCCGAAGGTGTGTTGCTCAATCCCAAAATGCCGTTCAAACAGGTCGGCGCCGACGGCGACAAAGGTAAAGAAGGCGCATTGCATCAGCCCAAGCGCAAGCGTATGGCCCATAAACACGCGCGAGCCGAACAAAGAGCGATACTGGGTCAGCCAGGATTCGCTGGTCGTTGGCGCTGGCTGCTTGCGTGGTGTGCGAGATCGGCTGTAGTGCACTGTTTCAGGCAGGCGCTTGCAGATCACCGCCAACAGCAACAGCCCCAGTGCAGTGGTTACCCAGAACACGCGGTTGGGGTCACCCATTGAGGTACTGTAGCCGCCGATCATTGGGGCAATGATGGGTGCCACGCCCATCACCGCAGCGATGCGCGACATCACTACGGCCGTGCCTTCGGTGTCGTGCAGGTCGCGCACCACGGCACGCACCACTACCGCGCCGCTGCTGCTGCCCAGCGCTTGCAAGAAGCGGAAAAAGACGGTCATCGCCAGTGAGGAGCTGAACACACAACCGAGGCTTGCGATGGTAAACAGCACGCTGCCAGCCAGGATCACCGGCCGTCGCCCAAAGCGGTCGGCAAGATAGCCCATCACCGGCTGTGCGATCGCAAGACCAAACAGATACACAGAAAGCAGGTATTGCACTGAGGAAAAGTCGGTATCGAATTTTTGCGCGAAGCCGCCCAGTGCAGGCACCATTAAAGTCATCGAAAACGGCGCGAGGCTGCTCGCGAGTGCTAGCAGCCACAATGGCACATGCGGCTTGTCCTCGGCGGTGTCCGCAGGCGCGATACTGGCGGTCATGATGCCATCGTGAGCAGTGAATAGGACATTGGGGATTGCGCCGGTGCGGATCGGGATTGGGGCCAAGAGAGCATTATCCGGTAGTGCCGACATGATACAAGCGTTATTTTTGCACTGCGGGAGAGCTGGGCTGCCCAGTGCGATGCTTGCCAATACCTGCTGGCGTCATCGTGAATGCTCGTGCACCATAAGCGAACAAAGACTCATTGGGGGAAGTCATGTCGGATAACAAACCAAGCACAGTGTTCTGGGTCATTAGTGGATTGGCGCTGGTGTGGAATTTAATGGGGCTGTGGGCATTTTACGGTCAGATGACCTTAACGCCGGCGGACTACGCTTCGATGCCGGCGGACAGTCGGGCACTCTACGAGACGTTGCCTGCCTGGGTGGCTGTGGCGTTTGGTGTGGCGGTGATCGGCGGCGTGGCTGGCAGTGTATTGTTGCTGATGCGCAAGGGGCTGGCCGTGCCGGTGTTCATTGTCTCGCTGGTGGGGGTGCTGGCACAGAACGCGCACTCGTTTTTCCTCAGTAACACCTTTGAAGTGCTGGGTAACGAGACCATGGTGTTGCCACTGGTGGTTATCGCCATTGCTGTCGCGCTGGTATTTTTCTCGCGCTGGGCGAACGGCAAAGGTTGGTTAAGCTAATGCTCACCAAGCGCTAGAGACGGAA
>CBDUQI010000230.1:0-8789 GCA_965369325.1 uncultured Gammaproteobacteria bacterium
TGCCCGGATGCTTCTCCGGCATCTGTGACGGCAACTACTTCTGGAACGAGATCGCACAGGCAGACCCCGCGCAGATAAACGCCAGCGAGGCTGCCGCCAAAGACTTCTACCTGCAGCGCTTCGGCATGGACATCGATGTGCTGGCCGGTAACGGCGCCATCTCCTGGCTAAATACCTACACCGATCCCCGCGTAAACTACCGCGCCCGCTTCGTTGCAGGCGAGCACGTGCATGAGTTTGGCTGGGAAGTGCACGAGCAAGTATGGCTGGTGGTGGTAAACCAAGAGCTGGCGCTGGGCGGCGAGTTTGAAGGGCACAGCGTACCACCAGGCAGCGTGCTGGCCTCAGGCGAGTACTGGATTCAGAAGAGCCGCTTGATTCGCCTTGGCGCGCAGCCGCGCATCGTCAATCAGGATGAGTATCTGCGGATTAAGTTCCAAAGCCAATCGCCGATCGTACCGCCGGGGATAAACGGCCGCTTTAGCGCCGTGTGTGATGTGACGGAGAGCCCCTGGGGCACCGGCGTCGGGCAGATCGTCAGCAGCTTTGCGATTATTGAGGACGATGCTGAGGGCGGGCTCGCGCGACAGAACACTCGCAATGTGCTCACGTTTGATGGCGCGACCGGATTAGGCACTTATCTGGGTGTACACAACGATTAAACCATGCTCAGGTGCGAGATCACGCCAATCCACTGCACTACATAGTCAGGGACATACGCCCTGGGCAACAAGACGCCCGGGCACGGCCGTGCTGGACGCTCGTCCCTTGAGGGCTGCTTCTCCCCATTCGCAGCTCTTTATATTGGTCGCTCGCAGCCGCAAGGGTGGACGAGCGACCAATTTTTGTGCGTGCCTGGGCGAGATCCCTAAGCACTGGCGAGCAACCCCTGGATGAAAGGCTTTACCGCTTTCACCCCATGATCTTCGACCAGGCGAATGGTTTGCGTGCCGATCACCGCGAGATCCGCACGGCCCTTCAGAAAACCCACGTCACCGCGATCTTTCACCCCGAAACCGACCGCAAGCGGCAGATTGGTGGCGGCGCGGCAGCGCGCTAGATACCCATCCAACTCGTCGCCGAAACTGGTGGCCGCGCCAGTCACGCCGCGTCGGGCGACGCAGTAGAGCATGCCGGCTGCCACTTTGGCGATTCGCTGCATCCGCTCATCGCTGGTGGTTGGGGTGTAGATAAAAATCGGTGCAAGGCCATGCGCCTTCATCGCCGCAAGGTACGCCTGCGCCTCCTCCGGCGGCAGGTCGGGCACGATGGCGCCGCGCAGACCGGCCTGTGCCATGCGCGCCGCAAAGCGTTCGACACCGTAAGCGTAGAGAATGTTGTAGTAGGTCATGATCAAGAACGGAATATCGAACCGCTCTGCCACCTGCTCCGCAAACTGCAGACAACGTTCAACCGTAGAGCCCGCATCCAGTGCAGCCTGGTTGGCGCGCAGAATTACGGGGCCGTCCGCCGTAGGTTCCGAGAACGGGATTTGCAACTCCATAATGTCCACGCCGCCTTCGACCATCGCCTCGACCATTCGCAGGGAATCCTCGAAGGACGGATAACCGACGACGATGTGGGTCATCAGCAGAATATCGCGTTGCTCACGGCGTGCGCGCAGGGCACTGGCAAGGCTCATGCTTTACCTCCCTTAGCGGCGTCGGCCGCCGCGTACCCGCGGGCTTTTTGCTGGATGAACTGCTTCCACTTATCGTCATCCAGCGCATCGGCAATAGTGAAGATGTCTTTGTCGCCGCGACCGGACTGGTTGATGATAATGGCATCGTTCGGGGAGAGTTGTGGCGCCTCGCGAAACGCCCCCACAAACCCGTGCGCGGATTCCAGTGCAGGAATCAGACCCTCTTTCTTCACCGTGAGCGACAACGCCTCAATCACCTCGGTATCTGTCGCAGATTCAAAACGTACCCGCCCCGTTTCACTCAGGTGCGAGAGCACCGGCGAGACACCCACGTAATCCAGCCCGGCGGCAACACTGTGCGTCTCGCGCATCTGCCCATCAGCGTCTTGCAGAAAATAGGTCTTGTAGCCCTGCGCGACACCGACACTGGCATCCTTGGCGGCCAACCGCACCGCGTGCTCGCCGGAGGGTACACCGCGACCACCGGCCTCAACGCCCACCAGTTCCACGTCATCATCGTCCAGAAAACCGCTGAACATGCCCATTGCGTTGGAGCCGCCCCCCACGCAGGCGTAGATACGCTTGGGTAACGCGCCATGCTCGGCCAGTATCTGCTTGCGTGCCTCGGTGCCGATGATCGACTGGAACCACGTGACCATCTCTGGAAACGGATGCGGACCACAGGCGGTACCAAGCGCGTAGTGCGTGTCGTCCATGTTGGTCACCCAATCCCGGAAGGCCTCGTTAATCGCGTCTTTCAGAATGCGTGTGCCCTCGGTAACGAGCACTACCTTCGCGCCCATCTGCTCCATCCAGAATACGTTGGGGCGCTGACGCTCAACGTCCACCTCGCCCATGTAGATAGTGCAGTCGAAACCGAACTTTGCTGCCATGGTGGCGGTGGCAACGCCGTGCTGGCCCGCGCCCGTTTCAGCGATCACGCGTTGCTTCCCCATGCGCTTCACCAGCAGGCCCTGGCCCATCACGTTGTTGGCCTTGTGTGCACCGGTATGGTTCAGGTCCTCGCGCTTAATGTAAATGCGGGCGCCACCAAAGTGCCTGGTGAGATTCTCCGCGTAGGTCAACGGCGTTGGGCGACAAGAGTAAGTGGACATGAGGCGGACGTACTGCTCCCAGAACGCTGGATCGTTGCGGGCATCCGCGTAAGCCTCGCGAAGCTGATCGAACGTCGCGACCAAAATCTCGGGGATGAACGAGCCGCCGAAGTTGCCAAAGTAGCCGTGCTGGGCCAGGGGTGCATGCATGGGCAGTGCCTTTAACGGTTTGCGGGGCCTGGCGCCGTGTTGGCGGCCAGAACGGTTTGCGAGAAAACAAGTTGATCGGTACGGCAGATGAGCTCTGAGTAAACCGCATCACGCGCATTGGGAAAATGCACGCGGCGCTTAACCTGCAGCACGGGCTCGCCGCGTTTCAGCGCCAGCCAGCCCGCCACCTGGGCATCGGCTTTGATGATGCGGAAGGTCTGGTCGGCCGATTCCGCACGGAGATTGAAGTGTTCTTGCGCCAGTTGAGAAAGGGAGCGGCCCGCGAGCGGGATACGGCCCAGGCCAGGGAACTGCTGGGTGCTAAGCCACAGCGCTTCCAGCAAGGCGGGTGTGCCGGCGACGCGGGAGACACGGCGCAGGAACCAGGCCTGCGTACCGGCGAGCGGATTTTCCGGGTCGGCATCGTCCACGGCGATACTACGGGCGCGCTCAACAATCGTGGTTTTGGTGGCGAGACCGGTTTTCTCAAACGAGGCCATGGTGCCGGCCAGAGACAGCGCATCCACCTGCTCAGGCGGCTCGACCACGAACGTGCCAGAGCCACGGCGGCGCTCGAGACGGTGCTGTCGCACCAGCAGGTCGGTGGCCTGGCGCACCGTTGGGCGCCCGATCCGAAAGGTCTTCGCCAACGCCGGCTCGGACGGAATCCGGCTCCCGGGCGGATACTCGCCGGCATGAATACGGGCCAATAGCACCTCGGCGAGCTGGTGGTACAGAGGCGTGGCGGATTGGGCATTAAGGCCTTGCATCGTTTGATATTCTACTCAAATACCTAACTTGTCAAGACAACTTAACAACAACACGCAGAAACAGCCCGTCGGTGCCGCGGACAAGAGGAGGGTTTAAAGGGAGTGGAGGGAAAAGTACGCTAAGGAATATTAGCGGCCAAGACTAATGGGCTCCTATATACTGCGTTTTTATCACCCCAGTTCAGCAATTCCAGCTCACTAAAATCGCCTCAATTAATAGGCTTTGCTCAGATCAACGACCTCCGGGGTTGCTAAATCTGCAAGGATGGCGAGTTGCTCGTGGATTTTGACTTTGTGCAGATTGTCTAGCGTTCGTGGGCCGCCCAGGACCGGGGCAAGTTTGAAGGAATACGTTTCATCGTAGGCTACCGGGCCAAGTTTCTTTACTGCTCTAGAAAAAAGGCGCTTGCCATCGTCTGCAAAGGTATCGCAACGATTCATGCTTGTACCCGAGACATACGAACGGAAATACTGCTCTAGCGTTTCACCATCTACGTCGGTTGTAGGTGCATAGGGGTCTGGCAATACTTTGTTTTCGGTAGGCACTACGCTAAGCTTGTATCCGCGCTTTGTCGACCAAACGAACAATTGACCAAACGCGCTTCTAGCGAAAACATAGTAGTTGTCCGATTCTCTCTCAGGCCAAGTGCGTAACCACGATTGAAGAGCCTCTTCGTAGTCGTCCGGATTAACGATCCAAAAAGCCCCTTGCCCATAGCCGCACCAACCGTATTCCCGCCAGTAGCTGAGCAGTTGATCGGGCAACTTGCCGCGATACCGTGCCAAGACTTCGTCAGTCGCGGGTCGGCAGTCGATGGCTGGTCCCATTTTCTTTAAAAAGTGATTGAAGTGTTTTTCCATATGCGTTTCCTGCCTCAGCACCGATGTAAGTGAACGTTCATCTTGTGTTTTCCCTTGCCCTGCTTTTTGGCCGCACAAGCCGAGCGATCCACTTGTCCAACGCGATCATGGTTCGCAGTGGTTTTCCATTGTGGTCCAATGGATGAATTAATACCGGCATCTCCAACATCTAACTTCGGATCCAATCCGCCGGCGATCATGTCAGGGTTGTGTAGCACCGCCAGCTTCTTCATTTCTTCTTTTGCCTTTTTCCTCGCTTCTTTTTCGGTCTTATCCAAATCAGCCCAACCATCCGCCTCAAGCTGGTTCTTGTATTGCGTGAAGAGATTGTCCTCGTGAATACTTCGCTCGATTGCAGCTTCTGCAGTGTTACGCTTTGCCTTCTTGCATCCTGGAATCGCCTTCCCTTTGTTGCATACATCTTTGCATCCAAAGTGCATTCTCGCCCGAATGTAGTCCTCGGCGTTCATCTTGTTCAGCGCATCTTGTTGCCCTGCTAATTGTCGGTCGTACTCTATGGGGTCGTGTTTAGTTTGTTTCTTCTTAAAGCACTCGACTTTGGTTATCTTCAAGCGAGAAACCGCTGCGGCACCAACCACTGGCTTCTTTGTTTCTATGGTCGTGTTCTCGGACCCATTTCCAGTCTGTTTTGCTCGGCGTCGCTTGAGCAGCGTAACCAATCTTTGGAGCTTTGGACTGACGTTGGCACCCAATTGCGCTAAACGAGAAGCACCACTGGCGGCGGTGCCCCCAGCGCCCGCCGCTACACTCGCACCGGTACTTGCACCCCCTGTAACCAGGGCCAAAATAATCGTCGGCACGGCACTGCCACCAGATTCAGCCCACTCGGTGGGGTGTTGTGCCGACGCATAGTCTTTGGCAAAGGTTGTCAACATACGCCAAGTGGCGCCATCACTTGCTAACGCCCAATACACCTCCAAATCCTCATCGGCGAATTCTTTGAGTTCTTGGTAGGTCTCTTTCAATTCGGCGACGCTCTCCTTGAAGCGCCTGGGCATCGTCAGTGGGTTGAGTTTGGCTGGCATGGAAGCGATCATTTTGCCCGCACCCCATACTGCTTTACCCACAAATTTGACCAAACCAACCGTGGCGTCCTTAGCACCTTCCAGCGCAGCGCCGGTGTAGATCACCCCCTGGATGCCTATGTTCTCTTGCGCGATAGTGTCGCGCCGACCTTGTGCCTCCTGACGCTCTTTGGCGATCACCTTGTCGAGTTCATTTCTGATTTCACGCTGTAACTCAGCAATTTCATCATCAATGTCGCACTCGTACTGCACGCCGCATTGGCCAGGCACTATGCCGGCGTGATGCGCCCGACCGCTGGCATCCAGCGTTCCATCTTCGGTATGCCCGTCAGCAAAAGTAATTCGATACGGCACGTTGGCGGCCGTCTCGGTTTGCCCTTCGTCGTCAGCAAAAACGACTTTGTGTTCGAGAGCTACCCAGTAAGCGGGCTCAGGTTCAATTAATTTCGGTGCGGGATGGATAGATCGCGGCGCTGGCGAAGGGGTGGACTCAGTCGTTGCCACCGAACTGCCCGTCTCCCACTGCAGCAGAGCCAGCGCCTCTCGAAGCGACGGCCAACGAATCGAAAGACGCTGCAACAACAGGCTTACTTGCCGTTCGCCTTTTAAACACTCAAACGTCCCCATCAGCAAATGACCGAACTGACTACCGGCACGGCCTCGGCCCGCGGAATCCAATGCATTGCTGAACCGGTGATATTCCAACCAGCAATCCTTATGCGTTGTCATCAACGTATGAGCACGATCACCGGGATACTGAATCGTCTCGCACACGGCGTGGGTGAGCGCATCGCGAAACCGACACGCAGTTTGCAACCGGCCCTCAACGAGAGAATCGCCCCATCGGTCAAAACCGCCTGACTGTTCAAGCGAACTGGTGAATCCTGGGAATAACTCCGCCCGTCTATCATAGACATCTGCCAGAACAAGCTCTTGCGCCAGTCTCGGTAGTTCCGCAAGCGCTGCATGATGTCGAGCAGCCAGACTGTCCGCAACGCCAATGGCGAATGATTCATGTCCGAGAACTTGGGTAGCCGAAGACCGGACAGCAGCCATATCGGCGAAAATAGCAGTTGGACTGAGCAACGCCTTCAGCGCCCGAGAGTTCCCCATGTGTCGGCCGTCCCCGCCGAAACCAGCATGCTCATACGGCGAACGTAGGCCCAATGGCGGCGGACTGTTCTCTAGCGAAGGACCATTGCCCCCACCAAACTCCCAGGATCCGAGGCCGCGCCCACTCATTCTAACGTTGCTCCTACATATTCGAATCACTGTATCCTAACGTTGAGACCTTTACCGAGTAAATTCGTATGAAAAGGACCTGTCACGCCGATGAGACTCCGTCCCGTTGGGTAGATTTATTACGTACGGCGATGACTCGCGGACACCGACGATCAACAACTGGGCAATTCGGTAAGGTTGTTGGTGGTGGTGACGTCGCGCGCGGACTTGAGATGATGGTTGTTGGGCGGGCCGGAAACGACCAGTGGCGCAGGGCGGCCGTCGTCCGCCATCACCAGGTACTGATAGGTATCGTCGTTTATCTGCTGTATGGCCTGATACTTTGAGACCTCACCCCACACCGCCTCATTGCACAATTTCGTCACCCTGCCCCGAGCGTCACGGCCAACGTGGGTGACCTCACGCTCGGTTTGTTCTTGCGGAATGTTCCAGGCGGCCCAACCCGCCCCCAGGACGAGCCCGGCGACGAGCGAGCCGACCACGAAACGAGGGCGGCGCTTGGTCGCGGGGGCGTGAGCCTGGTAAGTGGTGCGGGGACCAACGTGTGTAGGCACATCCGCACAAATGTCATCACACAGTTTTAGGAACGATTGTTTCGCCAGTTCGTCATCTGGCCAACCGATGAGATCGCGATACAGACGTGCGCCAAACGGTGCTGGCGGAGTAACATCTTCGATCCGTGCATGAAAGAACTTGTTCTGCTTACTCGCATCAGTCGCTTCATCGAAGACCCAATCGCTGCCGATTGAGGACGTACTCCACAGCACCAGAACAGCGCGACTGCATCCGATCTGATGCGCTATCGTATGAGACAAGTGTGCGCCATTGCGCATAGACTCGTCCCGCCACACATCAAACCCCTGAGCCCGAAAGGCTGACTCAAGTTTATCCACCACATGCTTATCAGCGCGCGAATAGCTGAGGAACAGGTCGTGGCTATAAGCGGGCTTATCCATTCGATAGCTCGCGCATCAAACGCCGACCAGACGAGCAAGAAAACGAACCGCTAGCGGCCACGGTAGGCCCGCACCATAGAATCAGTGATGTCCTTGGAATAACACATCGGCGCATGCCCGCCCGGTCTGCTCCACGCACTGCGCTTACCGCACTTACTGCCGTTGCGGGCCCGGGAATACGGGCACGGGCAACTGCCTGAGTACTGCTGAACGGAGCGCGCGATTATTTTCTGACGTATTTCGGCGTCGGAGAGTTCGCTGTCGGCAAAGGACGTACTGGTTGCGAACGCCAGAATAACCAGCGCAGTCCCCAGCAACCGCAATCCTCCGCTCACACGGCTTGATGCCTCTGACTGACCCGTAGTCAACTCTCCGCCCACATGCTCACCGGTTAGTCAACCCTTAAATTGTTGAGTACACCTTAGATAGTGACGTTGAATCGGAAATTATCCCACTTGCTGTGAATGCGGCGTGCGTTCTGCCGGCACCGCCCTCGAACCCGGTGGTGACGTTAGCGCGACTGGCCAGTGCGAAAAACGGCGGGTACCTGCACTAGAACGCATATCACATCACAATATGGGAGATTCCAATGTCACAAGTTACCCAGCCGAGCCAAACCATCGTCGTCACCCCCACCAAGAGCATGGGCATCTCTCTCATTCTCACGTTTCTGTTTGGGCCACTGGGGATGCTGTACTCCACCGTCGGAGGTGGCCTTGTGATGATTGTTGTGTCCGTGATCCTGGCGTTTTTCACCCTGGGATTCTCCCTGCTCATCACGTGGCCCATCAGCATTCTGTGGGGTGCGATGGCCACATCGGGGCACAACAAAATGCTGTTGGGCGCCGCGCGCGCAAACGGCTGACAGACGCGGGCGATCGCTTGGGCGATCGTCCGCTGCGTCCTGGATCAGGTGCCGAAGGGCCACCTGCATTTACGTGCCATCGAGCCACCGAAACAACTTTGCCCCGGTTTCGTTGATCCCGTTCCGTTGATAACGCCAGGCG
>CBDUQI010000231.1:0-8727 GCA_965369325.1 uncultured Gammaproteobacteria bacterium
ATGAACACTCGACTTCTCATGAGTCTTAGCGCAGCTTGCTTTGCACTGCTTGGCGTCGGGATTACATTTCTACCGCAAGAACTTCTCGCTCACGTTGGAGCACCATCTGACGGCATTGTCGTCTTGTTAATGCAGATGCTTGGCGCGCTGTACTTAGGTTTCGCCGTGCTTAATTGGATGAATAGAGGAAGCCACATCGGCGGAATTTATCGCCGCCCCGTCTCAATGGCCAACTTCTTCAATTTCGTAATTGGCGGCGCAGCGCTAGTGAAATGGCTTATCGAGGGTCCGCTCGCGCCTGAAGTTGCCGTTCTGGCATTGATCTACTCCGTATTTGCAGTTTGGTTTGGATTGGTAGTATTCACTCATCCTGCCAATGAAGCTCACTTAAGGTCTGAACGCGACAACACGCCACGATGAGTCGACGGTTCTCGAAGGCCCCCTTATGGGCGGAAGTTGGCTCTCACCGCTGGTACCCAAGGCTGACATTGTAGTTAGATTGGAATGCATGTTGCGTATGAAATGCACGCAACGTATCTAATTGCGCCAGTCCTGGATCCACGCTAATATTCAGATGATCCCTACTGAGGGTGAACCATGCCAACCGAGAGCACGACGCAAGCACCTTCAGAGTCACACTCGATGACGCTGGATTTGTTGGCATTACCGACTCGGCGTCGGACCGCGGTTATCGTCGCGTTCTTTGCTGCGTATACGGCGTTGGTTTATCTCGGCTACGCTCTCAAAGAGAATCCCCAATCGCTTACGATTATTTGGCCTGCTGAGGGCCTGCTCGTCGTCGCGTTTTGGTGGACCCCTTATCGGCAGTGGTTGTTGGTTCTAGCCCTGCAATTGGCAGCCGAAAACTTGGTTTATCGGGCCCTAGGAAACCCGTGGGATTGGGGGTGGGAAAGTCTCCTGAATCTCGCCAATTTTGTCGACGCGACCGTCGCGGCTGCGTTGATTAAGCCACTGATACTGAGACCCTCTCATGCGCACGTAGCACAAGTCGTCCGCGCATTCGGTGCCCTAGCAGTGGGAGCGGCGGTGGGCGCATTCCTCGGCGCTTGGGCAGCGACCCACGCGTTCGCAGATGCTGACTATGTCCGCCAGTGGCAAATCTGGTGGGCAGGTAATCTGCTGGGATCGCTGACAATCGCGCCCCTAGCTCTTGTATGGGCTATCCGCTTTCGAGTCCCGGCTCTCGCGGCCGGCCCCGCCAATCGAATGAATCTGATTCTCCTAGCCGTTGCTATCGTCGGTGGGGCTTTTTGGATTTTCTCAGTCCCAGCCGGCCAAGCGAGTACGTTGCTGCAATTGCCATTCGTCCTCATCTTACTGGTCGTCGTCGCCGCACTCGCTCTACCACCTCGATGGACTACGACCCTGGTTGTTGCCGCGGTGTTAACGGCTGCGTGGCTCGCGAGTCGAGGCTTGGGTCCATTCGGTGATGATCCCGCCTTGCTGAGCCGCATTGGCACATTGCAATGGTTTCTGGCATGTCTTGTTGTGATGCCATTCCTAGTTGGGGTCGGCTTGCTCGAACGAATACGCGTTTCCCAAACCCTTGTGGAGAGTGAGGAGCGATACCGAAATTTTATATCGCTAAGTTCAGAAGCGGTGTGGCGAGTAGAAATCGATCCCCCGTTGCCGCTCGAACTAACGGTAGCGGAGCAGGTGGCGTGGCTGCGGCAGCACAGCCGCGTGGCGGAGTGTAATGAAGCGTTCAAGCAGCTTGATGAATCTAAAATCCAGGCTACGGATTCCTCGCCGCAGCGATTCGACGTGCCTTGGTCTACTGCACTGCTCGTGAGCCTACCCGAAATCGCCAAGCAGGGATTCACGATGGAAGGGCTTCGGTTCGATATGACGAAGCCTGGTGAGGGGTGCAAACACTGCCTGGCCAATTTTCAAGGCGTCGAATCTGAGGGAAAACTGATGCGGATCTGGGGAATCACTCGCGATGTTACGGAGCTGGTGGATTTGACCGAGCGTTTGGAAAACGAGCGTACGCGGCTAATCCACTACGCTGCCGAGCTGACCAGTGCGGAAGACCGTGCCCGTCGCGCAATCGCTATGGATCTACACGATGGTATTGCTCAGATGGCGGTGGCCCAACAGATGCGACTGGGCAATCTAGCGCGAAACGCCCCAGATGATTCGCGGGAACAAATCGCGGCAATGACGCAAACGGCGCGTGACATACAGGATGCGACGCGACGCATCATGGCTGAACTAAGTCCGCCTGGGCTCTACGACCTCGGTCTCCTACCGGCGCTTCAGTGGCTCATTACCCGATTTGAAACCCAGGACGATTTGGCAGTTGAGCTTCACGAGCAGATTGACGAACAAACAATTGACAGCGATAAGCGGATACTCATTTATCGAGTGATTAGCGAATTACTCCGCAACGTCGTCAAACATGCGAACACCGATTCAGCCAGGGTTGAACTGTATACGGATATACAGGGTGTTAGTTTCACTGTCACCGACAACGGTTCAGGCTTCGAAACGCAGGTGATTAGCGGCGAGCAAGCCCGATCGGCAAGCTTTGGCCTTTGGAGTATTGGTGACCGAATCCGAGACGCTGGAGGCGTAATCAGTATTAGTAGCGCCCCCGGCGACGGTTGCGTAGTCCGAGTGAGTTTACCCCTCCACGAAAAGCGCTTATCCGCCTGACTTACTCCTCCGGGCACTTCCTTTTTACTTCGGGACGAGACATTTGAGTGTAATGCAGCGTGGTCGGGCGCTTCCAAGATATCGAATGATCTAGGTGACCGGACGCTCCTGGCTGATAGCTGAGGTATCGGCTAGACTCTGCGAAGGGCAGCACGCGACCCGAAGAGGGCACAAGTAAGAGGCAAATGAAGCAGCGAGCAATTAATTCGAAAGAAGGGCCTGAACCGTCCGGTTGTTATAGCCAAGCAGTTGAGGTTTCTGGCGGCGAACGCACCCTATATGTAAGCGGGCAAATTCCTGTTGGGCGAGATGGATCGGTACCAGAAACATTTGCGGGGCAAGCCAGATTAGCGTGGGCGAATATAGAGGCTCAGCTTGCTACAGCCAACATGTCCCTCGACAACATCGTCAAGCACACTACTTTTCTTGCAGATCGTTGCTATCGAAACGAGAACAGTGAAATTCGACGGATAGTGTTTGGCGATGATCGGGCACCTGCTCTAACGGTCGTTATTGCTACGATATACGATGAAGATTGGTTGCTTGAAATCGAAGCGATTGCCGTAGGTTAGCCAACCTCCAGACTTCCGCTTCTGCCCGAGAGCAGCGGTCCGCGCTAGGCTTGGCATTCGACGGTTAATGACCCCGAAGCAGACGTTGATCTCGGCGTCTGTGCTTAGATTGACACGGGGCTACTGATGCAATGAACATGACCCCCGATCGTTCGTTAGGTGGAGGGGGAAGTGGGTAGAATCAACCCGTATCGGAGATCGGGTAACTGAAAGCTGAGCACAGATGGGCATTACATCTTTGTGGCAATCCGAATTCTCAGCTCACGCCTCTAACATGCTTAATGACCTGAGGGAAGCGAGCGAAGCTAGCGTCTATCTACGATACCGTGAAGGTGGCGATGCGCTGGAGGGCTTCGGTTAGCACCGGCAACGGCTGAGTCAGGCTGATGCGTACATGCCCGGCCGCACCAGGGCCAAAGCCGCTGCCGGGGACGACCGCGACGTGAGCGGCATCCAGCAGTGCGTTGGCCCAGCGCACATCATCGCTGTCCAGTTGGCGTACATCCACCATCGCGAACATGCCGCCGCCGGGCGTGCTACAGCGCAGCCCCGATATTTGCTCGACCCGCCGCACCACCGTGTTACGGCGTTCATTGAAGGCGTCAAAGAATTCCTGTTGCTCCGACTGCGGATGCGTTAATGCCCAGGCGACCGCATCCTGCGAAAATTGAGGCGAGGCGAACAACTGTGATTCGTTGATTAGCTCCATCCGCCGGATGAGTTCCGGGTGGCCTACCGCCCAGCCGATGCGCCAGCCAGACATCGCCAGGCTTTTAGACACGCTGTCGACAATGACAGCTTTGTCCCAACCTTCACTCAGACTCCACACGCTCACGTGAGGTTCATCAAAGGCGTAGTCTTTGTACACCTCATCGCTCACCAGCCATAAATCATGCTGCTGACAAAACTGCACCAGGCTCTGCAGTGCATCACGTCCGGCGACGGCACCGGTGGGGTTGCAGGGTGAATTCACCAGCACTGCGCGGGTGCGTTCGTTGAGTACCGCGGACACCGCCTGCGCTGTTTGTGCGAAGCCCTCGTCGGGGTGGGTAGCGGCCGTGCGTAGCGCGGCGCCGCTGGCGGCTACCACGCCTGGATAGGTGGGGTAGAAGGGATCGAACACCACCACCTCATCGCCCGGTCCTGCAATGCCGCCGAACACGTTATACAGCGCGTTCTGCGCGCCGGGGAACACGCTGACCTGCTCCGAGGTCGCGGCCACACCGCTGCGCTGGCTCAGGTGCCGGGCAGCGGCTTCGAGCAGGGCTGGTTCGCCGATGCTGGGCGAGTACTTGGTGCGCGCGTTGCGTAAGGCCTCAATCGCGCGCTCCGTGATGGCAGTGGGTGTGGAAAAATCCGGGTCGCCGACGGTGAGGAAAATAACATCGTCAGCGCGTTCGGCCAGTTCCACCGCGCGACGCTGAATATCCCAAGCACCCGCCGACGGGCCGTGCATTAATGCATTCGCGCGCTTGCTGAAGTTGCCTGCATCCATGGCGGTGCCCTGTGAGTGGAAATCTTAGTGGTGCACGGCGAAGGTTACGGTATTGCCGTGCCCGGCATGCACTACTGCCTAAGGTACGGCGCTTCCCAGGCGCGGATCAATGCGAACCTCAATGCGCCGGTTACGAGCACGCCCCTCCTCAGAGTCGTTGCTGGCAATGGGCTGGGTCTCCCCGTAGCCGTCTGAGGTAACTCGGGTGCTGACGATGCCGCTAAGGCTCAGTAGATAATCACGCACGCTGTGTGCGCGATCGCGCGACAGCGTCATATTGGTTTCATCGCGGCCGCGTGAATCGGTATGCCCTTCCACAGTGACGCGCGAATTGGGGAACACGTTGATCGCAGCAATCACTTTGTCCAGCACGGGCTGCTGATCTTCCGTCACCTCGGTGGAGCCAGAATCGAAAGAAAGCCCGATCAGGCGCACCAGCAGCCGTTTGCCTTCGCGAGTAACCTCGGCCTCGCCCTCATCGAACATTTGCTCGATGGCGGTAAACTGCTCGCGTACGCGTGCCTGCGCCGCCAGAGTGTCTTCCAGGGCGGTGCGTTGGCGGGCAATCGTGTCTAGTTCCTCGCCACTGGCGGTCAATTGGGCTTGCAGGCCGCGTATCTGCGTGTTGCGCGCCTCAAGCTCACCTTCCAGCGCGGCGATGCGTTGTTCCAGAGATGCAATGGCACTCACAATTGCCTGCGCCGGTAGGTGCGGTCCGGCGCTGAAGTCCGCCGTTGTGCCGGTCGCTTCGCTGACCGAGCCAATCACCTGCTCCCATTCCAGCATGATGGCCTCGCTTGCACCTTTCGCCCCGTTGGTTTCGTTGGCGCTCGCAATGCGCTGTTGTAGCCAGCGCCCGTGGGTAAGTTCGGCCATAGCCTGCTCGGCCAGTGCGCGGGCACCTGGCACATCGTCAATGTCGTTAAGCAGGCTCTGCCGGGCCTGCGCCATCAGCGCGCTCACGTGCGCCATGGTGCGGGGAATCTCCCGTTCCAGCTTTTGCTTTTGTGCATTAGCGTAGGCGGCTTTGACTTCGCCCAGCACAGTGGTTTCGGTCGCGCTAAGGCGTGCCTGCTGGTATAGCATGGCCGTCTCGCCCGCACGTTTTTGTGCCGCTTCTATTTTGCCGCGCGCCAGGTTTTGCGCGATGCCGCCAAGGCGATCTTCGGCCCGCTTCCACTCGGCGGCTGCGTACAGATAAGCATCCGCGCGCAAGGCATCATCGCGCAGGCTCAGCAGTGGCGAGAGGATGTCGGACAGTGCCGGAGTCTGTAGCAGGGCGTTATAGGATTGTGGATACACGCCAGGTTCAAGGGTGGCGTTATCCTGTGCCAATGTAAGGGCAGGGAGTATCAGCAGTGCCAGCACTGCCAGGCGGCGAGCGATGCTCGGGGGCCAGCCTCCGTGCGGAGGCTGGCCATTGCGGTTTGTCATTGGACGTCCGTCAGCGACCTACAAAATTGGGCCTGCCGGACCGGGCTCACCAAAAAAGGCGTCCTTCATCTTCGACAGGTCGTTGAAGTTTACCACCCCATCGGAGTCCAGATCGCCATCAAGATCGCCTTCCTGGAAGAACTGGTCTTTCAGCAACGAGAGATCGTTAAAGTTGATGACCCCGTCGTTGTCCAGATCCGCATCGCAGGCATTGCCGAAACCGTCGCCGTTGCTGTCGCGCTGATCCGGGTTGTCTACCAGAGTGCAGTTGTCGATCGCGTCGCTGATGCCGTCGGTGTCAGCATCGGCGGTAATGCACGCCGCGCCGCCACCGCGAATAACGATGTCATCCAGGTGCCAGCCATCTTCGGTCACGTTCTGATCGGCCTGCAGGCGGAAGCGGATCTGCGCCGTGGCTGAGCCGGCGAGCGTCGGTGCCTCAAGGCTGATGTTCTCCCAGGTGGAGTTCAGCCCGTCGTAGGTGGCCAGGGTGTTCCAGGTGCTGCCGTCGGTGCTGACTTCGACGTAGCAGAAGTCGTAGGTGGCTTCGGTGTCGCAAATCTGTGCGAAGTCAATGCGTGCATTGTCGAAGCCGCTAAGATCGAACACTGGCGAGGTCAGCGACCAATTGCGGTTGCTGGGGTACTCACGCCCAGGGCTGTCGCTCCACGCATTGCTCGGGCTGTTGGCGAGCTCGTTGGAAATAGCCCACAGGCCGTCACCGCTCCAGCCCTGATTACCGCCTTCCACGTCGTCCGCGAAGACTTCGCAGAACGGAAACAGCACAAAGTCCTGAGTGATCACATCTGTCTCATTCGCCTGAATGCCGTTGACGGTAGTGCTGCCGTAGTTGCTGTCGCCAGGGGTCACCGTCACATCGTAAGTGCCAGGCAGCAGCAACAGCTCGTAGCTGCCATCCCCTGCGTTGGAAGCCTCAAACTGTCCACCCGCGTTGATGGTTGCCGGCACGGCCTGGCCGGTATCGGCCGCGATCACCTGCCCGGTAATGCGCGGCGCGAGTGCCTCGTCGACGATGTACAGGAATTCGGCGCTCACCACGCCCCAGCTGCCTGCGCTGTCGCGCGCCCGGGTGAACACAGTGTGCCGGCCCGCGGTCAGTCCGCTGGTGGCGATCTGAGCCGTGGTGGCCTCTACGCTCTGGTTAAAGTTGCCGTCCACCGCCTGCATGGTGATGGGGGCTGGGGTCTCATCGGTGGACCACGGCGGCACGTCGATGAATACCTGAGCGGCGGAGATGTTCTGCACTGGCTCGGTGCCGTTGCTGTTGTTGTAGCGCGAGTCATCAAAGGTCGCATTCACGGTCACCGGGTTGCCGTCACCGCTGACGGTGGCCGAGAGCGAGACGCTGGTGGCATCCGGTCCGCCGCCCAGTAAGTAGGGTGCGCGGGAGGCCTTCGCGGCGTACACCATGGCATCCAGGTTATCCGGCAGGATGGTGTTCTCAAATGTGCCGCAGTCCTGAAAGAAGCTGGTGCCCAGCTCGAACGTGTAAGCCGCAATTCCGTACTCGCCGTACGCAAAGTCATCGGTGGTGCCATCAGTAATGTACAACTCAATCGCCTGCTGCGGCGCGTAGCCGTTAAACCAAGCCAGTTTGCGACCCAGCGTGGTCATGCCGGCGCCGTTGGGTACAGGCGTGTTGCCGAAGCCCCAGGGCCACAGCACTAACTGGCTGAAGCTGTGTGTGTCCATGAAGATGCCGGTGGCATCATCAGGCGCTGCGGCATTGACGTCGTCCTCGCGCTGGTCCAGGAAGATCTGCGCGGTGTAGTCGCGGATCGCCTGGGTCTCAGGCTCCGAGGCAGGTTGGGGGCCACGATAAGTATCGCTGCACTGGCTGCCGCTGGAGCCGCCGCAACAGCCCCACTCGAAGGGGTAGTTACGGTTAAGATCGGCGCCGCGCGAGTTGGAGGTGGCGCCGCAATAGTTCTGGTTGGCATTCTTGCGCCAGGACAATCCGGTTTCGGCCTGTTTGCGCCCATCTGGATTGGCTTGTAGCACCAGGTGAATTTCATGGTGATCGAGCAGCCAGGTCACGTCGGCGTCTACGCCGTACTGGCTCACCAGATACTCGGCAAAGCGCGTGTTCAGCTCAGCCGGCGTGTACTCGCGCGCGTGCACGGAGCTCATATTGAACAGCACCGGCTTGTCGCCGCTGGTCGCGCTGTTGGTCAGTTTCAGGGCGTAGATATCGTAGCCGCCCTGGCCGTTCACCTTGTTCCACGAGTCGCCGATGTCAATCCAGGTGGCCAATTGAGGGTAATTCGTCACAATGCTCTGTGCCGTGGTGTAGGTTTCCTCGACGGTGCGATAGCAGGGGTAGCCTGGGATACCGGCCAGCTGTCCACGCAGCGGCTGGTTGGCTTTGTTGTAGAACGCGGTCTGCTCCTCATCCAACTCGATGCGGAAGCCGCGCTGGCGAATATCGGCCAGGCCCGCGCGGTCCACGCCGATCAGGAGGTAGCCTTTGTCGTGCACCACGCGCCAGGGGTGGTAATCACGGGCCAAGTCGTTAACCATCGCACG
>CBDUQI010000232.1:0-8720 GCA_965369325.1 uncultured Gammaproteobacteria bacterium
TCATTGGACATCCGGTCAATCTGCGCCTGGGCTCGGACCGAGTCCTTGCTTGAGGCAGTCTGCTCCTGCAACGCGGAGCGAACGACGGATTCTTGCGCCGTCGCCAGCGACACCGTCAGTGCGGTGCAGCACAGCACCGACGCGACACGTAAAGCTGATGATATAGAAGTACGCATGCGCTTCCCTTTGTTCGAGTGAGCGAGAGGCTTCTGTTTAAGTGATTTGTCCTGCTTCCGGCAGGATTCCCCGTGGCAACCGGTTACGCCCCAAAAAACATGTCGGCTACCCCGAAATATCCGTCCGGAACATCCGGTGAATATTTCTCCGATTTATTCGAGTTGACCGTCCCCCGACGGCTCCGCCCTTCCGGGTCGTCCCCCATGGAAACTACCTAAATTCACACGGGCCGGCAATGCACTTGGAGTACCGCCGCCGTTACATGTTCCTTCGATAGCGGCCGCCGACATCATACAATGCGTTGGCAGATTCTACCAAGCGGGCACACTTTCACCGTATCCCTCGATCGGTCGAACGTGTGTCGGCGCCACGCGCAGCATCCCGTCACCGCCTCAACAGACCCGACGCGAGTTCGGTGTGAAAATCGCGCAGGCTTGCGGTGGCATCGACCGGAAGCTGCCTGCATTAGTCGCTCGTTGGATCGGCTGAGCCTCGTCAAACCGCAAGGACTGCCTCCCAGACAACAGCAAAGCACCCACATCAATCACAGCCGCAGCACCGCCATGTTTGCGCGATTCGCAAGCGACGCTCTCCTTGGGAATTTGCTATGCGCGGGCATCGCGCCATCGCCTTTGCGCCATGCCGCCGTAATCAATCCGCTGCTCAAATTCCCATCCAGCCTGCCCGATCAGAGTGCTTATGGAAAATATCCGGCAATCCGGTGGATTTTTTTGTTCACCCCGCTCCCCGATACCGATATGTCCGATGGCCATCGTGCGACGAACGGAGCCGGCGGCCACGATGATAAGCGACAGTAGTTGGGCCAGCGTCAAGCCGGCAGGGCCCCTGCGCCGATATGCCTTGGTGAAGGCGCTTGCTCACACAATCGCGCGCTTCGCCAGCCGTCATCAGCGGCGTGGGCCATCACGCAGCGACCACTCGGCTGCGATATACTTGCGCCCATGCAGATTTTCCAGACGATTGCCCGTTACGGCCATGAAGAGGTTGTGTTCTTCAACTTCCCCCCTGCCGGGCTGAAAGCCATCATTGCCATCCACAACACGACGCTTGGGCCTGCACTCGGCGGGCTGCGCATGTGGCCCTATGCCAGCGATGAGGACGCGCTTGACGATGTGCTGCGCATGTCTGAAGGCATGACCTATACCGCGGCGGTCAGCGGCTTGAACCTCGGCGGCGGCAAAGCCGTGCTGATCGGCGATCCGGAAGCCGACAAGAGTGAGGCGTTGTTCCGCGCACTGGGACGCTTCATCGACTCGCTCGGCGGGCGCTTTGTCGTCACGGAAGATGTGGGCACCGATGCCGATGATATGGAATTTATCGGCCAGGAAACTCGCCAGGTGGTCGGCGTACACCCCGTGCACGGCGGCTGTGGCGACCCCTCTCCGTTCACCGCGATGGGTACCTTACATGGCATCCGCGCCAGTTTGCAGCGGCGCTTTGGGCATGAAGATCTGGGCAAGCTCAGCTATGCCGTGCAAGGCGTAGGCAGTGTCGGGGCCGAATTGGTGCGCATGCTGAGCGAGGCAGGCGCACAGATATTCGTTGCAGACATTAATGAGGAGCGCGTGCATCACATGGTGGAAGAGTACGGCGCCACCGCCGTGGGCATGGATGAGATCTACGACGTGGATTGCACCGTCTTTGCGCCCTGCGCCTACGGCGGCGTGATCAATGAGCAAACGGTGCCCCGACTGCGCTGCCAGATCGTCGCGGGCGGTGCCAATAACCAATTGGAATCAGAGCATTGGGGCACCGAGCTGGAGCGGCGAGGCATCCTTTACGCGCCTGATTTTGCGGTCAGCGGCGGGGGGGTTATCAATGCAGCGACCGAACTGGCAGGCTACGACCGGCTGCGTGCAACGCACGCCGTCAGCCGAATTTATACCAATACACTGGAAATTTTCCGCATTGCCGAGCGCGATGGGGTGCCCAGCTGGGCGGCCGCGAAACAGTTCGCCCAACACCGCATTGATGCAATGGGTAGCACCAGTACCCCCTACCTGGCGCGCGCCTGACCCCCTACCGATGATGACATGCGCAGGCCAAAGCTTGCGCCAGTCGCTTGCCCTGAGGCCCCCACGAGCGCTATAGTTGACGTTAACGTCAAGCAGGGGTCGCTGCGTGCCCGAATCCACCACTATTGCCGAGCTTGCCGAAGCATTTGATGTCACGCCACGGGCATTGCGGTTTTACGAATCCAAAGGCCTGCTCTCGCCACAGAGGCGGGGATCGACACGGCTGTATTCGGAACGCGATCGGGTCAGATTGAAGCTTATTCTGCGCGGTAAAAGACTTGGGTTTTCATTAGAAGATATCACAAATATCATCGAGTTATATGACCCGCAGAAGCCAAACAACAGCCGCCAGACGTTACTGTTATTTAGTAAAATTCAGGAGCATCGGCGCGAGCTCATCGAGCGTATGCACGATATAGAGCAAACGCTCCGTGCGATGGATGAAGTGGAAAAAGACTGCATCGACACACTGCTGCACGGCACGCCCTGACTCTCACCATATTGACGTAGACGTAAGTTTATGGAGCTACACTAGATGACTGTGTTCAACACACATATCAATGATGACCTGGATATGCTGCGCGACTCCGTGCGCCGCTTTGCCGAAACCGAGATTGCTCCCTTCGCGGCCCAGATTGATGCTGAGAACGCCTTCCCGCGGGAGCTATGGGGCAAACTGGGTGAGATGGGCCTGCTGGGCATGACCATCCCGGAAGCCTATGGTGGCAGCGCGATGGGCTATCTGGCCCATATGATCGCAGTGGAGGAAATCTCCAGGGCCTCCGGCTCGGTCGGGCTGTCGTATGCGGCGCACTCCAATTTGTGCATGAACAATCTGTACCTGCACGCCACCGAGGCGCAGCGCCAGAAATTCCTGCCCAAGCTATGTACCGGAGAGTTTGTTGGTGCGCTGGCGATGTCCGAACCGGGTGCCGGCTCCGACGTAGTCGGCTCGATGAGCTGCCGTGCAACGCGCACCGAAGCGGGCAACCCGGACAGCGACTGGATCGCCAACGGCTCCAAAATGTGGATTACCAACGGGCCGGACGCCGATGTTGTGCTCACATACATGCGCACCGCGCCGGCCGAGCAGGGCTCGCGCACCATCACCGCGTTTCTGGTGGAAAAGCAGTTTGACGGGTACTCGACCGCTCAAAAGCTGGACAAGCTGGGCATGCGCGGCTCCAACACCTGCGAGCTGGTATTCGAGGACTGCCACCTGCCCGGCGACGCGCAACTCGGCCAGGAAAATCAAGGCGCTTATATGCTAATGGCTGGGCTGGACTCAGAACGCTTGGTGCTAAGCGGAGGCCCCATTGGGCTGATGCAGGCCAGCATGGACCTGGTGCTTCCCTACATGCACGAGCGCCATCAGTTCGGCCAACCCATCGGCAACTTTGAGATGATGCAAGGTAAAATCGCCGATATGTACACCGACCTGGCGTCCTCGCGCGCACTGGCTTATCGCTGCGCGGAACAATTTGACGCCGGCAAACCAACGCGTCAGGATGCCGCGGCAGCGTTGCTGCACTGCGCCCGCAGTGCGGTAAAGTTGGCACTCGAGGCCATCCAGTGCCTCGGTGGCAATGGTTACATCAACGAGTATCCGTCGGGCCGATTGCTCCGCGATGCAAAGCTGTACGAAATTGGGGCCGGTACCACGGAGATCCGGCGAATGTTGATCGGACGCGAAATCATGAAAGCGACGCGTCCCAACTAAGAAGTATGCGTCGGCCGCACCCTACGCTGCCAAGCGCATATCAGCCAACCGAAAAGGACGTGAGATCATGACTGAGCAGGTAGTGATTGTCGCCGCGCGACGTACCCCCATTGGCGCTTTTCAAGGTGCGCTGGCGCCCGCCACCGCTCCACAGCTAGGGGCTGCTGCGATTCGCGCAGCGATTGCTGATGCTGGCATCGACCCGAAACACATCGACGAATTACTGATGGGATGTGTGTTGCCCGCAGGCCTAGGGCAGGCGCCTGCACGACAGGCGGCACTGAGCGCCGACGTGCCACTGTCCACTCCGTGCACTACGTTGAACAAGGTGTGCGGCTCCGGGATGAAAACCATCATGATCGGCGCTGATGCAGTGCGTGCGGGGTCGGCCAATATTGTGGTTGCCGGCGGCATGGAATCCATGAGCAACGCCCCTTACTTGCTGCCCAAGGCGCGCAGCGGCATGCGCATGGGGCACGCGCAGGTGATCGACCATATGTTCCTCGACGGCCTGCAAAGCCCGTATGACGGCAACATGATGGGTTTTTTCGCCGAGGCCACGTCCGACAAATACGGCTTCTCACGCGAGGCGCAGGACGAAATTTCCATCGCCTCGGTCAAGCGCTCGCTGGAGGCCATCGAAAACGGCAGCTTCAAAGCAGAGATCACGCCGGTGACCGTCACCCATCGGCGTCAGGAATCTGTGGTCGACACCGACGAAGAACCCGGTCGCTGCGATCTTGAAAAAATCCCTACCATGCGCCCAGCCTTCCGGCGCGATGGTGGCACCGTCACGGCCGCCAGCTCCTCGTCGATCTCTGATGGCGCCGCCGCCGTGATGCTGATGAGTGAGAGTCGTGCCAAGGAACTGGGGCTAAGCCCACTTGCACGCATTGTCGCCCAGGCATCGCACGCTCATGAGCCGGAGTGGTTTACCACCGCCCCGCCGGGAGCCATCCAGAAGGCGGCGGATGCGGCCGGGTGGAAACTGAGCGACGTCGATCTGTTTGAGATTAACGAGGCGTTCGCCTGTGTTCTGATGGCCGCTTTACACGACCTGGATATCAGCTACGAGCGGGCCAACGTCAACGGCGGGGCCTGTGCGCTCGGGCACCCGATCGGCGCCACCGGGGCACGCCTGGTGGTCACCCTCATTCACGCGTTGCGGGCGCGCGGCCTCAAGCGAGGCATTGCCTCACAGTGCATTGGTGGCGGCGAGGCTACCGCACTGGCGATTGAGGTCTAGCACGCTGGCTGGCAATCAACATTTGCGGCGAGGCCCGGCATGGCAGTAATCCAGACGCAGCTTGATCTGCGTGGCGATGATTTTGCACGTAACGCGGACAACATGCGCACGCTGGTGGAGCAACTGCGCGAGCGGGTGCAGCAAACGCACCGCGGTGGCGGTGAGCGTGCGCGCACGAAGCACCTCAAACGCGGCAAGCTGTTGCCACGGCATCGAATTGAGGCGCTACTGGATCTGGGCAGCCCGTTCCTGGAGCTCTCCTCGCTGGCGGCCTGGGATATGTATGACAACCAGGCGCCCTGCGCTGGCGTGATCACCGGAATCGGTCGGGTACACGGCACCGAGGTGCTAATTGTCGCCAACGATGCCACGGTCAAGGGTGGTACTTACTTTCCAATGACCGTCAAAAAACACCTGCGGGCCCAGCAGGTGGCGCTCGAAAATGACCTGCCGTGTATCTACCTGGTGGACTCCGGCGGCGCCTTTTTGCCACTGCAGGACGAAGTCTTCCCCGACCGGGATCATTTCGGGCGCATCTTCTACAATCAGGCACAGCTCTCTGCACGCGGGCTCACCCAGATCGCGCTGGTGATGGGCTCTTGCACGGCCGGTGGCGCCTACGTGCCGGCCATGTGCGATGAGGCCATTATCGTGCGCAATCAGGGCACTATCTTTCTGGGTGGACCACCGCTGGTAAAAGCCGCGACCGGCGAAGTAGTGGATGCCGAATCGCTCGGCGGCGGCGACGTACACTGCCGCACCTCTGGCGTCACCGACTATCTCGCCGACAGCGACCAGCATGCTTTGCAGATCGCCCGCGAATTGGTGGCCAATCTGAACACGCCCGCGCCGGTGGCACCGCCAAGAGCGCCACGCGAGCCGGCCTATCCGCCCGAGCAACTGTACGGCGTGATCCCCAGCGACACCCGCTACCCCTACGATGTGCGCGAGGTGATCGCACGCATTGTGGACGGCTCACAGTTTGATGAGTTCAAGCCGCTGTACGGCAAGACCCTGGTATGCGGGTTCGCGCACATTCACGGATACCGCGTCGGCATCGTGGCCAATAACGGCATCTTGTTCTCCGAATCAGCATTGAAGGGCGCGCACTTCATTCAGCTGTGCAACCAGCGGCGTACACCGCTGCTGTTTCTGCAAAACATTACCGGCTTTATGGTCGGGCGCAAATACGAAAATGCCGGCCTGGCCAAAGACGGCGCCAAGATGGTCAACGCCGTGGCCTGTAGCACTGTGCCCAAGCTCACTGTCATCATCGGTGGCAGTTTTGGGGCGGGCAATTACGCCATGTGCGGACGGGCCTATGGCGCTCGCTTTGTCTGGATGTGGCCGAATGCGCGCATCTCGGTGATGGGCGGCGAGCAGGCCGCCTCGGTGCTGGCGACGGTCAAACGCGACGGCCTGGAAGCCCGTGGCGAGCAATGGGAAGAGACCGATGAGGCCAACTTTCGCAGTGCCATCACCGAGCAATACGAAACCCAGGGCAACCCGTATCACGCCACCGCACGGCTGTGGGATGACGGCGTGGTTGACCCGGCCGATACCCGAACGCTGCTCGGTCTTGCGCTTGGTACCGTCGAGCGCAACAACGAAAAAGACATACCCAACTACGGCGTATTCCGGATGTAGTTTCGCCGGGCGTGAGCCCAGGAGTAAACCTGATGCAATATCTGCATACGATGCTGCGAGTCAGCGACCTCGACGCGTCACTGGAGTTTTACTGCAACAAACTCGGGTTAGTGCAAATCAGCCGCAAAGAGTACCCCAAGGGGCGTTTTACGCTGGTGTTCCTGGCCGCAGCACAGGATGTAGAGCGCGCCCGGCAGCATCAGGCCCCCATGGTGGAACTCACTTACAACTGGGACCCGCAGGAGTACGGCGGCGGACGCAACTTCGGGCATCTGGCCTTTCGGGTCGAGAACATCTATCAGGTGTGCACCCAACTAATGGAGGCCGGGGTCACGATTAACCGCCCGCCCCACGATGGGCATATGGCGTTCGTGCGCTCTCCCGATGGCGTGTCGATCGAGCTGCTGCAACAAGGCGAGGCACTGGCGCCCGCCGACCCGTGGCAGAACATGTCCAACACCGGCAACTGGTAGCGACCGGCGCAACCTCAGCGCGCGACAGCACCCATGCACGCGAATCAACACGGCGGCGAATCGGAAGCGTATGTTTAGCAAAGTTCTAATAGCCAACCGCGGCGAAATCGCCTGCCGCGTTATCCGCACCTGCCGGCGCATGGGCGTGCGCACAGTCGCCGTGTACTCAACGGCCGATGAAGGGGCGCGCCATGTGCAGATGGCCGATGAGGCCTGGCCGATCGGCCCGCCCCAGGCCAGCGCCTCCTACCTGAACATGGATAAATTACTGCAAGTGGCGCACGACAGCGGTGCCGACGCCGTTCACCCCGGCTACGGGTTTTTATCGGAGAACGCGCCGTTCGCGCGGCGCTGCGCGCAGGCAGGCATCCAGTTTATCGGCCCGGACGCGCGCACCATTGAGTTAATGGGCTCCAAAGCCGAATCGAAAAAACTAATGGTGAATGCTGGCGTGCCGACCGTGCCCGGCTACCACGGCGATGCCCAGGACGAGCAAACCCTGCTGGAGCAGGCCGCCGGCATCCAGTTCCCGTTGCTGGTAAAAGCCAGTGGTGGCGGCGGCGGCAAGGGCATGCGTATCGTGCATGAGGCCTCGCAGTTGCAAGCGGCCATTGCCGGCGCCCGCCGTGAAGCGCTCAACGCGTTTGGGGACGATCACCTCATTATCGAACGTTTCGTCGAGCGCCCTCGGCATATTGAATTCCAGGTATTCGGCGACACCCACGGCAACATCGTGCATTTGTTCGAACGCGAATGTTCCTGCCAGCGTCGCTACCAAAAAATCATTGAGGAGACACCCTCCCCGTTTTTGGACCCATCGCTGCGTGCCGCCATGGCCAAAGCGGCTGTGGATGCAGCCGACGCCGTGGAGTATGTGAACGCGGGTACGGTGGAATTTATCGTCGGCGAGGACCGCCAGTTTTACTTTCTGGAGATGAACACGCGGCTGCAGGTGGAACATCCGGTAACTGAAGCAGTCACCGGCCTGGATCTGGTGGAATGGCAACTGCGGGTGGCCAGCGGTGAGGCCTTGCCGCTGGCGCAGGACGCCATCACGAGCAGCGGCCATGCGATTGAGGCGCGCATCTACGCCGAGCGGCCTGAGGATAACTTCCTGCCTGCCACTGGCACCATTGAGCAGTTTGTCCGCCCGCCCGCACAGGGCCCTGCCCCAGGTCATGTGCGTATGGATCACGGCATCACCGACGGTGCGCAGATAAGCGTGCACTACGATCCGATGATTGCCAAGCTCATCTGCCATGACCGCAACCGCGCCGACACCATCGCCCGGTTGCGCGAATCGCTCGCCCGCACCGCCGTGTTCGGGCTGGACACCAACATCACCCTGCTACGGCGCCTGAGCGGGCACGAAGATTTCGCCGAAGGCCGGATCGACACCGGTTATATCGACCGCGCCGACC
>CBDUQI010000233.1:0-8688 GCA_965369325.1 uncultured Gammaproteobacteria bacterium
CGCTGAGCGCCAAGACGCCGGGCGCAAACCCGGATCTGGCGAGCGCCGGCGAGCGCATCTACCGCGGTGGCAACCAGGCCTCTGGCGTGAGCGCCTGCGGCGCCTGTCATGGCCCAGCCGGCCACGGTAACCCGAGCGCTGGCATCCCATCGCTGAGTGGACAGCACGCCACCTATACAGCGGCGCAGCTGCGCGCGTATGCGGCCACCGAGCGTAAATCGGACCTGAACCAGATGATGCGCAACGTCGCAGCCCGGCTCAGCGCCAGCGAGATCGAGGCAGTCGCAACCTATATTCAGGGTTTGCGCTAGAATTTCACTCTGCGGCCCGCCTCGCGGGTTGCGCGGAGAGCATGCGCTCAAGAGCCTGCAGCGTTAAGCAGCGCCCGGCGCTTGTAAAGCACTGTCACGCAGCCCGCAGCCGGTGCGAATCCAGGAAACTTATGCGGATTCAAACCATCGGACTAAGGAACAAGCGTACAACTAGGGAAGTTCCAGGAGAATATGATGAAACAACTGGCCGGCATCGTTGCAGTCGCAGCCATCGCATTTGGCATTTGGCAGATTAGCAGCCCAAACAGCGCCGACGCCGCTGACGTCCCCCGCACCCAAATCACCAACCCGGCGCCCGCGCCTGCTGCGCAGGCCCAGCCTGAGATGGCTGATGCTCACGCTGGCCATGACCATGCAGCGCCCACCCCGACACCCGCTGCGGATGCGCCGGTTCAAACCGCACAACTACTGCCTGCCCCGTTCGAGGAAGGCCGGCACTATCGTCGCCACACGCCGGCACTGAGCACGCAGAGCTCGCCAGATACGGTCGAGGTGGTCGAGTTTTTTATGTACAGTTGCCCGCACTGCTTCAGCATGGAACCCGAGGTGCAGCGCTGGCTAAAAACAAAGCGCAGCAATGTCTCGTTCATCCGTGTGCCGGTCGCGTTTAACCAGTTGGCGGCCACCCACGTGCGTGCTTACTACGCGGCCGAAACGCTTGGTGTCGCCGAGCAGGTGCACGAGGCGTTTTTCACCGAGATTCACGTCAACAAGAACCGCCTGGGCGATGAGAAATCGCTGGCCAGCTTCTTCGAGAAGCAGGGCGTGGACAAAGCCAAGTTCCAGGAAGCAATGAAATCGTTTGCCGTGGACTCCAAGATGCGTAAGGCGCAGGCGATTTCCACCCAGTACAAGGTTCAGAGCGTGCCGACGATCGGGGTAAACGGCAAATACACCACCGATGGGCGCATGGCCGGCAGTTACTCCAAACTGTTCCAGATTGTCGACCATCTGGCTGACAAAGAAGCGGCCGGGCAGTCGCCGAGCGGCGAAGGCTAGGCAGCCAAAGAAAAACACCCGCCGCCGGTCTTACTGGCGGTGCGGTTCACTCCACCTCTTCGGTGGTGATTCGCCAGCGACCGTTATCGGCCAAGCGCCAATACTGATGCTTGGTCGCGCGCCGTTTAGTATTGTTGCTGTCGTAAGTCTGGCGAAATCGAGCAAGCACCAGATCGGGCTCATCCGGGTAGGAAAACAGGCTCACATCCGCCACCTCAACGGTGATAAAGCGCTTGCTCTTGTTGACCTGCCGTTTGTACTCACCCCAGCGCTCACGGTCCATGCCGCGACCGACAAAATCGTCCGCATAGTAACTTAGGTAAGCGTCGGTATCGCCGCTTTCCCAGGCGCTGCGCCATTGCTCGATGCTCTGTGCAACCTGCTCACGACGATCGCTCACGGTGTCGACGTCCAGCCAATCCAGCCCTTCGGCGATGACCACCGGGGTTTTGCCCGCGCTTAGCAGCGGCGCAACACGATCCAAATCGGTATTGGACATGGCGACGCAGCCATCGCTGTCCTGCGGTGGGCGACTGTAGGTGGAGCTGGGAACGCCATGCAACCAGATACCATCGCCGGTGCGACCGACACGTTGATCCCAGTAATTAGGGTAGTCGACTGGAAATGCCACTGGTCCGTACTTGTCGGGCAGGGTGGTGCCTGGCAGTCGGCTGGTCACAAAATACACGCCCAGCGGGGTGCGTCGGTCGCCCTCCACCTGCTTACGCGTTCCGTTTTTACCTGCGGATACGTAGTAGTCGCTGATCAGTTCGGGGCGGCCCTGTTTGTTCTCAAACAGATACAGACGCGAGGCGGCGGTATCCACAACGACCGCGTGCTTCTGGCTCGGGGCTAGCTGTAGCACCGCTGCCGGCACCCGACCACTGGGATTAAACTGCTTGCGCTTAAGCCGTTGGCGGGCCTCAGCCAGCAGATCATCCACGCCCTGCCGGGGAAACCCGAAGTTCTCATCCAGCGATAACGGCGAGCCCGCCTGACTGGCAAGAATGTCGCCACGCAGAAGATGAGCCAAACGGAAATTGGGTTCGGTGCGGACCAGCGCGTTCACCTGGCGCAGCGCCTGGTGGACATCACCATGCTGGAAACTGTCCAATGCCTCGAGCAGCAACGCTTCCTGATTGCTTGATCCGGCAGGTGGGTGTGCGCCACTGGCGAGGGCCGCCATCGAGATCAACGCACATAAGCTACCCAGAGCGAGTGAACGCACTCCGTATCTCCACGAACTCTTCGTTTTGTTAGCTAGCTACTGTTAACAGCACCCCATTCGGCGTGCACCCCAAGGCTGCGCGCGCCGGCTCTAAAGCCGGCCCGCGAGTGTAATCGCTACAACAGGTTACTAGAGCGGTTCGGATGACTCGCGCGCGATGCGCCAACTCCCGTTCACATTGTTCAGCACCAGGGTCTTACGTACCCGATCACGATAATTATCCGATCGGTACTCCTGAACAAACGTGGCGCGGGCGGTGTTGGCATTGGTAAAGCTTACGCTGATGTCATCCACATCCACTGAAATAAAACTAGGCGCTGACAGGCGCTGCGCCCGCTGTTCCTCCCACCCGCTACGGCTTAGTCCTCGAGTGGAATAGCCGGAGGTGTACGAGGCGATGTAGCCGGACACATCCTGTGCCGCCCACGCACCACTCCAACCACGTATTGCATCCACAATCGCCTGCGGATTGGCGGTGCTGGTAACCGGAGTTGGCACCGGAGAAGGCGCGGGTACCACTGGGTCGGGATCCGGAGTAACCGGGGTAATCGGATCGGGCTCTGGTATCGCCGCAGCGACCGCCGGCTGCCTTTGCGGCTCAGAGACGGCGGCGGGCGGTGACGTCGCCGGCTCGCGGGTGCTGGCGACCGTCCCCAACGGGACCGGAACCGAGAACAGACCATCCACTTTTTGCAGTTTTATCCGCGCGGATTCGTTAGCCCGGTCTTCCTGCAACGCCCGGTTGTAGGCGAGGCTGGCCATCTTGGCATACAGATCGCCCAGATTTTCATGTGCGGTTGAGTAGCTGGGATGGGTCTGGATCGCGGCGAGGAGCGCCTCGCGCGATTTCTCAAAATCACCCTTGTCAGCGAACAACACAGCCAGATTGTTGTACGGCTCCGGGAGCTCCGGATAGTCGGTGGTCAAGCCGGCGAAAATCTCTATCGCCTCATCGTTGCGCCCCTGTTCAGCCAGAATGATCCCTTTCAAGAACCGCAATTCGGCATCTGCCGGATTGTCGACCAATAGAGATTCAACTTCATTTAGCGCCTGATCACTCAGGCCTTGCTGGTAGAGGCGCTGCGCCGTGGCCAGATCAGCCAGAGCGGGTGCGGACACCGCGCTGACCAACAGACCCACTGCGATGCACATCACCGGCATCACCAGGAAATTGGTTTTATGCATTACTCGTCTTCCGGAAATTCAAAAGGGTATGATCCTGCTGTCATATCCCGCAACCGCGAAGCTTACCAGCAATCGCACGCGAACACAGCGCAAATCCATATTTTTCAGTGCCTTCCACCGTCGGTGCAACACCGGCCAGGTGTCGGCACACGCACAACTCAATGCGCACACAGGGCCCGTACTTGCACGCTGGATGGGCAACGCACCGCAGTTTAGCGCTTTGGCCGCATACGGGATGGCGATACGGTTCACATAATCATCTGTTGCATCAATGACGTAGAGGTGGGTAGCAAACGCGCGCAGGCGACCGGCGATCCAGCCGCCGCGTCTTTGTACGCCTCATGCGCGGCACCCAAAGCGCAGAATACTCAAACCTTCGGTAGTAGATAGCCGACTGGATTATCAGGGCAGGAGGCTGAGCTGCCCAGGTGGTTCAGGCGGCCGGAACAAATCCGTGCGCAAGGTGTGCAGGTTGCGCCCGTTCAGGCCCAGACGCTTACACGCCAGTGAAAAGCGTCGTGCCAACAGATCCGCGTAGACCCCGGTGCCGCGCTGGCGCACACCAAATCGCGCGTCGTAGACCTGGCCGCCGCGCATCTGGGCGATAGCACTGAATACATGAGCTGCGCGATCAGGATAATGCGTATCTAGCCACTCGCGAAACATTTGCTTGAGCTCATGCGGCAAGCGTAGCAGCACATACCCGGCGCTGCGGGCGCCCGCATCGTAGCTGGCCTGCAGAATGTCTTCCAGTTCATGGTCATTAACGAAAGGGATCATCGGCGCAGCCAGAACACTGACCGGAATACCACGCGCGGCCAGCGCAGCTATGCTCTTGAGCCGCCGGGCCGGGGAAGGTGTGCGTGGCTCAAGAGTACGTTTGAGTTGTGGGTCCAACATGGTGACACTGATAGTCACGTGAGCGAGCTGTTGCCTGGCCATTTCTGACAATATGTCGATGTCCCGCTCCACCAACGCACCCTTGGTGACGATAGAGACCGGGTGACGGCATTGCGCCAGCGTGCGCAGTATCGCGCGAGTAATTCTGTGCTTATTTTCGGCTGGTTGATACGGATCGGTATTCGCTCCCAATGCGATTGGACGACACTGGTACGAGGGCTTACGCAAGGCCTCCTCCAACAACGTATCCGCCTGCGCCTTGTAGTAAATCTGCGTTTCAAAATCCAGTCCCGGCGACAGATCAAGATAGGCATGAGTGGGGCGTGCAAAGCAATACACACAACCATGCTCGCACCCCTTATAGGGGTTAATCGAGCGGTCGAACGGCAGATCTGGCGAGCGATTTCGACTGATGATGGTACGTGATGGATCCGGCCGCAATCGCGTAGCCGGCGCGGGTCCGACCAGCGGGTCGGCCTCAATTGCCCAGCCGTCATCGAAGGGCTCGGTATGCGATGCCACAAAGCGCGGGGCTGGCTGGCTGGAGACGCCGCGGCCTTTGATGACCAATGCCGACCGCTTGCAAGGATGCATTTGCTTGGATTCCAACACTGTATGAATAACCAGTATCGCAAAGCTCTCGCAACTTAGCAACAGACATGCGATGATCCAAAAATTGCTAAGCGTAATAGCTAATTGAGTGCGTTCTCGCAGAGCGATCTACCCACGGAGTGAGGCTTACTCCGTGCAACCACGGATGATGTTCACCGGCCAGGACGGCTGATGAAATTGGGGGAAATGGACTTTGGTTGGGCGAATCTTATCAGTATTCGCGGCATTGGCCCTGTTCGGGTTTACCTACATGCAACTGGACGACCCGGATAACTGGCTTTGGAGCAGTTACTACACCGCTTGCGGCTTGTGCGTCCTAGCGCTGGGTTTTGAAAGCCGCGCCACGCGTTTCAGCACCGTAGCGGGATCGATTTTGCTGGTGGCAACCCTCGCTTGGGCAATGGCCCTGTTGCCCAGCCTGGTGCGCTTTTATGTGGGCTCACCCGACGGCGGCCTGCTGAGTAACCACGGCAGCGATAATCAGATGGCAGAACGGGGAATCGAAGCATTGGGCCTGTTGCTGACAGCCGGGCTGCTTGGGCTAGTATTGTTTGTGCGTCGACGCAAGAACAAAATGCTGGCGGGCTGACCTCAACCGCTGCTGTGATCCCGGCGCAACCAGCGCACCAGTGACACCGACATCAACACCACCACCGGAATTAGTGGCAACGAGAACACCACGGTGGAGGATTTTACGGTGCGCAGGTTATCGGACATCACCAGCCCGGCCGCCAACAAGGCCAGACAAGCGGCCCATACCAAGCGACTGACCCGCGGCGGCTCCTGATCATGGTGCAGCCCCTTGCTGCAGACGCTAGCCAGCACGTACGCAGCCGAGTCCAGCGTGGTGGCATAGAAGATAATACTTAGCACGATAAAGCCCGCGAGCGCGATCCGTCCCATCGGCAACTGAACAATCACCTTGGCGGCCAGCACCGACATGCCCTCGTTTGCCAATGTCTCCTGCACCGGGAACAGATCATGGGCCTCAAGGTACAAACTGTAGCCCCCGGCAATGCACATGAACAGCCAGGTGCCAAGACTGCCCCAAAAAATCACCCCAAGCACCAGTTGACGAATGGTTCGGCCACGCGAAATCCGCCCGAAGAACATTCCGATAAACGCGGAAAATGCCAGCCACCAAGCCCAGTAGAAAATCGTCCACGCCTCAGGAAAGCCGCGCTTTTCAACTGGATCGGTCCAGGTCGACATCAACCAGAAATTATCCAGTAACAACCCAAAACTATTCACCGACAGGGACAGGATGAACACCGTCGGCCCTGCCAGCAGAATAAACAGCATGGCGAGCGCCGCCAGCACCATATTGATGTCGGCCAGCACTTTAATGCCTTTTTTAAGGCCTCGGTAGGCGCTGGCGCCGAACAGCATCGTCCACAGAATCAGGATCAGCGCTTTGGTCTGAAGCGTGTCAGGTACGCCGGCCAGTTCCGACAAAAACGCAGATACCAACGGTACCCCAAGCGCAAGCGAGGTTGCCGTACCACCGACAATCCCTAAGGCGATGAGCGCATCGATCGCGATTTTAATACCGGCACGCCCACGGATCGGCAGTGCCTCCTCGCAAGCTGCGCTTATCTTCAGTAGCGGCGCGCGTTTTACGTGCAGCATGTACGCAATCGGCACCGCTGGAATGGCGTACAAAGCCCACGGCGTGAGGCCCCAATGAAACAGCGGGTACATGTGTGCCCACTCGATCGCCTGCGAGGAGTGCTGGGCGATGCCAAACGGCGGCGTGCGCAGATAGTACACCGACTCCGCAAACCCCCACACGATCATCCCGGCGCCGATGCCGGCCGTAAACATCATTGATATCCAGTGGATGTCCGAGTACTCGGGAGGCTCGTCGGGCGCGCCCAGCTTTACATGACCATAGGGGCCAAATGCGAGCCACGCGGCAAAGCCGAGGACGGCTGCACCGCCCGACAGGTACAGCCAACCAAGCTTGCCGGTAATGAAATCCATTGCACCCTGCGCGTACCGCTCGCCTGCTTGCGGGAACAGAATCATCATGGCGCTCACCAACATCACAAGAACGAATGCGGGCGTAAAGATGGACCAGTCGATTGAGGGGGCGGGGCGTTGAGTCGACTCAACCTGTAGTGCCGGTGAGGGCTCGCTCGGGGTATCGATGCCGATGCTCCGTAGTAAATTCAGATGCTACCCTATCACAAGGGCCTGTTATACAGACCTAACACACCTTGACGCGGCAGCTTGGCACCTCGGTGTCGGCAGCACCGCACGGGGACAAGCCCCGCTCGGTGCTGCCTCGCACACGAATCAGAACGTGGTGCTGATGGTGTTGGTCGTACTGCAGTTGCCCAGATCAAGCGCCTGGAACGTCACCGTTAATCCACTGGCTGCCGATGGCACATTGCGGCTGGCGGTCGCGCTGCCCGCCGCATCGGCACTGGCAAACGCTATCGGGCGAGCGTTGTTCATTCCCAGCGATACACCGGTACACGGACCAATGTTCACGCTGGTGCTACCCGCGCCAAACCCAAAGTAGACCACATTACCGGCATTCGCCGTGCCGTTCTGGGTGCTCCACTCGTTCACCACACCGGCAGTACCAGGGTTGGTATCGAGTAGCGTGTAGACAGGGCCGCCCCCGCCAAGCACGGTACCTGCCGCATAGGTGTCCACCACAAAGTCGCGGTTATCGGAGTACGACGCCAGCAGTTGATTCATGCTGATCGACATACCGTTGTAATCGCCAAAATCGAAGCCGTCGTTGGCACCCGGCGAGCTCTGCGTGGTGAGCCTGCTCGAGGTCCAGGTTTGTCCGCCATCGGCGGAAACGGAATGGTACAGGTGCACGCTGCCACGCGAGGGATCGTCCTGAGTATCGTAGTAAATCACATGCACATTGCCGTTCTCATCCACTTCAAGCCACGGATGATAGCGATCGACCGAAGCGCTCGGCGGTTGCGGCGAGACTAACGTCCAGGTGCTGCCACCGTCACGCGAGTAGCCCACGCGAACATAAGAGCTGCCCTCTGCGGCGGTGGGCGAGTCCCCCCAGGCCGCGTACACGCTGCCCGCGAACGGCCCATTGCTGCGATCGGTGTCCGCCGAGGTGTAAATCAACGCGCCGCGCGTCGCCTGTGACGGCACAAAAATCTGAAATTCACCCGCCGTGCTCGCAATGGTCTGCGCCGGACCGAAGCTTGTGCCACCATCGTTGGAGATCACCACCTGAATCGTACGGTTACTGAAGGCTGGGTAGATATAGTAAAGCTTGCCCGCGGCATCGGTCGCAATATCACCCGCAATGCCGGCAGGTGCGTTTAGCGACATGACCGGGCTCCAGGTGTGCCCAAAATCGGTGGAGCGCGCAAACTTCATCGTATTGCCCTGATTGAAGTTGTCCCACGTCATGTAGATGTTGTCCTGGAACGGTGAGGTGGGCGA